>NZ_JAIUHA010000006.1:0-445939 GCF_020164885.1 Mesorhizobium sp. CO1-1-7 | reverse complement strand
GCCGGTCCTCCGGCGGACAAGAAAACTGTCACCCATGCTATCGGTCCATTCTGTTACCTATCTATCCGGTTCGGACAGAGCGTCTTTCTCCCCGTCACTATGCGGGGAGAAATGCCCGGCAGGGCAATGAGGGGCGGCGCGACAGTGCGGACGAAGTATCCATCATCTGCTCGGTATTTCGAGTTCATCGTAACCGAGTACTTCGTCTTCGGTCATTGGGTGGTCCCGATGAGGTATCCGGCCTGCTTGCTCTGAAATTTCCATCAGCCTCGCGATCAGGTCAGACTCGTTTTGCTGAGAAGTCAGGTGTTCGCGAGCAGTTTCGTTTTCGAGGCTCTGCCGGATCGCTTCGGTCACCGGCACACCACGGCTCTTGGCAAGTTCTCGGGCCAACCGCTCCACTTCGACATTCTTGATGAACAAAGCCATTTGGTGATCTGCCATCCGGTATGGAATCATACGCCAAATCGGTTTCGGCGCCACGTCGTTTGCAGCCGACAAGGCACGATACCCTCCGCTACGTCACCATCGCGTCGCACCACAAGCTCTTGTATCCCGCTCTGGCGCGCGCAAGGATCGCGACACAAGACAATCCAGGCGGAGGAAAAATGTCGCTCAAGGGAAAGACGCTGTTCATCTCCGGCGGGTCACGTGGCATCGGGCTGGCGATCGCGCTGCGCGCCGCGCGCGACGGCGCCAATGTGACGATCGCCGCCAAGACGGCGGAGCCGCACCCGAAGCTGCCGGGAACGATCTACAGCGCCGCTGAAGAGATCGAGCAGGCCGGCGGCAAGGCACTGCCGGTGCTATGCGACATCCGCGAGGAAGCGCAGGTGGCCGAGGCGGTCGGCAGAACCGTCGAGAAATTCGGCGGCATCGATATCTGCGTCAACAATGCCAGCGCCATCCAGCTTACCGGCACGCTGGAAACCGACATGAAGCGCTACGATCTGATGCATCAGATCAACACGCGCGGCACCTTCCTCGTGTCCAAAATGTGCATTCCACACCTGAAGTTGGCGAAGAACCCTCACATCCTGAATCTGGCGCCGCCGCTCGACATGAAGGCCAAATGGTTCAAGAACCATGTCGCCTACACCATGGCCAAGTTCGGCATGTCGATGTGCACGCTGGGCATGAGCGCGGAATTCGCCAGGGATGGCATCGCGGTCAATTCGCTGTGGCCGATCTCGACCATCGACACGGCCGCGGTACGCAACCTTCTGGGCGGAGCGACGGTCGCGGCGATGAGCCGGTCGCCCGACATCATGGCCGACGCCGCGCACGCGATCTTCATGCGGCCGTCGCGCGAGGAATCAGGCAATTTCTATATCGACGAAGAGGTGCTGCGCGCCGAGGGCGTCAGCGATTTCTCGGTCTATGCGCCTGACGCAACCGGACCGCTGGCCGGAGATTTTTTTGTGCCGGATGAGGTGTTTGCCAGGACGGACAGCAAGATCAGGAACATCTACTGAAGGCGATCCTGCCGCCGCCGCTTGCTTTCAAAAAATGACTCGACATCGAACGGCTCCGGTTCACCTGACTGGTCGCCCTCGTCGATTGCCCGACGAAGCCGCTCAAGCCTCTGATCGCCGGTTTCTTCCGTAGGCATCAATTCGCCTCGTCCTTCGTTGAGCGCGTATTTCGACTGCCAGGCCAGCGTTTGCAAGGTGGGCCTAAAAGCAAAAAACCCCGCCGGAGAGGGCCGGCGGGGCTCAATGCGTCCCGCTGGAGTCGGGACGGGGCAGGGAACGCCCAGTCAGGAATCTGGGGTGCGAAGCCCGGTGATTCAATGAGCCGGCTCCAAGGCCTGTACAATTCTTGTTGACCCGGGCCGTGCCGTCGGCAGTTCGTCCCATCCCGGTTGATCGGGATGGGACCTTGTTTCCGACCTCGTTCCAGAAACCACTGCAAGTCGCTGGAAAAGCAGGTCAGTTGTTGCTCGCCACCGGCGCCACGAGCGAGGTGATGCGGCGGATGGCGACGCGCCGGTTCTCGCGGTTGGGCGCCGAGGTGTCGACCTTCAGATACTCCTCGCCATAGCCCTGTGTCGTCAGGTTCTCGGGCGGGATGCCGAAGGCGTTGGTCAGCGCTTCGGCGACCGCTTCGGCGCGACGGTCCGACAGAGCAAGGTTTGCCTCGGGCGTGCCGACGGCGTCGGTATGGCCCTCGATCAGGAAGGTCTCGGCCGGGTTCTTTTTCAACAGCTTCTCCATGGCGTCGGCGACACCCTGGAGCTTCTGCACCTCGGTGTCGGAGATCGAGGACGAGCCGAATTCGAAGTTCAGCGTGTCGAGATCGATGCGCCGTGCAATGTCGCGCACGCGAGCCGAACGCTTGACCTCGTTGATCGAATACAGACGCTGCACTTTCTCCACCGGCGGCTGTTCGAGGAAGGTGTAATAGTCGTCGGGGCTTTCGACATCCTCGGAATCGAGGATGTAGTCCCGGCGCGGGATGGTCAGCCGCATCGGCGGCAGGTCATCGCCGGGATCGCGCCAGTCATCTTCGTCCTGGTAGCTGCGCTCGTCGACATAGCTCAGAACGTATTCGCGACCGTCGGGCGCGATGCGCGACCGCTGCAGGATGTCGCCGTAGCGGTTGCGTATGGTGACGATCCGGAAGCCATTGTCGCGCTCGACCGTCTCGCGCGTGCGGCCTTGCGGCAGGTCCTCGTAGTAGACATCCTTGGCGCCGCGGGTCAGGCGCGGGCGATCGTTGCTTTGGACGAACGTCTGGTCGTTGAACTGGACGATCACCCGGTCGCCGATTTCCTTGAGCACGTCGACGCCCTTGGGCCGGCGGCGGTCACGGATGTCCTCGTCAGGCGCGCGCTCGAGCCGCTTGCCCTTCTCCTGCGTCACCGGGACGATTTTTTCCGTCTTGATCGCCTCCTGGGCGGCTCTGTCGTCGGTTGGAGGCGGACCCTGATCCACCGGCGCCACTACCGGCTTCCGGCCCTGGTTACCGCCCTGCTGGGCATTCTGCCCACCATTCTGCTGCCCGCCGTTCTGCTGTTCGCCATTCTGGTTGGCGGGCTGGGTGGCCGGGTTCCCGCCGCCCTGGCCGTTCTCGCCGCGACCCTTGCGCCTGGCATCCTTCTGGCTGTCGAGGATGGGGGCGGCATTCTTGTCGGCGGGGGCTTCGCCCTGAACCGGGTTTTCGCCCTGGACAGGCGCGGCCTTCCCATTGGTAGCGGCCCCACCGGTGGCGGGTTGCTCTCCCGTCGCCGGCTGTTCGCCGGTGGTGGGCTGCCTACCGGTCCGCGGCTGTTCGCCGGTCGCGGGCTGCTCGCCATTCGCCGGCTGTTCGCCAGCCGGTTTCCTGCCGTGCTTCTTCGTCTTGTCCTGGGATTGCTCGCCCTGGGCGGGAACCTGCTCGCCGGCGGGAGGGGATTCAACCTTCGGCGTCGCTTCGCCGGCAGGAGCCTGCTTCGGTGTCGGAGCGGTCTCCGGCACGGCGGACGGCGCCTCTTTCTGCTGGTCCAGCTTGTGTTTCCTGCCAGGCTTGGTCGGCTGGTTGTCGTTGGCAGGCGCGGCCTCGCCGGCGGGCGCCTGCTCGGTCTGCTGCTGGTCGCGCTTCTTCCTGCGCGGCTGCTGCTCGTCGGTTGCGGGCGCGGCCTCGCCGGCGGGCGCCTGTTCGGTCTGCTGCTGCTGGTCGCGCTTCTTCCTGCGCGGCTGCTGCTCGTCGGTTGCGGGCGCGGCCTCGCCGGCGGGCGCCTGCTCGGCCTGCTGCTGCTGGTCGCGCTTCTTCCTGCGCGGCTGCTGCTCTTCAGCCGCGGGGGCGGGCTGCTGCGCGGCCGGAGCGGTCTCGGTCTGCTGTTGCTGCTCGCGCTTCTTCTTGCGCGGCTGTTCCTCGTCGCCCTGTCCCTGGTCGGTGGGGGTGTCCTGCGCCAGGATGATCAGCGGTGTCCCCCCGCGTTGCATGGGGCCGAACGCGGCTGTCCCCTGAAGCGGGGACGCGCCTAACGGCGCGGATGCCATCAACAGGCCAAGGGCTGTGCCTGCCAGAATCCGTGGTTGGCGTTTCATCGAAATTCTCCTTGTGGGGTCCCATCCTTGCCGAAACCGCTTTTAACGAAATTGGTTCCAGTTGCCCATCGTTAGGGGCTGTACAGGGCTATTGGCCGACCTTTTGAAGGCAACTTCATGTCATTCGGCCCCCTTTGCAGCCTCATTCCGGCTGTCGCCGCGCTTGACCTTGGCGGCGGCTGGGGCCACATGCCGGAAATGGAAACCCCGTTCTGGAAGACCAAGACGCTGGAAGAGATGAGCCCCACCGAGTGGGAATCGCTCTGCGACGGCTGCGGCAAGTGCTGCCTGTCCAAGCTCGAGGACGAGGACACCGGTGAAATCTACTGGACCAGCGTCGGCTGCCGGCTGTTCGACGCCGAGAGCTGCCGCTGTGCGGACTATGCCAACCGGCTGGCGCGCGTTCCCGACTGCGTCGGCCTGACGCCGCAGAATGTGCGCACCATCAGCTGGCTGCCCAGCACCTGCGCCTACCGGCTGGTGGCCGAGGGCCGCGACCTCTACTGGTGGCATCGGTTGGTTTCCGGCAGTGCCGAGACCGTGCACGAGGCCGGCATTTCCATGCGCGGCCGGGTCAAGGCGAGCGAGACCGACCTGGCCGAGCCGGAAGACTATTTTGACTTTATGCTCGACGACGAGCCCTGACGCGCGCAGGTAGATCGTCAGGAGTTTGCCTGTCGGAAACCGTGCGAGGGGAAGGCGCCTGACGCGATATTGTAGAATGCCGGCAAGGGATTTGGCCGGCGAGGGATTTGGCCGGCAAGATTTGCAAGGTCGGCGCTTTGCCCGTGTGGCGCTACATGAACCGCGGATGAACGGGCAGTTCGTAAATAGTTCAGACAGGCCGGTGCATTCTCCCGCCATCGGTTTCACGAGGAGGGCGCAAGCCCGCAACAAGGAGAGAGAACCATGTACACCACCATCAAGACGGCAGCGCTTTCGGCTCTGGTCGGCCTCGGCACGCTGGCGGCCATCCCCGCCCATGCCGACAGCCTCTATCTTGGCTTCGGCAACAACCAGGATCCGCGCTTCGGCGTCTATGCCGGCGACGACGGCTATCGCCACCGCCGGGACGAGCGCCGCGACGACTGGCGCCGTGGCTGCTCGCCGGACCGCGCCCTCGACAAGGCGGAGCGCATGGGGCTGCACCGTGCCCGCATCGTCGATGTCAACCGCCGCGTGGTCAAGGTGATGGGCCGTCAGTACGGCGACCGCGTCGTCATCGTGTTCGCCAACGAGCGCGGTTGCCCGGTCATCAACCGCTGAGAATCTCAGGCGTGGACCTTCTGTGAAGGTCTGGAGCCCCTTTCCCTAGGGAAAGAAGTGGCCCGAAACCCCCGCGGGAGCGATTCCGCAGGGTTTTTAATGCCCGCGGCGCTCTCTCTTGAGCAGGTCCGTGGCCAAGCAATGCTCGGCCACGGCGTCCAGCGCCGCCTACTTCAGTTCGAAGGTAACGGTGACCTGGACATTGTAGGCGTTCTCGCCGGCCTGTACCGGCGCCGCGCCGGCCGCGGCGTCGAATGCCTTGGCGTTGATCGGCATCGGCGCCGGCCTGATGTTCTGATCGGTGATCTCGAGCACCCGGCCCAGGCTGACCCCGGCCGCCTCGGCCAGCGTCCTGGCCTTGGCCATGGCGTCGGCGACAGCTTTCTTTCGGGCCTCTGTGACGGTGGCCGCCGGATTGTCATTGGTGAAGGCGATGCCGCCGCCCTGGTTGACGCCGAGCGACACCGCCTTGTCGAGGATCTCGCCTGTCTTGTCGACGTCGCGCACGCGCACCGAGAGCGTGTTGGTCACCTGATAGGCGACGAGTTCGGCCTCCTGGCTGCCGTCCGGCTTGTTGGTGTAGTTGTAGCGGGGGTTGATCTGGATGCCCGCGGTCTGCAGGTCGCGATCCTTGATGCCGGCGGCCTTCATCGCGGCAATCACGGCGGCCATGGCATCATTGTTGGCGTCGAGTGCGGCACGCGCCGTCTTGGCTTCGCGCATGACGCTGAGCGTCAGCACCGCCAGATCGGGGGCCACGGTTGCTTCGCCCTCGCCGGACACGATGATGCGGGGCGGCGTCGGCAGATCGGTGGCTCCAGCCATCGCCGGAAAAGCGATTGCAGCGGCGAGCGCGAGGGGCAAAAGATGTCTGGTCATGAAAATCTCCTTGGTCTGCGATCAAGTCGCAGGGGAGCGCGTAGAGCGCGATTATGGGTTGATTTGGGCGATCTGCGAAAGCCCGCCGGGAAAGCCTTGTGCCGCGATGCGAAAAACATTAATCCAGCCCGCGTGGGGCCTGTAGCTCAATGGTTAGAGCCGGCGGCTCATAACCGCTTGGTTGGGGGTTCGAGTCCCTCCGGGCCCACCATTGTTGTTATTTACCAATAGCGTACGGGCAAGTTCGCCCGCGGGTTCGCCAAACGGGATATTGCCGTCCCGGGAGCACAATGATCGTGACGCAGAAAGGGATCACCCTGAAAGACGTGGCCGCCGCGGCCAACGTTTCGCGCGCCACGGCGGCGCGGGCGCTCAACAGTTATGGTTACGTCGGCGACGGTACGGCTTTGCGCGTGCTGGAAGCCGCCGAGCGACTGGGCTATCGCGCCAACCTCGTCGCGCAGGCCCTGCGCAGCGGGCAACTGCCGATCGTCGGCTTCATTCCCGGCGACATCCAGAATCCGTTCTTCGCGCGCATTGCCCATGATATCGAGGCGGAACTGCGCAGGCACCGCCACAATCTTCTGATCGCCAGCAGCGAAGAGAATGTCGAACAGGAAAAGGAACTGCTCGAAAGCCTGCGTTCGCTCAGCATCCGTGGCTTCATTCTCGCGCCGACCTCGGCGACGGACAGCCAGCATATCGTGCAGCTCGCCCGTGAGGGCACGCCGGTCGTGCTGATCGACCGTGTCGTCAAGGAAGTGCACTGCGACAGCGTCGTCGTCGACAATGAAGGCGGTGCGCGCGCGGCCGTGGACTACCTGGTTGCCAATGGCCATGAGCGCATCGGCCTGTTGCGGGACGAATCGCGCATCTTCACCGCGCAGGAGCGCCTTGCCGGTTACCAGAATTCGCTTGCGGCGCATGGCATCGCCCTCGACCCGTCGCTGGTCAGCGTGTCACGCTCGACCGTGGAACATGCTGTCGAAGCCACCATTCGACTGTTCAGCCGCCGCGATCGTCCGACCGCCCTGTTCACCGTGGACAGCCTGATGACCCAAGGCGCGTTGCTCGGCCTGCGCTCGATGGGACTGTCCATCCCGCATGATGTTTCGCTGGTCGGGTTCGACGATTTCAACCTCGCCACCTTCACCGATCCCCAGATCACCGTCATTGCGCAGCCGACAGCCGAAATAGGGCCGCTTGCCGCCAAAATGCTGCTCGACCGCCTGGCCGGCAAGAAGCTGGCCCCGCGCCACACGCGCTTCCCGACCCGTCTCATCGTTCGCGGCTCGGTCTCGCGGCTGCACGGGCGCTGATCGCCCGATCCAAATAGGCTCTTCCGCGAATTCGTCCTGTGAGGGGGCTTGCCAACCTCTGAAATGCGTGCGTTAAATATGTGAGATCGATCTCACAATCATTCGGATCGATGGTGGCCATGGCGATCCGCCGGCGGTGCCTGCAACGAGCGGACGCCCTGCCGCAGCGAAAATACGAGGAAGACCTGCATGCTCAACTTTGACAAAGACCGCTTCATCAAGATCCAGGGCGGAGCCGTCTCCTTCGCCGGAGAGGCGAGGGCGCTCATGCACCGGCTGCTCGGCGAGGGCGTCGAGCGGCTCTATTTCATGGGGACCGGTGGCGTGCAGCTTCTGACCCTTCCAGCGATCGAGCTGGCCGAGCGTCGTACGAGCTTCCCGGTGCGGGGAGAATATCCGGCGCAGGTCGTGCTTGATCCGCCCGCCGGGCTGGACCGGAAGTCGCTCGTGGTCATCCCGTCGCTGTCGGGCACGACGAGGGAAAGCGTGCAGCTGCTTTCCTTCCTGAAGCAGAGAGGCGTGCGCACGCTCTCGCTCACCGGCCATTCCGACACGCCACTTGCCAGGGAAGCCGATTTCACCTTCACGAACTTCGCGGAGGACGACACCTCTTCGGAGTCCTTCTATCTGCAGTCGCTGCTGATCGTGCTGGCACTGCTGGCGGAGCGCGGCGAATACGAGGACTTCGACGCCACGGTGGCCGAGCTCAAGAGACTGCCGGAACTGCTGGTTGGGGCAAAGGCGGCCTATGAAGACAGCGCGGCGAAACTCGCCGACACGATCAAGAACGAAACCTATCACATCTTCACCGGCGCCGGCTCCGTCTGGCCGCAAGCCTACTATTACGGCATGTGCATTCTGGAAGAGATGCAGTGGATCAGGACCAGACCGGTCCATGCCGCCGACTTCTTCCACGGCACGCTGGAGCTGGTCGAACCGGGTGTGAGCGTATTCCTCTTCAAGGGGGAAGATGCCAGCCGTCCGCTGGGTGATCGCGTCGAAAATTTCATCAAACGATACACCGACAAGGTGCACGTTCTCGATGCCGCGTCGGTCGAACTGCCCGGTATCTCGCCTGCTGTCCGCAAGCTGATCTCGCCGATCGTGCTTGCGACGTTGCTGGAACGGGTGAGCGCGCATCTGGAAGTGTTGCGCAATCACCCGCTGACGACGCGCCGCTACTACAAGCGCGTCGAATACTGATCACCTCACCTCATAAAAACGAAGAAGGGAACTGATCATGAAATATTCAACACAGGCGGCAATCGCCGCGCTTGCCGCGGCATCGGCACTGGGTCTGACAATGGGACAGGGTATCGGCGCCGAGGCGGTCCAGGCCGATCCGAACGCTAAGGTCGATTACCAGGGAACGCTGTCGGTCCTGACGAAATTCGGCGCGCAGCAGCTTGCGCCGTATTTTGTCGGCGTCGCCCAGGACTATGAGAAGCTTCATCCCGGCGTGAAGGTCGAACTCATCCAGGAAAGCGACGACAGCGTCAAGGACAAGACCAAAACGCTGGTCGCGTCGAACTCGCTCCCGGACATCTACTTTTCCTGGACCGGCAGCTGGGGCGGAAATTTCGTGCGCGGCCATCGCGCCGTCGACCTGACCCCGGTCATCGGGCCCGATACCGAGTGGGGCAAGACACTGACGCCGGCGGCCGTTCAGGCCTTCATGTACAATGGCAAATACTACGGCATTCCGCTCTATCTCGACGCAAAATTCATGGGCTACAACAAGCAGGCGTTCTCCAAACTCGGCCTGAGCGCGCCCAAGACCTTCGAGGAGCTCCTGTCGTCCTGCGAGACGATCCGGAAATCGGGCATGACGCCGATCTCTTTCGGCAACAAGGAAGCCTGGCCGGCAATCCACTATGTGGGGCAGCTGCTCGCCTACGACGTTCCGCAGGCGGTACTCGAGAAGGATTTCGACCCCGGCACGGCGGACTATAGCGACCCGGGTTATGTCGCCGCGCTCACCCAGTACAAGCAGCTCATCGACAGTTGCACGGATGGCGGCGCCTCGGTGAACGGCACCTCCTATTCGTCGGCCATCCAGACCTTCAGCAACACGAAATCGGCCATGTACTACCAGGAAATCATCGAGTTCGATCAGAGCGCTTCGGCGGATTCCGCTTTGAAAGTATCCGATCTGGGCTTCTTCACGCTGCCTGTGCCGAACGGCGCGAAGGGCGACGCGAAAGCGATCGAAGGCGCGCCGGAAGGCTACATGATCAGTTCCGCCTCCACCAACATCCCGCTGGCGATCGACTTCATGAAATTCGTCACGTCCAAGCAGAATGGCCAGGTGCTCTCGGCTCCGCCCTACGGGCAGCCCAGCGCGACCATCGGCGGGGCGTCGGAAGCCAACATGAACCCTTCCGTCGTGGCCGGCCTCAAGGAGATCGCCTCCGCTTCCTACCTGATGCCGTGGCTGGACACGGTGAACCCGCCGCGCGTGGCCTCCGCCTGGCTGTCCAGCCTCCAGGCCCTCACCGGCGGCTCGATGACGCCGGAACAGGTCATGGAGCAGGTCAAGCAGGCGGCCGCGGCATCGAAATAGGCCAATGGCGAATCCCGGTCTGGCCAGAATGGAAGGCGCTGCCTTGAGCAACGCCAAGGGCGAGCCGGCGGCGAAAGCCGGCCGCCGGTTCCGCCACTGGGGCTCGCTCCGGTGGGTCGCCGTTGCGGTGATCCTGGTCGGCTGGTTCGTGTATTACCCGATCGTCGACAACTTCATCGTCAGCACCACCGACGAGGATATTTTTACCGGCGAGACCACGAATATCGGCCTCGCCAACTATGAGCGGCTGCTACACGACCCGGTCGTCTGGGTGGCGTTGTGGAACAACACGCTCTACGCGTTGATCTCCATCGTCTTCCAGGTCGGCGGCGCCTTCGTGCTGGCGGCGCTGATCGAGGGGCTGGGCAGCGAGCGGCAAAGGCGCTTCTGGCGGGCGATTTATTTCATTCCGTCCGCGATCTCGATCACCGTGACCGGCCTGCTGTTTTATTTCATCTACCAGCCGGATATCGGGCTCTTGAACGCCGGGCTCAGGCGCATTGGCCTGGAACAACTCATCCAGCCCTGGCTCGGCGGCGAGCACACGGCGATCTACGCGATCATCGCGATGAGCCAGTGGCAGGGCTTCGGCTATTCGACGCTCCTGTTCGCGATCGCGATCCAGAAGATTCCGCGTGATCTCTATGATGCCGCGGTCATGGACGGAGCCGGGCCGCTGCGCAGGCTGTGGAGCGTGACGCTGCCACTGACCCGCGAGATGACCGGCCTGATGATCATCGTCACCATCACCGGCGCGTTCCAGGTGTTCAACGAAGTCATGGTCATGACCGCCGGCGGCCCCAACAACCGCAGCCAGGTGCTTGGCACATGGCTTTACCAGCAGGGCTTCATCCAGAACAATTTCGGCTACGGCGCCGCGATCGCCGCCGTGATCTTCGCCGTGACCATGATCACCGGAGCGGCCCAGCTTTGGTACACCAGGCGCCGGAGGGTCGAGCTGTGACGGTGATGGCGGCCAGCGGGCGGACCGCGCGCCCGGCCTTCGGGAGCGCTCTTGCGAAAGCCTTTCTGTACTCGTTCCTGATCTGTCTCGGCATCGTCGTGCTTTATCCGCTGGTCTGGATGGCGCTCAACGGCTTCAAGGATAATGGGCAGATCTTCGGCGACCCGTTCGCGCTGCCGTCGCGGTGGACCTGGGGCAATTATGTGCAGGCCTGGAACCGGGGCGTCCGCGACTATCTGGTCTCGAGCCTGCTGGTGACCGTCGCTTCAGCGATCTGCACGGTGCTGATCAGCGCCTGGACCGCCTACGGGCTGACGCGAACGCCAATGCCCGGCAAGCCGCTTATCGTCGGTCTGGTTCTTGGCGGCCTCATGCTCAGTCCGACCGTGGCGCTGATCCCGCTGGTGCGGATGCTGCAGGCCATCGGCCTCTACAACACCTACTGGGCGCTGATCATCCTCTACACGGCGTTCCGGATTCCGTTCAGCACCTTCCTGATCCGCGCCTACATGCTTGGGCTGCCGAAGGATCTCGACGAGGCGGCCCGCATCGACGGCGCCAGCGAGGGGCAGATCTTCTGGCGTATCATCCTGCCGCTGTGCCAGCCGATCATCATCTCCTGCATCATCCTGCACGTGCTGTTCGCCTGGAACGAGTATTTATTCGCGATGGTCTTCACCAATGGATCGGCGGTGCAGACGCTGCCCGTCGGCCTCACCTCGCTGATGTCCAAGAACGGCACCAATTACGGCGTCGTCTTCGCGGCGATGACGATCTCGGCCCTGCCGATCGTCCTGCTTTTCTTCGCCGCACAGCGGTACTTCATCCGCGGCCTCTCCGAAGGCATCGGCAAATAAATCACCGGGAAGGACGTCAATGCCGCAATTCAAGGTCGACCAGCTGATTGGGGCCAACTTCGCCTTCCAGCATTACGCATTCGAGCGCGTTGCCGGGATCCTTCGCGGCTTCGGCTTCAAGGAGATCGAGCTTTGGGGCATCGCGCCGCATCTCGACCTGTTTCATGCGACAGAGGCGCATGTTCGATCGGTTCGCGAGATACTTGCGCAGAACGGCCTGACGGTCTGGTGCTTCACGCCCGAGCAGGTGATCTATCCGATCAACATCGCGTCGGGCGACGGCGCATACCGCCGCGACAGCGTCAGGCGGTTCTGCCGCGCGGCGGACATATGCGCCGAACTGGGCGCCCGATATTTGTTTCTGACGTCCGGGCGTGGATATGAACACGACCCGCCGCAAGAGGCGTGGGCACGGTCGGCCCAGTCGCTCGCGGAGATCGCCGCCCATGCGTCCTCGGTCGGCGTGCGCTGCCTGCTCGAGCCGCTTCAACGCGTCGAAACCAACGTCGTCACCAATGCGGCGGGCCTGCGCGAAATGCTCGATGAGATCGGCGCCGACACTGTTGATGTGGTCCTGGACACGGTCGGCATGGCCACTG
This sequence comes from Mesorhizobium sp. CO1-1-7, assembly GCF_020164885.1. Classification (NCBI taxonomy): domain Bacteria; kingdom Pseudomonadati; phylum Pseudomonadota; class Alphaproteobacteria; order Hyphomicrobiales; family Phyllobacteriaceae; genus Mesorhizobium; species Mesorhizobium sp. CO1-1-7. Next base: position 433,461 of record NZ_JAIUHA010000006.1, on the reverse strand, counting down.
CCGGCGATACCGTGGCCGACTATGTCAGGCTGTTCGGGCCGCGCCTCGCGCATGTGCAGATCGTCGACGGGCTGCCGGCGGGACATCTTGTCTGGGGCGACGGCAAGCTTCCGATCGGCCAGTACCTCGACGACCTCGCCGCGTCGGGCTATCGGGGGAAACTGACCTTCGAGCCGTTCGGAAATGGCTCCTATGCTCTGGACCCGGTCGCGGCGTGGACACGCAATCTCAAGGCCATCGAGCCTCACATGACGCGGGCGCCGACAGCAGCATGACCGGAAGAGCACCGCCCAATCTGGTCGCCGTCGGTGACAACTGCCTCGACGTCTATCTCAACAAGGACCTCCTGACCGTGGGCGGGAACGCCCTCAACGTTGCCGTTCAATGGCGCCGCAATGGCTGGAGCGCACGCTATTTCGGCGCCGTTGGCGATGATCCTGAAGGTGAGATAACGCTCCGCGAGATCGAGACCGCCGGGCTGTCCCGCAACGATGTCGAGATGATGTCCGGCGACACGGCTGTAACCTTGCTGCGCGACCAGTCGGGCGACCGTACTTTCCTGTTCGAATCCTTCGGCGTCGGCGAGAATTACATGCCCGCGCCGCGCAACTGGCAGGTCATTTCGAAAGCCGATTGGGTGCATCTGGGCACCAATGCCAACGAGGATCTCGTGCGCCGCCTGGTTCGCGAGCGCGTGCCGTTCAGTCTTGACGTCTCGACCGCGCATCTGGCCTTGCCACTGGAGGGCGTGCCTCTGGTCTTCGCGTCCGGTCCAGACGAGCCGAGCGTGCCGGTCGAGCCCCTCATGACCGCGCTGCGGTCGGCCGGGGCGCGCCAGGTCGTGCTCACCTGCGGCAGCCGCGGCGCCTATTTCGGCGACAGCCAAGGCGTTCGCCATGTCGAGGCGTCGCCGACCGCCGTCGTGGACACGTGCGGTGCGGGAGACAGCTTTATCGCCACCTTCATCACCGCGTTCTGCTTCGCGGGTCTCGATGCCGACGATGCCATGCGAAAAGCCTCTCTCGACGCCAGCAGGACCTGCACGCATCTCGGCGGCTTCCCGCAGGAACCGCGCCCCATCCCCGACTGGCTGCCGCTGAAATATGCCGACGTGATCAATCGCGAGACGAGGGTCTGACATGGCCACTTTACGGATGAGACAGCCGGCGGTCGCGGCGACAGCCGATCGGTCGTTCTGGCTGCAGGACATTGCCGCTGCCCCGGCGACCCAACCCTTGGTCGGCGGCGAGCAGGCCGACGTGGTGATCGTCGGCGGCGGCTATACCGGGCTGTGGACGGCGTTGCGGATCCGCGATCTGGCTCCCGAAACCCGCGTCATGGTGATCGAGGCCGATCAGTGCGGCTCCGGCGCTTCGGGGCGCAATGGTGGACAGGTGCATTCCTGGTTCGCCGAGCTCGATCAGATCAGCGCCGTCGTCGGCGAGGAGGAGGGGCGGGCGCTTTGCGCCGATAGCGTCGATGCCATCGCAGAGCTGGAGAAACTTCAGCGCGACGGCACGATCGATATGGATCTTCGTCTCGACGGCTGGCTGTGGACGGCCAGTTCCACGGCCCAGGAGGGAGCCTGGAACCGCGCTGTCGCGATGACCGAGGCAGCCGGGGCCAACCGCTTCCGGCAGCTGACCGGCGAGGAGATCAAGCAGCGGACCGGGTCTTCCGCCTCCTATGCCGGCGTCGTCGAGGCGAATGCCGGAACCGTGCATCCAGCCAAGCTGGCGACCGGCCTGCGCGACCTGGCGATCGCTCGCGGCGTGGTCGTCCATGAGCGCAGTCCCGTCACCGAAATCGTGCCCGGCAGGACCTGTGTGGTCCGGACCGCGCAGGGCGAGGTGAGGGCCGAGAAGGTCGTGCTGGCGGCCAATGCCTGGCTGTCGGCGCTGCCCGAACTGCGACGGCATCTCTACGTGGTCGCAAGCCAGGTGGTCGCGACCGCGGAAATCCCTGACTTGCTCGACCGAATCGGCTGGCGAGACGGAGCCTCCATCTGCGACGCGCAGCGCCAGGTCCTCTATTACCAGCGCACCCCGAAAGGCCGGGTGGTCTTCGGCCGCGGCAGCGGCAACATCGCCTATGCGGGCAATTTCGGCCAAAGCTTCAACCGCAGCCCCGAACACGGAAGGGACAATATCCGCGAACTGGCCCGCGTCTACCCCGAACTGCGAGGAGTGCCGATCGACTATGATTGGGCGGGCCCGATCGACTGCGTGCCGGAGCATGTCCCCGTCTTCGATCACTTGAAGGGTCATCCTAACATTGTCTTTGGCATGGGCTACAACGGGACCGGCATTGCCCAGACCCCAATCGGCGGCCGCGTCCTCGCCAGCCTTGTTCTGGAACGGAAGGATCGCTGGAGCAGCAGTGGGCTGGTGGGGCTCGATCGGCGCAAGACGATGCCGCCGGAACCGTTCCGCTATCTCGGCGCCAAGCTTGTGCGCGCCGCGATCGCGCGCCGGAACGACGTCGAGATCCGCAACGGGACGCCAGGCGCTCTAACGCGATTCCTGTCGGAACGCACGCCGGGCGGCGGGGGCTAGGCATCTTTAAACCCGCAAGGACCTGTTGTTGCGCCTTTCTGGTGAACACGGGCGCGGACGCTGGCGGTCCGATTACCCGAACGCCCTTCAGCTTTCCTTGTTGAGGTCGCCCGCGCCGGGAGTAATAGTCGCCCGGGAATTTGCGAGGAGGAAGGGATGACGGTGAATTTCGACCCGAGGGCGAAGGCCACGTCGCTCTACCATGGCGAATTCCGGCCGATGTTCATCGGCGGCAAGTGGGTCGCCGCGCAGTCCGGCGAGGTGATGCAGGCGCTGAACCCGGCGACCGGCGAGGTGCTGGCGACGGTGCCGCGTGGCGGAGCCGCCGATGTCGATGCGGCGGTCGCGGCAGCGCGCGCGGCTTTCGAAGGTCCATGGTCGAAATTCTCGCCCTATGAGCGGCAATGCGTGCTGCTCAGGATCGCCGACCTGTTCGAGACACATTGGGAAGAGCTCAGCGTTTGCGACACGCTCGACATGGGGCTGCCGATCACGCGCACGCTGGCCAACCGGCGCCGCGTCATCGGCATGCTGCGCTTCTATGCAGGCATGGCGACGGCGCTGCATGGCGAGGCGATCGACAATTCCATTCCGGGCGAAATCGTCACCTTCACAAGGCGCGAGCCGGTTGGCGTCGTTGGCGCGATCATTCCCTGGAACGCGCCGACCGCGGCTCGATCTGGAAGATCGCGCCGGCGCTCGCCACGGGCTGTACCATCGTGCTGAAACCGTCCGAGGAGGCATCGCTGACGCCGCTGCTGATCGCCGGGCTGATGCAGGAAGCCGGCGTGCCCGACGGCGTCGTCAACATCGTCACCGGTACCGGGGCCGAAGCGGGCGCGCGGCTCGCCGAACATCCCGACGTCAACAAGATCGTCTTCACCGGCTCGACGCTGACAGGTCAAGCGATCGCGCGGGCTGCTGTCACCAACCTCAAGCGCGTCTCGCTTGAGCTTGGCGGCAAGTCACCGATCATTGTCTGCCGCGACGCCGACATCGACAAGGCTGTCCCAATCGCGGCGATGGCGGTGTTCGTGCATTCGGGCCAGATCTGCATTGCCGGCTCGCGCCTGTTCGTGGCGCGCGAGATCCATGACGAATTCGTGCGCCGGCTGGCGGAGTTCGCCGGAAAACTGCGCATCGGCCATGGCATCGAGGCGGAGACCGAAATCGGGCCGCTCATCAATGCCAGGCAGGCCGGCAAAGTGGAAGGCTACATCAAGGCCGGCAGCGACGAAGGCGCTCAACTGGTCGCCGGCGGCGCGCGGCTGACAGGCGAACTCTATGATGGCGGCAACTTCATCGCGCCGACCGTTTTCGGCGCGGTGTCGGACACCATGACCATCGCGCGGGAGGAGATTTTCGGACCCGTTATTTCGGCGATGCCGTTCGACACGCTGGACGAGGCTGTCGCGCGCGCCAACGCGACGCCCTACGGGCTTGCGGCCGGCGTCTTCACCACCCACCTCGGCACCGCGCACAAGCTAGCCCGCCGCATCAAGGCCGGCTCGGTCTGGGTCAACATGTACCATGCCATCGATCCGGCCGTGCCTTTCGGCGGGATGAAGATGTCCGGCCATGGCCGCGAGGGCGGCATCGAGCATCTGCACGAGTATCTGGAGACCAAATCCGTCTGGATCCAGACGGATTGAGGGCGTGGCGATGTCAGGTGAGGGCGCCCGCGGTCCGGGCTCGTCGGCGACTGCCGCGCATCGGCCGGAGCAAGGCCGTTAATCAGGAACTTTTCGTCATCTGGCGATTTTCGATATAAGATCGAATCCCGAACAGAAGGGTGTTTGCGATGACGACGAAACGGTTGGCGATCTGCGCTCTTGCTCTCGCGATGGGCTTCGGCATGTCCTCGTTGGCTTTCGCGGGCGCCAAGCACCGTCATCACCAGGACGAACAGGAGCGCTACGTTCCCGCCAATGACGATCTCATCGACTTCCTCTTCGGCGGCCCGCGCTACTACGACCAGCAGTTGTTCACAACGGCTGCTGGAGCCTGCTCCTACCACCGGACTGGTCCGGACGGTTTTGCGATAAACAAGATCAACGATCACCACTGCGGAAAATGACCGGCGGACGTTTCGTCCGCGATCAGGCCATCACGTTGCGAACGTGACACGGTCCGCCAGCGCGGCCATGCCCGGCGTAACATCGCAATCCGCCCCGTGGCGTCTACGAGGCTCGCGTCAGCTTGCTATAGCGCTTGATCAGCCGGTCGCGCTTGAGGCGGGTCAGTCTGTGCGTCCAGAACAGCCCGTCGAGCTGATCGATCTCATGCTGATGGCAAACCGCCAGCAGGCCCTCGGCGTCCTCGAACCGCTCATTGCCATCCAGATCCTGATAGCGAACGCGGATGCGGGCATGCCGCTCGATGTCGTCGGTGACACCGGGCATCGAAACGCTGCCTTCCTCATGACGGATCATTTCGGTCGAGGCCTGGACGACGGACGGATTTGCATAGATCGCCGGTTTTGCCGCGGAAGGGAGCTGGATGACGACCAGGCGTTTCAGAATGCCGATGTGCGGGGCGGTGATACCGATTCCGGGGGCCGCGCGCATGGTGTCGATGAGGTCGCTGGCCAAGGCCTGCAGATCGTCGTCGAACAGCTCCACGGGTTGGGCCACGGCGCGAAGGAGGGGATTGGGGAATTTCACGATCGACCGAACTGTCATGGACCTCGCCTCAACTCGGCAAGCCTGCGCGGATTTCTGCGTCATGTTCGCCGGGCATGGGGCTTTTGGCCGGTGTCTTTTGTTCCCATCCGGAAAAGCGCGGCGCGGCCGCCGCCTGCAGGAGGCCGTCCACCTTCAGCCACGTGCCGCGCGCGGCCATGTGCGGATGCAGTGCCGCTTCGTGGGGGCTGAAGACCGGACCGACACAGGCGTCCGAGCCCGCGAACAACTTGACCCACTCGTCGCGAGATCGCGTGGCGAAGATCGCCGCCAGCCGTTCGCAAAGCCCGGGCCACAGTTCGCGATCGAACTGGCTGGCGAATTGCGGATCGGCGGTCAAGCCAAGCCTGTCGAGGAAGAGCGCGTAGAATTTCGGCTCGACGCACTGGACGCTGATGAAGCCGGCGTCCGATGTCCGGTAGACGCGGCACCAATGCGGTCCGTCGAGAAGGCTCCGGCCGCGGTCGGCGGCAAGCGCGCCGGACCGTGCGAGCGACATCAGCAGGTTCATCATATGGGCCGAGCCGTCGACGATCGCCGCGTCGACGACGATGCCCTGGCCGCCGGCGCGCGCGTTCATCATGGCGGCCAGCATGCCGATCACCAGATAGAGCGCCCCGCCGCCGACGTCGCCGACCAGCGTCGGCGGCGCCATGGGCGGCTCTCCCGGCAAGGAGCCGTACCAGAGCGCGCCGGACAGGCCGATATAGTTCATGTCGTGGCCGGCGGTGGCGGCCAGCGGACCGTGCTGGCCCCAGCCGGTCATGCGGCCATAGACCAGGCGCGGATTGGCCGCGAGGCAGGCCTCCGGGCCAAGCCCGAGACGCTCCATGACGCCGGGCCGGAAACCCTCGATCAGCCCGTCGGCGGTGGCGATGAGGCGCGTCAGCACGGCCACGTCATCCAAATTCTTCAGGTCGAGCGCGATGGAGCGCTTGCCGCGATCGAGCAGCGAGCGCTGGGGCGCGCCCGGCACGGACGGCTCCCTGCGGTGGACGACGATGACATCGGCGCCGAGGTCCGCGAAAAGCATGCCGGCGAAGGGCGCCGGTCCCAGCGCCTCGATCTCGACGATGCGGATTCCCCTGAGCATCCATCCTCTCTGGTGTTGCGCGTTTAAGCTATTGCGGAGGGCGACGGTGTGTAACCCTGTTCTTTCGCCATTGAAGCATGTGCCGCCCGCATATACTTCAGGACCATGAAAAAAATTGGTTTCCTGTCATTCGGGCACTGGTCGCCCTCTTCGCAATCGCAGGTGCGTTCGGCATCCGACGCGCTGTTGCAATCGATCGATCTCGCCGTCGCCGCCGAGCAGCTCGGCGCCGACGGAGCCTATTTCCGCGTGCATCACTTCGCCCGCCAGCTCGCCTCGCCATTCCCGCTGCTGGCGGCCGTCGGCGCCAAGACCAGCCGCATCGAGATCGGCACGGCCGTCATCGACATGCGCTACGAGAATCCGCTCTACATGGCCGAGGATGCGGGCGCGGCCGACATCATCGCCGGCGGCCGGCTGCAGCTCGGCATCAGCCGCGGCTCGCCCGAGCAGGTGATCGATGGCTGGCGCTATTTCGGCTATGTGCCGCAGGAAGGCAAAAGCGACGCCGACATGGCGCGGCATCACGCCGAGGTGTTCCTCGATACGCTGCGCGGCGAAGGCTTCGCGCAGCCCAATCCACGGCCGATGTTCCCCAACCCGCCCGGCTTGCTCAGGCTCGAGCCGCATTCGGAGGGCTTGCGCGAGCGCATCTGGTGGGGCGCGGCGACCAACGCCACCTCTGAATGGGCGGCGAAGCTCGGCATGAATTTGCAGAGCTCGACGCTGAAATTCGACGAGAGCGGCAAGCCGTTCCATGTCCAGCAGGCCGAGCAGATCCGCATCTATCGCGAAGCCTGGAAGGCGGCCGGGCATGAACGCGAACCGCGCGTCTCGGTCAGCCGCAGCATCTTCGCGCTGGTCGACGACCGCGACCGCGCCTATTTCGGGCGCGGCAATGAGAGCCGCGACCAGATCGGCTTTATCGAGGAAAATACCAGGGCGATCTTCGGCCGCAGCTACGCCGCCGAGCCGGACGTGCTGATCAAGGAGCTGGCGCAGGACGAGGCGATCGCCGAGGCCGACACGCTTTTGCTCACGGTTCCCAACCAGCTCGGCGTCGACTACAACGCCCATGTCATCGAGGCGATCCTCACCCATGTCGCGCCGGCGCTAGGCTGGCGCTGACCGGTGCGGGGAGCGGTCGTCGGTCTAATGGATCGAGGGAGGTTGCCGCATGTCCAGGAAAGCCCTGATTGCCTGGGGAGGCTGGGAAGGCCACACGCCAGAGCGCAGCGCCAACATCATCCGCGACATGCTGGAGCGTAACGGCTTCGCGGTCACGCTCGGCGAGGGGACAGCGATGTTCGCCGATCCGAACCTTGCATCATTCGATCTCATCGTGCCTGTCATCACCATGTCGACGATCGAAAAGGCAGAGCTGAACAACCTGACGCAGGCGGTTCGCCTAGGGAGCGGGCTCGGCGGCTTTCACGGCACGATGGGCGACAGTTTTCGCGCGGAGCCCGACTACCAGTTCATGACCGGCGGCCAGTGGGTCGCGCATCCCGGCAACATCATCGACTACCATGTCGTCATCACCCGGCCGGACGATCCGGTCACGACAGGCGTCAGCGATTTCGCCTACCGGTCGGAGCAATATTACATGCATGTCGACCCGGGCAACGAGGTGCTGGCGACCACCACCTTTACCGACGCGCATTTTCCCGGAATTGGCGGCGTCGTCATGCCGGTCGTCTGGAAGCGCCGCTATGGCGCGGGCAAGGTTTTTTACAGTTCCCTTGGCCATACGGCGGACGAGTTCGCGGTGCCGGAAATGGCGCTAATCACGGAGCGCGGTTTGCTGTGGGCCGCGCGCGACTAGCCTACCAGTCCGCGACGCGGTCGCCGCCGGTGAATTGCGCGCTTTTGCCGGTGTATTCAAACAGTTCGATCTTCACCTCATTGGGATCGCGCAGCCAGGCCTGGTACGTGTCGTCGCAGGCGTGCTTTTTGGCGGTGATGTCCACGCCCATGGACGCGATGTGCGCGATCGCGGCGTCGATGTGTTCGACTTCCAGGCAGAAATGGTTGATCTGATCCGTCTCGCTGAACCGCGCGCCCTCTTTCTGGAAGACCTCGACATGGCTGCGGCCGCCGCAATTGAGGTAGAAACCGAAAACCGCGCAGGAAATTGAACTGGATGTCCATGGCAAGGACATTTTCGTAGAAGCGCCGTGTTTCTTCCAGGTCGTTGGCGAAAATGCAGACATGGGCGAGTTGCTTGACTTTGATCATGGCTGGGTTCCGTGGCTTGGCCCGTTGTGCATGGTAAGGCGGCCCGTAAGGCGCATCATCACTCGATTCCGCCGGTGACCACATAGGCGCCGGCGCTGCGTCCATCCTGTAGCCGCACCACCGCCGTGACGATCGAACCGTATGAGCCGCGCCAGACGCTGTGAAAGCGCCGATGCTCGACGGCAGGGACGAGCGCCCGCCCGCTGAGCCGCGTGCCGGCTTGGTGCATGTCAATCGCCTGGCCGTTGACATGCACGTTGAGGCTGGCGTGCTCCGCTTCGCTTGCCTCGACAGCTAGGTCGATTGTGACCGTGATCTCGTCGTGATCACCGGACGCGCGCGTTTCAGCTGTTAGCGCGATTTCCACTATCGGCGCCTTGCCATTGCCGGCTTGAGTAGGCTGGCGCGAAAAGACATCATCAGGCAATTCAGGCGTGCGCGGCGGCTGGGTGCGGCGCTGCGTGGAACGCTCGAAATCGCCGGCCATGCAAAGCAGCCTTTCATCGTCATAGGCCTTACCTGCGAAGGTCAGGCCGACCGGCATGCCGATGTCGGCCATTGTGCCCATCGGCACGGTGACGGTCGGGATGCCGAAATGGCGCCAGACCAGATTGCCGTTGGCGACCCAGGTGCCGTTGCGCCAGGCCAGATCGGCTGACGCCTCGTTGACGTCGGCGTCGGCCGGGCCGACATCGGCGGCGGCCGGCAGGACCACGGCATCGAGGCCTTGTGCGTCCAGCCAGTCCTCGAAGTCGATGCGTCTTGTTGCTTCGAGTCCCTTGATGCCATCCGCGATCGTGGGAATATGGGTCAAGGGCGCGACGCCGAGCTTTGCCCGCTCGACATACTCGGCCAGATCGAAGCCGCCTTCATAGCGGTCGGGCAGCGTGCCCGGTGGCTGCGGGAAGATTTTTGGGCCGTCGACCGAGGCGAGATCGGGCAGAGCAGGGTCGGCGTTGGCCCGCAGGAAATCGTCCCAGCCCCAGATGCAGAGATCCCAGATTTCGCGGTCGGCGAAGTCCCCGGGCACCAGCCCACGCTCGACCATGGTCCGCGCGCCTGGGCGGTCGCGCTCATAGTTGGAGACGACGGGAAAGTCGACCTCGACCACTTCGGCGCCGAGCCGCCGCAGATCCGCGGCCGCCTGTTCCCAGAGATCAAGTACCGAGGCGCGGGTTTCGATCGGGCGATCTATTTCCGTGTCCCGGCCGATATACATTCTGGGTACGCCGAGCCGCTTGCCCTTCAGCGAACCCGCAAGCGTCAGGTCGGTATAACGTCGTGGCCGCATCCCGGAGCTTTTCGGCAGCGCCACCCAAGGCTGGGCGCGCCAGAAATCGCCTCGCGTTTCCGGATCGTCGGCGACGATGACGTCAAGCAGTTCCAGCATGTCGGGCACGCTGCGGGTGTGCGGCACCACGATATCCATGGTCGGCACCAAGGGCCAGTTGCCGCGCACCGAAATGACGCCGCGCGAGGGCGTGTAGGCGACCAGCGCGTTGTTGGTGGCCGGCGCACGGCCGGACGACCACGTCTCTTCGCCGAGCCCGAAGGCGCAGAAGCTGGCCGCCGTCGCGGTGCCCGAGCCGTTGGAGGAGCCCGACGCGAAGGCGGCGGTCAGATAGTCGCCATTGTAGGGGCTTTCAGCGCGGCCATAGACGCCGCGCTGCATGCCGCCATTGGCCATGGGCGGCATGTTGGTGAGGCCGATCAGCACCGCGCCGCCGGCGCGCAGCCGGGCGATGGTGAAGGCGTCCTCGTTGGCGACGAGATGCTCGAAGGCGGGCGAGCCGGCAGCCACCGTCAGGCCTTTGACCTTGTAGCTGTCCTTGGCGGTGTAGGGGATGCCGTCGAGCGGGCCAAGCGTCTTTCCTTGCCGGCGCCGCTCGTCGGAAGCGGCGGCATCCTCGAACATTTCAGGGTTGAGCACCGGCACGGCGTTCAGCGCGATGCCGTGCCGGTCGAAATACGCGATCCGCCTGACATAGGCCGCGACCAGTTCGACGCTGGTGATGGCGCCGTCGTCGAGCGCTTGGCGCAATTGGTCGATCGACGCTTCGACGAGGTGAAGGCTGGTCTCGGTCATCATTGGCCCCAGTGTCTGTACGCCATGGATGAGCGAGGCCGCCGGCTTCGGCAAGAGCCAATTGGAACTCTTTCGCGGCCTCCCCGAAAAAATCGATTTTTTAGGCAACCTCCGATGGACGCGTGCGTTACTGCGTTCCGGGGAAGGTTGAGGTTTGCATTGGACCGTTTCGAGATTTTGAATGAGCCGACAGGCACGTATTCCATTTTCGACAGATACACCGAATTGCCGGTGACGGTGCAAGGCAGGATTTTGATCGGGCTCTGCCGGCACGAAGTGCCGCTTGCCCTGCTCCGCGCCATGGAAGGCGACGACAGCGGGACGCCGTCGCTCTCCCCGTTGGGCGGCTGTCGATCGTACGAACATCAACGAGATGACTTGCAAGCGTGAATGAATGCTCGCATAAGTTGCGCCAAGGCATACAGCATGAAGAAAATGGTGCCGTTATCGTAGCATGAAAGGGGAATCATGCCTGACCAGATTGCGCTTGTCCGCGCAGCCATCGCGCGGCTGCTTTCGGAAAAAACCGGGGCTCCCGTGATTTCGATGAGGGAGAGTATCGCCGAACTGCCGGCGATATCAGGTGCGCCGCTGACCACCGAAAACCTGCAGGATCTGCTGCTGGAAATGGCGGAGGTGCGCGGGATGATGGTGGCGCTCGATCTTTAGCAACTACTGGGGAAGCGCCACGCGCTTTTCCCCAGAGAACCGCTAAGCCCTAGTTGCCTAGGTGTCTAGTCCTGGGATTGCCCTCGGTCGGCTGGCAGCGGCCGGCCGCGGTCTCCCTCGATCGCCCTGTTCTGCGCCGGTTCAAGCGTGCCGTCGCCGTAGATCATGCGGCCGGCGCGGAAGGTGGCTCGCACACGTGGTACCGGCTGGCGGTCGGCCACGACGAGATCGGCCAGCAGCCCAGCTTCGATGGCGCCGCGATCGGTGAGCCCGAGTGCGGCGGCCGGGTTGGCGCTCGTCAGCGCCGCCGCCTTCGCCAGGCCACCGTCGCTCAGTTTCGCCAGGCCGAGCACGGCCGGCAGGATCGAGGCCGGGTGATAGTCGCTGGCCAGCATGTCGAGCAACCCGGCCTCATAGGCCTGGCGAGCGGAAAGATTGCCGGAATAGGATTCTCCGCGCAGCGCATTGGGCGCGCCCATGGCCGTATACATGCCGAGCCGGCGGGCTTCCCGCGCCGCCTCCAGCGTCACCGGGAATTCGCTGAGCACGGTTCCCAGGCCGTGGACGAATTCCACCTTTTCCGGCGTGTCGTCATCGTGCGAGGCGAGCACGATGCAGCGCGCGCGGGCAAACGCCGACAGGCCCTGCAGCGTGCCGAGCACACCGCCATGCCCGTTCCGATCGGCCATGCGCTTGCCGACGACCTCGGATACGTCGGCTATCGACATGCCGCGCTCCTTGGCCAGGCGGGCGATATACAGTTCGACGTCGCGGTACTGTCCCTGGCCGGGCGTGTGATCCATCAGCGAAACCAAATGCAGCTTGCCGGCATCCATCAATCTTTCCAGCACGCCGACAGCCGCGCTGAACGTCACCTCGAAGCGGGCATGGATGCGGTGATCGACCAAAAGGTGGTCTTTCAGCCCGGTGATGGTCTCGATGATGGACGATGTGTGTTCTTCCGAGCGCAGCAAGGCGGCCGTGGCGCTGTTGCCGATGAAGGAGAGCGCGGCATAGGCGGTGGTCACGCCGCAGGAGGCCAGCCGCTTGTCGAGCTCGGCGATGCCGATTTCCATCGGCACGTGGACCCCGCTGCGCGGCTCCACTTCCCGTTCCACCATGTCGCCGTGCATGTCGATGAAACCAGGCAGCAGCAGGCGGCCGCCGCCGACGAAGTCGGCATTCTCGACAGGCTGGTCGCGGATCTCCGCGATCAGGCCGTCTTCGATCCTGACCGCGCCATTGGCAATGACACGGTCGCGCAGCACAATCTCGAATTCGCTCAACCACAGATCCTGTTTTGTCGGCTGATTCCGATGGGGTGCGGCCCTGTCCGTCCGTTCAAGCATGGTCGTCTCCGAAAACAGCATTCCACATGTCCCGATCGCCCTCCGGCCGGCGGTTTCAAGGCGTGTCATGTGGATGGTTCATTCCCGAGGATCGGATAAGCTCAGTTGGTGACAGCTTTGTGTAGGACAGGCGGGTTGGGCCGCCGTGCTGCCACCGGGTGGGCAATCGCAAGATGTGATACGAGACGCACGTTGGCTACCTACGTCAGGAATGCGCCGCATTTCGGACGTATAAATTGTCTTCGCCAAGTCCTGATAGCAGACATTGCAAGGGGGACTGCGGAGGTCGCGGCCGCGCCAAGACTCCTCACCGTGCCCATCGTGCTTTGAGCCACCACAAAGTGCAAACGCGTGGCCGAAATGGCTATCCGTGGCTGGTCACCCGCCAGCGCCGGACGGCGCCCCACTGACGGAAAAGAACGCGAGCACGCCGGGCATCCCGCTCGCTTCCATCTCGCCATAATCTTCGAATGTCAGGCCGGAGCCAACCACGAGATCGCGCACCGTCCGCGACGCGATGATCTCGCCCGGCCGGGCATGGTCGAGCAATCGCGATGACAGCTCGATCGCGATGCCGGTGAAGTCATCGCCGCGCTCCTCGCATTCGCCGGTGTGGACCGCGGAGCGGACATCCAGACCGGATTGTCTCAGGCGATGGCGGATCGCGATCGCGCACTGGATCGACCGCGTCGGTCGTTGGAACACCGCGAGCATTCGGCTTGGCGAGCGCCTGATCTGCCTGCCTTCAGCGAGAAGTAATTGGCTTCTGATCTCTTCTGCGTGTCGCTCAATCAGATCTGCGCCGGAGTCAGAATGCGGGTCGCCTATCTCCAGCGACAGCACCGACACCAGGAGCCGTTCGCCCGGTGTCGCCTGGAGAGCGTTGGTGACGAAAACCTCGATCTCGTCGACGAGGCGATCGGAATTCTCGCCCCAGATCACGTGATCCCGGCCGGTGAGCTCGACATATCTGGCGCCTTCGATATGCGTTGCCAGGTAGCGTCCTTCTTCCCGTTTGACCCAGCGGTCGCCCGACGTCTGAACGATCAGTGTCGGAACATGAATGACAGGCAGGATGTCGCGAACATCGATTTCGGTTCCCCAGCGCCAGAGCGAGATCGCGTCTGCGGGCGAGGCTGAATTCCTGAGGTAAGCGGCGAACCATTCTCTTTCGAACGTGTCGTTCATCAGGCTGGGGGCCGCATTGCCCATGTCCGCCGGCTCTCCCCACTGTCTCTCAATGGTGGCCAGGTCTTCTTCCACCTGCTCGGCCGTCCTTGCCCAAGGGTAATCCTTCGACCATCTGCCCCTGGCATAGGTTCCGTTGAGCACAAGTGCCGCCGTGCGCTCGGGGTAGGTCGCCGCGAATAGCATGCACATGGGGCCGCCCTCGGAACCGCCGAACACAACCGTGCGCTTCGAGCCGACCGCATCCAGCACGGCTCGCATGTCCTCCATCCGCTCTTCCATGGTCGGCAAACCGACATTGCGGTCGGATAGCCCTGTGCCGTGCTTGTCCATGCGGATCAAGCGGCAGAAGCTGCCGAGCCGCTGGAACACATGCGAAAGCCGTGGCGAGGCCCAGGCAAGGTCGAGATTGGAGACCCATCCAGGCACATAGATCAGGTCGATCGGCCCGTCGCCGGTCACCTGATAGGCGATGCTGACCCCGGAGGATTTGACATAGTGGGTGGAGGGGCGCAGGGGTTCGCCGCCCGCCTCGGCGCGCGGCGGCTCGGAGGCCGAGGCCGGACGCGGCGATGTCGTGCGGCGGGCCCGCAGCGTATCGTGCAAATGTCTTGTCTCCGGCTCGGGCTGCAGCCTCAGCTCCCGCTGCAGCGCATCGCGGCAATTGTCATATTGCTTGAGCGCCAGATTGATCCGGCCCTGCGCCGCATAGACGTGCATCAGGGCGCGGTGGATGTCCTCCCGCAACGGCTCCATGGCGAGCAGGCGCGTAGCAGCGCGGACGCAGGAGGCCGGATCCTTGGTTGCACTATAATGCGCGACCAGCCTGTCCAGCGCCGCGACAGCCGTTGCCCTCAGACGCTCGCGCTCGATCCGCAGCCAGTCCTCGAAAGGCTCCTGCTTCAGGCCGAAACCGTCAAGCAGGTCGCCGCGATAGACGACAAGCGCCTGTTCGAGGTTATCAGGCTCCGAGCTGGCTGCCAGCGCCTCGAACCGCGCGACATCGAAATCAAGGCCATCGAGATGAAGGGCGACATTGTCGCTATCCCTGAGGAAGCGAGCACTGCCAGAAGCTTGCATAGCCTTGCCGACAACCGAAACCGCTTGTCGCAGGTTCATCCGCGCCTGGGTCTCGCTGTTGCCACCCCACAAAAGGGCGGCGAGCTTTTCGCGCGACTGCGCATGTCCCGATTGCAGCGCGAGGTAAGCCATCATCGCCCGCGCCTTGCGGCTGAAGGCGGGGACCGCAGCCCCAACGCCGGCAAAGTCGAAACCACCCAGTAGATAGAGATGAGGCCCGGTCATCGGATCCGCCACAACAGCCACCACGCACCGGCGATCCTTTCGTGTCGCCGTCCCTATTTCAACCGTGATTCTGCCAAAATCGCGCTTTTCACGATTCCATCACGCTGGTTGCTGCGCGTTTCTCACGGCTGTCGAGGAGATTGCCGCACTGAGCCCCTTGTTTCTCACTCCGCGTGTCTCAGGAGGACGCCGTGCAACGCCCAAGCTCGATCGACTGGCCCATCTGGCATGACGATCCCTTGCATGAAGAGTCTTGGCACAATCCGGCGTGGCGCGGCGCGGTTGCACCACTGTGTCACGACATTGCGCTTGCCAACTATCTCGAAAGGCAAAAGGCCCACCGCGGATCAGTGGTTCGCCGGCTTGATCTCTCAGCCGCCGTCATGGGCCGCGCATGCGTAACTATCGCGCGTGTCGGACGCGCTTTCCTCCAGCGATTGCGCCCGTTGCAGCGTAGCGGGGACCCTGCGAAGAATGCTTGAGTTGGTCGACGACATTGACTTGAGAATGTCGAGGGCCCACTCGGGATTCAGCAAGGCTCTGGGCCATCGTGCGCGGCACCCGAGACCGGTGACATACTGCCCTATCCACGGACTGACCTTCCGACCCACAGGGCCGAACCCCGCCATGACCCCTTCTCCCACAACCGGGAGCAGGCAGGCTCGGTTGGTCGGCAATTTCGGGGCCGATCAAGTCGATGCGAGCGACAAGCCCTGAAAGTCATTTTTGAAGATCCAAGCCTCAAAGCTCCTGGTCTGCCTCTGGCCGCGTTTCCGCCGCCCGGTCATCGACGTTCGTTGCCCTGCGCGCTGTGCCGCCGTCTTGCGGCCAGCGGCCAAATGCGCGAATGTTGTCTTTGGACTTAGCCGACTTTTTTGACACGTTGACCGGAGTGGGCCATGCCGCTCGACATCGAGACCCGGTTTCTCTGCCTAGCGGATCTTGAACCGGCGGCACGAGAGGTATTGCCGCACGCAGTTTACGAGTTCATTGCTGGGGGTGCTGGCGACGAAATCACCAAGCGTGACAATGAAGCCGCATTCGACCGCATCAGATTAAGGCCGCGCGTGCTACGCGATGTGACAAGACTTGATACCGGGATCACGCTCTTCGGACAAAGTCTGCCGCATCCGATCATCCTGGCCCCAATAGCATATCAGCGGCTGGTGCATCCGGAAGGCGAGGTGGCAGCGGCGCGCGGCGCCGGAGTGGCGGAAGCGGTGTTCACTCTGGGTACCACGGCGACGGCGGCGATCGAGGATTGCGTGGCGGTGAGCCAGTCTCCAGTCTGGTTCCTGCTCTATTGGCAAAGCGATCGCGGTTTCAATGGCGAACTCGTATCGCGCATGGCGGCACTGGGCGCGAAGGCAATCAGCGTGACTGTCGACTTGCCAACGCCAGGCGATCGCCACAGGCAGTTCCGGGCAGGATTCAAAATTCCCGACAGCCTCGCAACGCCATACTTCAAGGACCGTAACACCGGCGTGCTCAAAGTTGGCACTGCGCAGCGGCGGGCGATGCCGACCTGGGCGGATATGCCTGGCTGCGTTCGCTGACAACCCTACCGCTTATCCTGAAGGGCATTCTCGATCCTGACGATGCCGAGCAGGCAATCAGAACCGGTGCCGATGCCATCGTCGTCTCGAACCACGGTTCGCGCAACCTCGACACCCTGCCAGCGACCATCGACGCCCTGCCCGCCATCTCGGAGCGGGTAGCCGGGCGGATTCCCATCATCCTCGACGGCGGCGTGAGGCGTGGCACAGACGTTTTGAAGGCGATTGCCCTAGGGGCAAGCGCCGTCATGATTGGTCGCCCCTATGTCTACGCACTTGCAACGGATGGTGCCGACGGCGTAGCCTATTGTGTCCACCTGCTCCGCAGAGACTTCGAGGCGGCAATGGCGCTAACCGGCCGGGCGCGCATCGACGAGATCGACCGGTCGGCAATCTGGTGAAGCCCCAACTATTCCTCGGCATGTTCAGTATTGCAGATCTACGCTTTACTCCGTCCCGCTTTTTGTCCAGCCGAGCGCCCACTATAATGTCGTATTGTCGCCGATTCTGAGAATTTGGACAGAGAAGCCGATGGTCTGCTGTCGGCCCCACAACAGCCGTTTATGTTCATCGCGAATCGCCAACGCGCGTTGCCATAGTCCCGCCCTACGGTGGGCTGGCGCCACTGCCAAATCTCACGTCATGACCGGCGGTAGCCGGGTGGCCCCGGAGTGATTGAAGCGCAGGGCGCTGGGGCTGAAGGCGGTTGGGCGTAGCTTGCGGTCGAATCTGTCCTGGCGGTCAGCCGCCGCGGCTCTCAGCGCCGTTGCATTGGCGCTGCCCCGGGTCGAAAATGCCCTCCATGAAAGCAGTTCCCAGGCTCACCACACCAAGGCTCGTGCTTCGGGCGCCGGGCGAGCGGGATATCCCGGCGTGGTTCGCGCGCGCGAGCGATATCGAATCCGCCTCCCTTGCCGGCGATCCCGTTGCCGACGACATCAGCGCGGGCGAGCGATGGCTCGCCCTTGCGCGTCAGCGGTTCGCCGACGGCCGGGCGATCAAATGGTCGATAGACCAGACAGGCGTGGCGGACGCGATCGGGACGATAACCCTGTCCTTCGGCGCGGACGATGCCAGGTCGGCCGCATTGGGATTTGTGCTGGGGCGTGCGCATTGGGGGCAGGGGCTGGGCTCCGAGGCGGCACGCGAAGTGGTTCGCTACGCCTTCGAGACCCTGGCGCTCGAACAGGTGACGGCCGAGGCGGCGGCGCGCAATGTCGCGTCGCTGCGGATCCTGGCGAAGCTCGGCTTCAAACATGTCGACAGCTTCATCGATGAGTCCGACGGCGAGCAATGCGAGCGTTTCGTGCTCGCCGCGCACATAGGACCGTTGGTCCTGGCGAACCAGGCTTAGAGCTATCGGAGCACGCCAAAGGCCGCCGTGTTTGCTCAGGTCAATCGCAGCTGGTCGCCGCCTTGAGCGCTTCGGCACGGGCCGGTTCGCGCAGGTCAGCGATCCGTCGAACGGAAGCGTAGAATCTCGGATAATCGCCGGAGCATAAATCGAACAAGCGAATAAACGCCGGAACCTGTTCGCCATAGACAGACGTCGCTGCGAGCTTTGCGTTGTTGATCGGCGCATTGAACCAGGCGTCGTATCCCCGGTATCCGGCCCAGCTTCCGTCGCGCATTTGCCGGTAGCGCGTCCGCAACCTGTCGAGCGTGGCTGCCTTGGCCGCCGCCATCCCGTCGGGGGGCCGCGAGCTTTCATAGACCTGCCGCAACTCGTCGCGCGTTTTCGACACCAGTGCGAGAAAATCGGCGCTGCGCTTGCGATCGGCCTCGTAGCGGCGCAATCCGGCGCGATCGCCGGCGGCGCGGAGCCATTTTCTCGTGCCGGTGGTTTCGACGGCCACCGCGAAAGCCTCATTGAATGCGGAATCGCCGTTCACATAGAGGCGCTGATGCGCGAGTTCATGAAAGACAAGGCTCGCCAGATAGGTGTCGTCCTGACGCAGCATGGTGCTTAGCAGCGGATCGCTGGACCAGCCCAGCGTGGAATAGGCGGTAATGCCGGTGACATAGACGTCCAGCCCCTGTCGATGAAGTGCCATGGCGCTTTCGGTCGCGGATTTCCGATCGAAGTATCCCCGGTACGGAACGCAGCCGAAAACCGGAAAGCACCATGTCTTGGGCGTGAGCGAGAATTGCGGGGCGGCAAAAACGGCCCAGGTCACGGCATCCCGGTGGATGTCGACATAGCTGCGATAGCTGCTGTTGTCGGGCAGTGCCAGCTCATCCGTCGCGAACCGCCTTATGGCGCTCGCCGACGTCAGCTTGGCGCGCAATGCCTCCGGCGTCGAAGGGGCCTGGATCAGTTTTCCAACGTCTTGGCGCGCGGCCATGATCCGGACATGGCCTTCCAGCGATTGCGCGTAGTAGGAAACGCTGGTGCAGCCGCTCAGCGCGGACGCCATGACGGCCGCCGCAAACAATCGAAAAACGCGCTTCACTTCTTCCCCACCGCTTCGTCACCTGCCCATGGAGCACATGTTGCCCCAATGTCCAAACCGGCGCACCAATTTCGTCAAGATCCATAGCGAGCAGCGGCGCGGACTGTCGACCCGGCTTCTGGCTGACGACAAATCCTCCCCACCGCTGACTCTTTTCCCGATCCTCAACCGTCTTAGCTACAGTGAAACACTGGAGCAGGGTCAAATGAGCCTCAGGGATAAGAAAATCGTGGTCACCGGCGGCAGCCGTGGGCTTGGTCTCGGATTGGTCGAAGCGCTTGTCGAGCAAGGCGCCGGCGTGACCGTGGTCGCGCGGGGCGCCGAGGCGCTGCAGGCGGTCGGTGCGCGGCTTGGGGTCGCCACCATCGCCGCCGATGTCACGGACGAGGACGCCGCCTATCGCATTCTTGGCGAGGTCCGCCCTGACATACTGGTGCTCAACGCCGGCGCCACGCCCCGGATGGGGCGGCTGGACCAGTTGAAGTGGGAGGACTTCTCCATCGCATGGGAAACCGATGTCAAGGCCGGGCTCTACTGGCTGCAGGCGTCGCTGAACCTGCCGCTCGGGCCGGGCAGCCGGGTGCTGGTCGGGTCGAGCGGTGCGGCCGTCACCGGGTCGCAGATGTCGGGCGGCTATGGCGGCGCCAAGCGGATGCTCTGGTTCATGGCCAAATACGCCAATGGCGTGGCGCAGGAGAAAGGCCTCGGCATCCGCTTCCAGGCGATCGTGCCGCGGCAGATGATCCTCGACACCGGGATCGGCGATGCGGCGGCGAGCGCCTATGCCGGCTCAATGGGCATCACGCCGGAACAATTCGTCACCCGCTTCGGCGCGCCGATGCCGCCCCGGGCTTTCGGCGACAGGGTGGTCTCGCTGCTGGAAGACCCGCAGTATGGCGAGGGCGTCGTCTTTGGCCTCAGCGGCGACGCCGGGGTGACGATCATGGAGGGCGCGGGTCCTTGAGCGACGCAAAGCCAGCGGTGGAGCGCGACCGGCAGGAAGGGCTGCTTGCCCTTGCCACCGCCTTGCGGCCGGAGCTGCACCGCTATTGTTCGCGCCTGATGGGCTCGGTCATCGACGGCGAGGATGTCGTGCAGGACACGTTCGCGCGCGTCGTCGTTGCCCTGGAGGAGTTGTGTGAGGTGCCTCGGCTCAGGCCGTGGCTGTTCCGGATCGCCCACAACCGCGCGCTTGACCTGTTGCGCAGCCGCGCAATCCGCGCCGTGGAGCCGATCGAGGCGGCGCTCGACATAGCCGACGAAGCCGACCCGGTGGAGGTGCTGATGCGCAGGCAAGCCGTGCAAACCGCCGTGTCGCGCTTCGCCGAGCTTCCGGTGACGCAACGCAGCGTGGTCGTCCTCAGGGATGTGCTCGACGAGCCGCTGGCCGACATCGCCGCCCTGCTCGGCATCACGGTCGATGCGGTGAAGGCGCATCTGGCGCGCGGCCGCGCCCGGCTTCGGCGGATCAACGCCGAGGCCAATCCGCTCCCCGATGCGCGCATCGCATCGGCGGCCATCCTGCGCTACGTCAATCTGTTCAACCGACGCGACTGGGACGGCTTGCGCGCGCTGCTGGCCGACGATGTGAGGCTCCATCAGTCCACGCACAAACCGCGCGCGGGGGCCGCCGACGTCGGCATGTTCTTCACCATCTACGCCAAGAGCGACGGCTTGTGGCTCAGGCCGGCATGGGTCGAGGGCCGCGAGGTGATCGCGGTGTTCGAAGACCGGGCCGACGCGAAACCCAGTCATTTCATGTGGCTGGAATGGCGCGACGGCCGGATCAGCTTCATTCGCGACTACCGTTATGTCCGGTACGTTCTCGAGGACGCCGACCTAGTGCTGGCAAGGTGAGGCGCCGTACCTTCACGGGATGAGGGCGGCGACTTCGCGGTCGGACGGACGCTCGCTCGCGGCCAGCCCGGAGGCCACGCCGGCGCGGTCGGCGGCGTTGCGGTTCTGGCTCATCTTGCGCTTGCCTTCGAGCCTGACGACCGGCATGCGCAGGCCGACAATGCCGCGAAGCTGCGACTGGATGAAGTCTGGCGGCGCGTCCGACACGGCCCAGGGCGCGGCGCGCGCGCCTTCATGCAGGTTGGTCAGCCGGGTGACGACTTCCAGCAGCCTGTCGGCATCCTCGAAGAACTCGACCGGACCGTAGGCGTGGACCGCCGCGTAGTTCCAGGTCGGCACGACCTTGCCGGTTTCCTGCTTGGTGGCGTACCAAGCCGGCGTCACATAGGCGTCCGGGCCCATGAAGATGGCGAGCCCGTCGCCGATCGCGGGAACGCGCCACTGCGGGTTGGCCTTGGCCAGGTGGCCATGGATGACGCCGTGCTCGCCCTCGGTCTCGTCGAGAAAAAGCGGCAGGGGGGTGGCGAGCGGCCCGTCCGCCGTGGCGGTGACGAGATTGGCCAGCCGCGCGGCGCGGATCGTCGCGATCAGGCTGTCCTTGTCGTCGTCGCGGAAGGCGGGCGGCGTGTACATTTTCGAACTCCTCGCGTTGCCCTCACAGATGCCACACAATCCGGCCCGTTGGGAATATCCAGTTCGAGGCATCCAGGTGGCCAGTTGACAGAGCTTTGCGGCGGAGCTGGCCGGCGTGCCGCTGAGATCAGCCGAGAAGGTTGCGCGCGGTCCTCATGAAGATCTTCGAGCCGATCGGGATCAAATCGTCGGGAAAGTCATAGTCGGGATTGTGCAGGGCAGGGTGCCGCTCGCCCGC
The DNA here is from genome assembly GCF_020164885.1 of Mesorhizobium sp. CO1-1-7. NCBI lineage: Bacteria > Pseudomonadati > Pseudomonadota > Alphaproteobacteria > Hyphomicrobiales > Phyllobacteriaceae > Mesorhizobium > Mesorhizobium sp. CO1-1-7. The sequence goes on along the minus strand of NZ_JAIUHA010000006.1, from coordinate 411,560 downwards.
ACCGAGGAAGAACATCGCCGACCTGGCGCTGTGGCCGAACAGGCCGAAATCCTCCGAGGCGCGCATTGGCAAGGCTTCCTCGCCATGCGCGACGCTCTCTTCATCGAGGGCGCGCCGCAGGTGCTCGACCGCATCCGGTGCGTTGACGCTGGCGACGAAGATCTCGTGATAGTCCCAGCTGGCGGAGAGGCCGTGGCGGCCGGCGATCTCCTTGACCAGGGTTTCGGCGGCGGCGCAGAGGTCGGCCATGCGCTCGTCGCGGCGGGTGCGCAGCGTTGCCCAGACCTCGGCGTGGGCGGGCGCGATGCCGAACACGGCTTCGCCCATCCGCGCATGGGTGACGGTGACCATGGAGAAATCATCGTCGGCGAAAGTCGCGCGGCCGAGCGCGGGCAGGGCCGGCATCAGCTCCGAGATCGCCGGCATGGGCGAGGTTCCGGTCTCGGGCATGGAGGAATGCGCGGTCTTGCCCTCCAGCACGATGCGCATGCCGCGCGAGGCGCAATTGACCACGCCGGGCTTGAGCCTGACCTCGCCGAACGGCACGCCGGGCAGATTGTGCAGCGAGAAGGCGAAATCCGGCGCGATCTCGCCAAAGCGCGGATCGGCGACGACGCCGGCCGCGCCATTGCCGGTTTCCTCGGCCGGCTGGAACATCAGCACGACGCGGCCGCTGGCGGGCCGTTCGCGCCCGAACTGGCGGCCAAGGGCGGCCAGGATAGCGGTGTGCCCGTCATGGCCGCACATATGCGACTTGCCAGGAATTTGCGATGCATGCGGCACGCCGGACAGTTCCTCGATGGGCAGCGCGTCGAGTTCGGACCGAAACAGGACGGTTGGTCCGTTTTTGCCGCTGTCGTAGATGGCCGCGACGCCGTTGCCGCCGAGGCCGGTCAGCACCTTGTCCGGCCCGGTGTCGGCGAGGAAAGAGACGACCTCTTTCGCCGTCTTCTCCTCTTCGTTCGAGATTTCCGGCTGCCGGTGCAGCTTGCGCCGCCATTCGGTCAGTTCGACAATGTCGCGATTGGTCAGGGTCATGGTCTTTCGCCTCCACTGCGGTCCTCTGCTAACGATAAACGGCCGTGCTTGCCACAGTCCAAGTCCCGGGCTTTGGCGGGCCAGGCCTCGCGACCGGTCTACTTCACGCGGTTGGGGCAGAGCGCCTTGAACTGGTCCAGCGTATAATCGTAGCCCGAGGCGCCGGAGCCATCCAGCACCACCTTTTCGTCGACGGCGGTGATCCGGTAATCCGTCGTCACATCCGCGCCCTTGTTGCGGCCCTGGAACAGCATGGCGGCGCCATAGAAGGTGGTGAATTCGCCGGTCTTGCAGTTGGCGGTGATTTCGAAATGCAGGGGCGCCTTCATTTCCGCATCAATGCACTCCTCGGTGAAATCATGGCCGTATTCGCGGCAGTAGAGGCGGGCCTTGCGCCTGTCGTGCCTGGCCAGGATGCTGGCGTGCGTGGAGCCGATGCCCGACTTTTTGACGATGGTAAGCTCCATTCCAACCCGGGCGCCGTAATAGAGCGTCGCGGCGCCAGCCGGCGCGGCCAGCATCACGGCGCAAAGCACAGCCAACAGACGTCGCATGGAAATTCCTCCCTTGGCCGGGAAGGATTGACGCACGGGGCGGGGCGGTCAAGCCCCAATTGGCCCCACTGGCTGACGCTTCGCGGCCATGTTCCAGGTCGAGTGGACCGCATTTTGCCGCACCTGGCCCAATCGCCTCGGCTCGGGAAACGGATGGTCATTATGAGACGATTGTTTATAACGGTCGCTGAAAATCGCGATACCAAGGGGAGACGATGCGCTACATACGTCCGCTTTCAATCGAAGACGCCGTCGGCCAATTGGCCGGATCGGCCGGCCCGGCCGCCATCCTTGCCGGTGGCAGTGACCTCCTGGTGAGGATGAAGGGCGGCTTTGTCGAACCCGAACTGATCATCGACATCAAGTCGATCGCCGGCTTGCGCGACATCAGGGAAACCGCCGACGGCTTCAGCATCGGCGCCGCCGTGCCTTGCGCCGTGCTGGGCGAGAACGCCGCGCTGAAGAAGGCTTGGCCTGGCGTGGTCGAGGCGGCCAAGCTGATCGGCTCGAAGCAGGTGCAGGGACGCTGCACCATTGTCGGCAATCTGTGCAACGCCTCGCCGGCGGCCGACAGCGTTCCGGCGCTGGTGGCGGCGGGCGCCAAGGCCGTGGTCGTCGGCCCGTCGGGCAAGCGCACCATCGCCGTCGAGACGGTGCCGACCGCGCCGGGCCGGACCTCGCTCGCCAAGGGCGAGATCATCGAGGCGATCCTGCTCGGCAAGCCCGCGCCGCGTTCGGCCGATGCCTATCTCAGGTTCATTCCGCGCACCGAGATGGACATCGCCGTGGTCAGCGCCGGCGTGAACCTGACGCTGGACGGTGCTGGCGTCGTGACGGCGGCCCGTGTGGCGATCGGCGCCGCGGCGCCGACCGTATTGCTGGTGGAAGAAGGGGCCGAGGCCCTGATCGGCCGCAAGCTCGACGAAGCGGCGCTGGAGCGGCTGGCCAAGGTCTGCGCCGGCGCCTGCCGGCCGATCGACGACAAAAGAGGCACAATCGAATTCAGGCGCAAGGTTGCGGGCGTGCTGGCCAGGCGGGCCGCACAGACCGCCTATGCACGTGCAGGAGGCAAATGATGGCTGGCGTAGCGGTTTCAACAACGATCAACGGCGACAATGTCGAATATCTCTGCCAGCCCGACGAGACGCTGCTCGACGTGCTGCGTGACCGGCTCGGACTGACCGGCGCCAAGGAAGGCTGCGGCACGGGCGATTGCGGCGCCTGCAGCGTCATCGTCGACGACCGGCTGGTGTGTTCGTGCCTGGTGCTGGGCGCGGAAGCGGAAGGCCGCCGCATCGAGACCGTCGAGGGCATGGCGCATGGCGATAGGCTGCATCCGCTGCAGCAGAAATTCCTGGAGCACGCCGCACTGCAATGCGGCATCTGCACGCCAGGTTTCCTGATCGCGGCCAAGGATCTTCTGGCCAAGAACCCCGACCCGACCGAGGAGGAAATCCGCTTTGGGCTGGCCGGCAATCTCTGCCGCTGCACCGGCTACGACAAGATCGTGCGCGCCGTCCAGGACGCGGCCATCGTTATGAAGGGAGCCTGAGATGAATTTCGATCCGCGTTTTTCGGGGCGTAAATTCGCATCCGTCGGCACGCGCCCGATCCGTCCCGACGGTGTCGACAAGGTGACCGGCCGCGCCCGCTATGGCGCCGACTTTAACATGGCCGGCCAGCTGGTCGGCCGCGTGCTGCGCAGCCCGCACGCGCATGCCAAGATCCGCAAGATCGACACTTCCAAGGCGGAAGCGCTTCCCGGCGTCAAGGCGGTGATCACCGCCGCCGACCTGCCCGACCTCACCGACGGCGATGCCGCCATGTACGACATCCTCGACAATTGCATGGCGCGCACCAAGGCGCTCTATGACGGCCATGCGGTGGCCGCCGTCGCCGCGATCGACGCCCGCACGGCGCGGCAAGCGCTGAAGCTGATCGAGGTCGACTACGAGGTGCTGCCGCATGTCACCGATGTCGACGAGGCGATGGCGCACCACGCGCCGCTGATCAACGACACGATCTTCACCGAGGGGCTGGAGGAAAAGCCGGTCAAGCCCTCCAACGTCACCAAGCGCTCGCAGTTCGGCCATGGCGACGTCCATCAGGGTTTCGGGCAGGCCGACTTCATCGTCGAGCGCTCGTTCAAGACCGAGCAGACCCACCAGGGCTATATCGAGCCGCATGCCTGCGTGGCCAATGTCAGCTCCGACGGCACGGCGGACCTGTGGGTCTGCACGCAGGGCCATTTCGTCTACCGCCAGCACTGCGCCCAGCTGCTCGGTATGGAAGCCTCGAAGCTGCGCGTCACCTCGTCGGAGATCGGCGGCGGTTTCGGCGGCAAGACCCATGTCTGGGCCGAGCCGGTGGCGCTGGCTCTGTCGCGCAAGGCCGGCCGCCCGGTGAAGCTGGTGATGACCCGCGACGAGGTGTTCCGCGCCTCGGGGCCGACCAGCGCCACCTCGATCGACGTCAAGATCGGCGCCCGCAAGGACGGCACCATCACGGCGGCGGAAGCGACGCTGCGCTACAGCGCCGGCCCCTATGCCGGCTCCTGGGCCGAAATCGGCGCCATGACGGCGTTCGCCTGCTATCGTCTCGATAACGTCAAGACGGTGGGCTTCGAAGTGCTGGTCAACCGGCCGAAGACCGCCGCCTATCGCGCGCCCTCGGCGCCGATGGCGGCCTTCGCGGTGGAAAGTGCCGTCGACGAGCTCGCCAAGGAACTCGGCATGGATCCGGTCGAGTTCCGCATCAGGAACGCCGCGCAGGAAGGCACGCGGTCGTCCTACGGCCCGGTCTACGGCCCGATCGGCATCGGCCCGACGCTGGAAGCGGTGAAGAGCCATGCGCACATGAAGGCGCCGCTGAAGGAGAACCAGGGCAGGGGCATGGCCTGCGGCTTCTGGTTCAATTTCGGCGGCCAGACCTGCGTGGACTTGAACATCGGCATGGACGGCTCGGTGTCGCTGGCCGTCGGCACGGTCGACGTCGGCGGTTCCCGCGCCTCGCTGTCGCTGGTCGCGGCGGAGGAGCTCGGCATCGACTATTCCCAGCTCAAGGCGGTGGTCGCCGACACCTCTTCCCTCGGTTACAACGACATGACCGACGGCAGCCGCGGCACCTTCTCGTCCTCGATGGCGACCATCTCGGCCGCCCGCAACGCGATAAAAATCCTGCGCGAGCGCGCCGCGCAGATGTGGGACATCTCGGTCGACGACGTGATCTGGGAACAGGGCCATGCGGTCGCCAAGGGCGAGAAGCACGGCAATCTCGGCAAGCTGTCGCTGAAGGAGATCGCGGCCAAATCGGGCACCACCGGCGGGCCGATCGCCGGCCATAGCGAGCTCGTCGCCGACGGCGCCGGCGTCTCCTTCGCCACCCATATATGCGATGTCGAGGTCGACCCCGAGACGGGTTCGACCAAGGTGATCCGCTACACGGTGGTGCAGGATGCCGGCAAGGCGGTGCACCCGACCTATGTCGAGGGCCAGTACCAGGGCGGTGCCGCGCAAGGCATCGGCTGGGCGCTCAACGAGGAGTATATTTACGGCAAGGACGGAAGGCTGCAGAACGCCGGCTTCCTCGACTACCGCATCCCGGTGTGCTCCGACCTGCCGATGATCGACACGCAGATCCTGGAAATCCCCAACCCCAACCACCCCTATGGGGTGCGTGGCGTCGGCGAAACCTCGATCGTGCCGCCGCTGGCGGCGATCGCCAACGCGGTGTCGAACGCGGCCGGCGTGCGCATGACCCACATCCCGATGTCGCCGCCGCGGATTCTCGCGGCGATCGAGGCGGAACGGGAAGGCTAGGACCCCGGCGCGAGATGGTCGAGGTCACGCTCTGGGGGGCGCTCAGCCAGCTTGCCGGAGGCCAGAGCAAGGTCGAGGTCGAGGCCAAGGACATAAGGGAGCTGTTCAGGAAGCTAGCTGAACAGTATCCCGCCCTCGAGCCATGGATCGAGAAGGGCATCGCGGTGGCGATCGACGGGGTGATTTACCGGGATACGTGGGGGAAGACGCTGCCGCAGGGGGCGGAGATATTTTTGCTGCCGAGATTGGCTGGGGGGTGATGGGGGCTGAACTTACGTGCCCTTCCCCCTTTGCAATCCCACGCCGTTGGTCCCATTGATATTTTGCTCGAGGGCTTGCGGCGCTGAAGGCCTGCTTACAGGTGCAGCACTTTGAGTGGTGAACCCCACTTTGAGTTTAGATACTCGCAGACTAGGCGCCGGTGACAATGATGAGGCGTTGCCTCAGAACACAGTAGGCATGTTCCATCGAACATGTCGGGCCGTAAGCGCTCTTCGATTTTTCTGCCTTCCAACAGCTGAGTGAACTGCCTTTCGTATACGCTCCAGTCGCCTTTCTCTTTCTTATAGGCATCGAGAATGTCCGCTGTCGGCGCAAACATCGGCTGATGTACATATTGAATTCCGCCAATCTTTCTGAGGAAATACGCCAAGTCTTCCGCCTTGGCGAAGCCGGCCAATTGAGAAGTGTTGTTGAGCCGTACATCGATCAGTTTCTTCACATTGGCGTTAAGCAGCCGTTCGAAGAAGCGCTCTGCAGTCGATTTGGTGAACCCAATGGTAGAGACGTGAATCGAGTGCATTGTCATTGTCGACTCGCTGCTGTGCGCGGCTGCGTAGATTCCGGTAGCTCTGTGTAAGCGACTCTTCGCGCCCGTGCACGATAGGCATCTGCCAGCGTCGTTCGGCTGCCGTTACCAAGATCCATCTCCTGCTGATCATTGGATTTTAGAAGCCGCTGTTCGATTCCTTCCTGATCGATAGCGTTACCGTCAGGAAGAATATGTTTGACCACAACTCCCCGCTCGGAAAGCGCTCGCCCGACTAAGAGGCATCGGTGGCAGTCGAGCGGGTCGCGCTCCGAACACATTAAGGCTATGCGGTACTTTACCGAACCGTCTATGACCCTTCTTAGGCCTTCATGGAACTCTGGAGCCTTTGCCATGGACTCGTAATCCGCCACCCCATCGCAAAAGTACTGACTGCCGCTAGGGCGCCCTCCAAGTTCCTTGCCGAGAAAAGAATATGCTATGCCATCCATCTGGAGTTCGCTCTTGAGTAAGTCTTTGCTAAAGTGAGGGAAATGACGCGAATAAGGAGCGCTGCGCACGTCGGCTACCGCAGTAACCCCCGCTTTCCGGAGAAGCGTTAAGAACCGTTCATAACTCAGCGTTGAGTGACCGACGCTGTAAATAATTTTGTCCGACATGAACCTATCCGTGAACGCCATTGACCATCATGTAGCATTTGTCTGCGGGATTACCGAATGGACGAGCCAAACCCAACCGCACGTGATAGCGAGCGGCTCCGGGCAATGCTTGGCGGGCCGCGTTGAGCCCACCCTGCCTCCAAGCTTCCTTGAGTACCTTACTTGAGACTGCCAGTTGGTATTCGTGATGGCCATCATCCACGACCGCTTTCAGTTTCTCGAAGCTCTCTACTAATTCAATCGCATTTCTGTCGATTTGAATCGCGCCGAGTGATCGAGTTTGAGCCCCGGCAGCCACATAAACGCCCTGGAGGACACCATTCCATTGATTGTTGTTCGCCACATGATTACCGAATGCCGCAGCCACTGTCCCGAAAATAACCGGGGAGCCTGCTCCAATCCAGTTGATTGGTCCGGCATTCACAAGCTGGATGGCGTTGACGTCGACAGGAATGTCTTCCGTGCTATGCGGAAAAGCACCCGGATGTGCCTGTCCAGTTGGTTGGAACTGGACCGTCGCACCAGGCGCCACACCATGATTCTGTAGTCGCGCCAGCGTCCAGTTGCCACCGCCCGGAAGCGGACGAACCATTTGCTGCGTGTGTGCGCGCCATCCGGCGACGCAATAGTTCCCAGTACTCATCTCGGTGACGTCTGTGATAACAAGTCTCATTTCATCCCCCCTGATTCACCTATTCTTTTAGCATATCCTCCTTGTCTTTGCTTCGAATTCACGCTCGAGCCGAAGCGATCCCAACAGCGACTTCCTCGTAGCGTTCGGTATTTGACGGTGAGGATACAGTTTTCTTGAACACCTGCGCTACGTGTCTGGGCGCGGCGCTAATCAAGCAGCAGGCCACGGGCACCGAGAGGAACGACACTATCGAGCCGCGCCGGGTTGCCGGAGGCCGTTTCGTCTGAGACACGCCGCTCTGGCGACGCCCAACGAGACGAGTGCGTTTCTGCAGCCATGATCGTTCGGACATTTTTTGTGGTTGGGTTCGTGTCGGTCCTTAGTCCAACGTATTGTCACCTCGATCCGAGGTGGGAATTGCCGACCAGGAAGAAAGATGCTTTTGCAATTGGGAACTAGTTCAGGTGGTAGAAGAACCGCTTCCGATCCGACTAGCTTCTGCTCCTCAAGAATCTGCGGGTTTCGTCAGTCCTGACCACACGAACGCAAAGCCAATCATTGGCAAGCGTTTGATAATCAGCGATGAGCTTGCGATCTAGCAAATAAGAAAGTGCTGCGTTCATGCGTCGGCGATCCCATCCATATCTTTCGGCGACGGCTGAGGGGTCGCTGGTTGCCGACGGATCGTTGACTAGTCCCGCTGCAATGCGCAGCGCGTCGTCTTCAGGAGACCATGGCATGAAGTGCTTATCGAATGCTGCGAACAAACAGCTCTTGGCAAGGACTTGTCCTTGGGTCACCGTGACCATGTCCCTTATCTCGTGCAGGGCATCCTCAATGTCCTCCCCGGAGACGCCGATTGCCAACGACAACTCCTCAACGCTTTTTTGAGGGTCGCCAAACAGTGCTGTCCCCGACTGTTCGATCATTGCTTTGGCTATGCTGGTCGCAACTTTTGAATAGCCGGTCGATGGCAATTCAGTTGCCAGAGGACCCCTGCCGAGTAGTGGCTTGCGAGACAGGCCGTAGATATCGTTCACCAGGTCGCGAATGCTCGCGTCGAAATTCGCATCGTCGATCACAGGGGACAGCATCCCGGATAGCAAAGGAGGCAACTCGCTGGCCGAAAGCCCATTACGCAGCGCAATGAAGCGCGCTTGGCCGCTGATGCGTCGGACGAGACCCGCATCCATTTCCTGATTTACCCAAGGTTTCTTCAGCGCTTCATGAGTCAGCAGGACCAGAAAGTGCGTGCAGCCGGACAAGCCGTCATCGATCTTCTGACGTAGACTGTCGCCGGCCTTCATCTCCCATTCGGCCCACCACACGTCGATGCCGTTCGCCGTTAAGGTGCGTGCGACGCGCTCTGCGATACTGCGGTCGTCGAACGAATAACTCAGGAAAGCCTTTGGCGGCACGTGCGGTTCCACTTCCTTAAGATCGATGCCTTCCCGATCTTCGGGTGCCAGGCGCTCATTGACGATTGCGAGAAGTTCTGTGCTGCCCTCGATCGAAACTCGAAGGTCGTCCAGGCGATCACCATGAATCACGACTGTCGGGAACTCACCAGTTTCAGGATGCCGTATGGAACTGAACCGTCGATGCAATTCGTCAGCAACCTCCCTTAGGACGGTACGCTCAAAGTCGTCGGTAAAATCCTGGGCTCGGAATGGTCGCCCGTTGTAAGTCAAATCCACCCCGGCTCTCCGATCTTGAAGAGGTACGAACATAACATGAACATGGTTAAAAGACAACACTTTGTGTGCCGCCCAACCTTGTGTGCATTGATCGAGCTGCCAAACTTGCCCAGTGAGGTGGCGGAGATGGGTTCTCGTCTTGGCACTGCAGAAATCTTGGTGAGGCACGCAAACTTGAGCGGCTGCTCACGCAATTCGCCTTGGCGTGTCCAAGCATTTTCTGGAGACATGCCTTAAGGTACGCTTGGGTTTAGGCTCTGGGTATCACTTTGTGACAACTTGAGCACGAGTTCAATTTCCTCCTAGTACAATATGTCTCTCGTCAGAGTAGATTCGACCGTGCTATCTCCTCCGCCATGAGCAATGACAAATACGCTTTCTGGATTACATTGGTCGCTGGACCGATCCTGGGCGGGTTCTTCGCTTACTTCGTGTCAGCATCGGTGCTGAACGAATTTGCCTGGTGCATAAGTGGAGAAGAGCATTGTGTACGCGAGTGGATCTCAGCGACAAGTGGATGGGCGGCTGCCTTGGCCGCCGCAGTTGCGATCGGACCCTTACTGGGACAGCTGCGAGAACAAAGGCGCCAAACAAGCTTCGTCCTCGGTGATGCCGAACCTACTGTCGACATTGAACGAAGAGCTTATCTGAGCTTGCGTATCCGACTCGTGAACTGGAACCGCCGAGCTCTATACCTGCGACCCCTTCAATTCAAAATGGCAGGAAAATCGTACAATCCTCGAAGCATACTTAGAAGTAACGAGAATCAATCTTATACCAGCGTTGGCGATTACGGATTTACGATCGCTGGTTGGGAAGATCGCTCTTCAGCACCTCCTTTTTCCGAACTCGCGATCGAGCTTGAAGAAGATGGTAAGATTGGCGATTTTAACCAGCCGATCCTCGTAGAAGTCGTTGGCCAGCTAATCGGCGAAGGTGGAGGCTCATTTTATCGGAGGATTTCAATCGACCGCTGGGGCGGCCTGTTATCCTCATGACTTAGTTCATTGCCGGGCCCGGAATCGCCTACACCCCAACCACCCCAGCCACCTTCGCCCGCACATACACCAACCCCGCCACCGCCAAATCCCCCACCGCCAGCCCCCGGAACGCAAACGCCGTCGTCTCGCCCGGCCTCTGCCTCCCCGCAAAATCCCCGCAGACCAGCCCGGTCAGGTCGCCCACAACCAGCGCGGGGTCGACCATCGGCTTGGCCATGTTTCTTTCCTGTTCCAGATCGTCGACGATGATGCGGTCGAAGCGGGGCATGGTCTCTCGCAGCCAGGGCAGGGCCTGGTCGGTCATTACGGTGAAGCTGCCCGGCTTCAGCCAGTTCGCGTCGAGGAAGGGCGCGGGCTTGGGCACCAGGGTCACCGTCGTCACCACCATGTCGGCGCCTTCGATGGCGGCCCTTGCCGTGTCGCAGGGGATTGCTTGCAGACCTCGCGATTGTGCCATTTGGCACAGCGCGTCGCGGTTGGCGGTGCCGCGGCCGAAGGCGCGGATTTCGCGCAAGGGGAAGAGGTCGGCGAAGGCTTCGAGGTGGCCGCGCGCTTGCACCCCGCAGCCGATGAAGGCCAGGGATGACGCATCGCCGCGCGCCATGCGCCTGGCGGCGACGGCGCTCAAGGCGGCCGTGCGCTTCTCGGTCACCCAATTGCCGTCGACCAGGGCAAGCGGCAGGCCGGTCTCGGCGTCGAGCAGCGTGATCAGCGAATTGAGCGTCGGCAGTCCGCGCTCGGCATTGCGCGGATTGACGACCAGCGACTTCGTCGCCAGCACGGGCGGCGTGGAGGCGACGCCCAGCGTCGCCATGATGTAGCGGTCGTCGCCCGGCAGCACGACCGCCTTCGGCGCGCACCAGACCTCGCCGCGCCGCTGGCCGACGATCTGGCGTTCGATCTCGTCGACCATGTCGACGGTGGAGATCGCCAGGCGGTCGAGCAGCTGGGATGACAGATAGGGCAAGGTTGCGGCGGTGTTCATCATGTCATTTTCCCAGGAAAACGATCAGACTACACGATGTGGGCGCGGCCGAAAGCCTCGCGGCGCCGGCGGCGTGACGGCATGCCTGGGAGGCGGGAACCGCGTCCAGCCGGTGCCGGTCGTCCCGGCGGGTGGAGCGGGCAGCCGGTGACCTTGCTTAAGACCGCGCTCTCGGGCTGAATGGCGGGACTAGGAGGGCATCGAGATGAGCCAAGACAGTCCACGGCCACTTGCCGAGATCGCCAGCTATCACGCACATGTCTATTTCGACGGGCCGGCCGAGCGGCAGCATGCCGAATGGCTGCGGCTGCGCATCGCGGAACGGTTCCGCGTGCGCCTGGGCAATTGGCACGACAGACAGGTCGGGCCGCACGACAAGGCCATGTACCAGGTCTCCTTCGCGACCGGGATCTTCGGCGCGCTGGTTCCGTGGCTGATGCTGAACCATGGCGGCCTGAGCATTCTCGTCCACCCGAACACGAGCAATCCCAAGCGCGACCATCTGGTCGATCCCATCTGGATCGGCCGGCCGCTGGCGGTGCATGGCGACGTGCTTCCGGACGACCATGAGGCGGAAGAGGCGCTGGAACCCAACACCGAGCCGTCCCTGCCGGCGTAGGCCGGCGCCGGTTCCACGCGGCGCAGGGCATTGCGCGATGCCGTTGGGTGCGCTTCTATCCCTGCCGCGCCATGGGGGGTGATCATTTGTCTGGCAGGAACCAAACGTCCACCGGCCACGAAGCGAGCGAGGCCGGCTGGCTCGATCTTCATTTCGAATCGTCGCGGCCCGAATACGAGGCGGCCTTGCTCGACGCCGGCATCCGCCCGGGCTGGCGCGTGCTCGACGCCGGTTGCGGCAGCGGCGGCTTCCTGCCGCTCATCGCCAGGGCCGTCGGCCCCTCCGGCTTCATCGCCGCGCTCGACCTCGCGCCCGAAAACATCGGCCGGGTCGAGGCGCTCGCGGGCACGCTGTCTGAGCCGCCGGAAATCGCCACGCATGTCGGCAGCATCCTGTCGCTGCCCTTCGCCGACGCATCGTTCGATTGCGTCTGGTCCGGCAATGTCATGCAGTATCTGACGCCGGCCGAATTCGAGCTTGCCGTCGGCGAGGCCAGGCGCGTGCTGAAGCCGGGCGGCATCCTGGCGGTCAAGGATTTCGATTCGACCATCCTGCAGATCCTGCCCATGGACCGGGCGCTGCTGGCGCGCTTCATGGCCGCCAGGCTGCAGGGGTTCCGCGACCGGGGCGTGCTCGGCACCGATTGCGGTTCGACGCTTCCGACGCGCCTGCGGCGGGCGGGGATGGAGGTTGTCAGCCGCAAGGGCTGGCTGGTCGAGCGCTGGGCGCCGGCGCCTCGCTTCACGCGCGCCTATGTTCGCGACCTGCTGGCCTATTTTGCCAGCGTCGCGCCGGGCTACGCCCTACCTGACGCCGACCAGGCCTATTGGCGGGAGCTCAAGCAGCGGCCGGATCGCCTGCTCGACGATCCCGATTTCTGCTACCGCGAGTTCTTCGTCATGGCGGTCTGCCGGACCTAGCGCTCAGCCGCGACGACCGATGCCCGGCGGCAAACCCGCTTCCGAGATCCAGGCCAGGCCAAGCCGTATTCGCCGGTCATCCACTCGAATGGCCGGCTTTCGATCGAATTTCTTTGCAACCCGTTAATGCGGCCATGCGTCAATAAGCATCTGCTAATTATCCGGTGGCGTGGGGTACGCAATGACCAAGAATCTTGGCAATGGACGCTATGTGCCGCCCAAGGACACAAGCGTCTCCTTGTTCGGCAAGGTCGCGCCGGCGCTGTTTCCGCTCGTCGCGGCGGCGCTGGGCTACGTGATCGGGCGGCAATTCCTCGGCCTGTAGGCGCAATTCCAGGAAAAGTGCGTAGCGCTTCCCCCGGGGGAATTGCGTACTCCGGTCAAGCCGACAGGCATCAAGCCGCGGTCTCGGCTGCCGCCTCCTCGGCGGCCGCTTCGGTTCGCCGGACGCGGTCGCTGGCCAGAAGCACGACCGGGCAGGCGGCGGTGGCCAGCACCGCGCTCGCCGTATCGCCGAAGAATAGCTCGTCGCCTGGCCGCTGCGTGACGCCCATCACCACCATGGCGGCGCCCTTGGCGGCCTCCCTGGCGATCGCCCTGTCGGGCGTGGCGCGCGTCCTGATCGCGGTGTCGACGGCGACGCCATAGCGGTCGGCGAGATCGGCGACATCCTTGAGCACGGCCTCCTCGCGGCGGTGCGAAACCGAGCTCGGCCGGCTGCCCTTGCGGGCCTGCGAAACATAAAGGACTTTCACGCGCGCCCGGTGCGGCCGCGCCAAGGCGAGCGCGAAATCGGCCGCGCGCCGCGCCACCTCGGTGCCGTTCACCGGAACCAGAATGGTCGCGCCGGCGCGCAACATCGGCATCTTGCCATCGGCCTTGGCGCCATTCAGCACCAGGCACAGCGGGCCGTCGAAGCCGCTGGTGATGGCGTTCAGTGTGCCGCTGAAGGTGCCTTCGGCCAGCGCGTTGTCCAGCCCGACCAGCAGCAGGCCGTAGCCCTTGCGGGCTTCCGCGGCGATCGTCTCGGTGGTGGCTTCAAGCTCGGTGCGGGCCGTGAGGTGGACCTTGTCGACGGGCGTATCCTCGGCCTTCCTGACAGCCCTGGCGCTTCTGGCCGCCCCCCTCTTGACCTGCTTGGAGGCCCGCTCGGGACCTTTGTCGCGGGCAGGGCCGGGCAGCTTGCCATCCTCGAGGTGGAGCAGCGTGGTCGGCATGCCGCTGCCGCCGCCGACGAGACCGGCGAGATAGGCGGTGAACTTGCCGACCGGGCTGTCGTCGACGAGCAGCAGCAACCGCTCCAGCTTGGAGACGAAGCCGCGCTCGTCGAGCAGTTCGCGGTCGACGCGCTGCTTTTCCACGTCGCCGACCGGCAGCCGGCCGAGCGCCCAGCGCAGCATTGGCGGCATGGCCAGCGTGGTGATGACGGCCATGGTGACGATCATGGTGAACAGATTGTGGGAGAGGATGTTCATCGACAGGCCGATCGAAGCGACGATGACCTCGGTCGAGCCGCGCGCGTTCATGGCGCTGCCGACGGCGGTGGACTCCTTCAGGGACATGCCGGCCAGGCGGCCGCCGAGGAAGGCGCCCGAGAATTTGCCGATGCTGGCGATCAGCACCAGCGCCAGCGTCAGCAGCGCCAGCGTCGTGTCGGCAAGCACGGTAAGGTCCGCGGACAGGCCGGCCATGCCGAAAAACACCGGCATGAACAGCGCCGTGATGACGCCGCGCAGCTGGCCCTCGATGTGGTCCGACAGGATCGGCGATTCCCCGACCAGTATGCCGGCGACGAAGGCGCCGAGCACGGTGTGGACGCCGATGAGGTTGGTGATCAGCGCCATCACGCCCATGATGATGAGGATAACGGTGATGACGGCGTATTCGCTGCGGAAGGAATCGTTGCTCCAGCGGATCAGGGTGAACACCAGGCGGCGGCCGATGGTGAAGGAGAACACCATGAACAGCGCCACTTCGGCGACCGTCAGCACCAGCGGCAGCACCTGCAGGCTGCCATTGGTGGCGATGCCGAAAGTGACGGCGATGATCAGCCAGCCGATCGTGTCCTCGATGATGGCCGAGGAGACGATGACCTGGCCGAGATTGCGGCGCATGAAGTTCATTTCGCGCACCACCATGGCGACGATTTTGACCGAAGAGATCGACAGCGCCGTGCCGAGGAACAGCCCGGCGACGATGCGCTCGCTCGGCTCGGGCAGAAGCGTATCCGGCAAGACCTGCGCCAGCGCGAAACCGCAGGCAAAAGGCAGGACGACGCCGGTGATCGAGATCGAAAAACAGGCCGCACCCACCCGCCGCACCAGCCGCAGATCCGTCTCCATGCCGGTCAGCAGCAGGAGCAGCAGGATGCCGAGCTGCGAGACGGCATCGATCATGCTTTTCTGCGCCGGATCGGTGGAGAAGATCAGATGCTGGGCGCCGGGCCAGAGCCAGCCGAACAGCGACGGCCCGAGCAGGATGCCGCCGATCAGCTGGCCCATGATCGCCGGCTGCCGGTAGCGCTGGAAGATCTCGCCAAGGCCACGGCCGACCAGAAGCAGAAGCACGATCTCGGCGACGAACAGGCCCTCCGCCGAGCCGCCCATGCCCGAGGCGTGGCCGGCCGGCTGCGCGGCCAGCGCCTGGCTTGCCGGGGCGAGGGCGACAATCGCCAGCGAAAGGGCGGCCGCGGTGCCGTGCGACCTTGTTGCCAGTGGGTGGATCATGGGTCCCTTCAAGACGCCGCCGCGGACTGACCATCACAACGCGCGGCCGGGGTTTGCGTTGCAGCCATCCATCACGAGGTATCGAACTCAGACGTGGACGTCGCCGAAGGAGAGTTCGCCGTCGTCGCCCGGTGTCAGGAAGGCGGCTGCCAGCAGGACGGCATAGAGGAGGGCAACCACGGCGACGATGACCACGCCCGGAATGGGACCGAGCGCCGCGGCGCCGACAGCTTCGCGCATCGTGCCGACAAAGCCTACCGGCACGCCTTGGTCAATCAGGCTCGGGGTCGACAGTTTGAGGATCCAGGCGAGCAGCAGGATCAGCATCATGTGCAGGTAGTTGCGGCGCAAGCGGCGCGCCAGCGCCACGCGCTGCGAGACCAGGAATTTTGGCGTGCGCAGGCTCTCACCGAGGATCAGCAGCCAGTCGGAGGCAAAGTCGGGCTGCGGCGAGAAGATCTGCGCGAAATAATGGCGCTCGAACTGGCGCACGCGGGCGCGATAGACATCGAAGAAGCGGTAGCGGCGCGCCTCGATCCACAACAAGAGCAGCACCAGCAGCATGGCGAACAGCAGCACGCCGTGATGGGCACTGGCCGTCGACAGCGACACCGACAGCATCGCCGCGACAACGGTGATCGCCCAATTGCTGGTGCGGTCGAGGCGGTCGCGCCAGCCCGCCATGCGGGCGATCTCGGCGCGATGGAAATGGGACATCACGGTGACCAGCTCGCCAGGCGAAAGCGGCCTGCCGACGGGCGTTGCCGGCGCATCGTTCATGACTTCCTCCCCGCCGACAACGCTTATGAGGCAATGTCGTTCCGAAGTGCTTGCTTCCGGCCGCTCGCGCCGGCGTAGAGCCCCGATGCCGCTGGTGTCATAGGCACGCCGAACGTCGCCCGATTTTGTTGAATCTGATCAAGCTGCTGCACGGGATGGCTCAGGTATGGATTCCAGGTTTCGAACGGTTCTGGCTCTTGAGAATCCCCTAGCCTTCAGCAACATGGCTGCCATGGCCGAGGCACGACAATGAGCAAGCCGATTTCCGCCGCACCGCGCAAATCAACGCCACGCAAGGCGCCGATGGCGCTGACCGAGGCGCTGGTGGCGCGCACCTTGCGCGTGGTCGAGGATGCCGGGCCGGTGCCGGGCATGATCCCGATGACCGATGACGACTATGCGCGGTTTCGCGACGAGATCCTGGCCTCGGCACCACCCGGGCCGCTGAAGCTGTTCGCCTATGGCTCATTGTTGTGGAAGCCGGCGGGCGAGGTGAGGGGCGGTGAGCGGGCGGTGGCGCGGGGCTGGCACCGGTCGTTCTGCTTCACGGTGCAGCGCTTTCGCGGCACGCTCGAGCAGCCCGGGCTGATGATGGCGCTCGACCGTGGCGGCCAGTGCCAGGGCATGGTGTTCGAGATCGCCGAACCGGTTGCCGCCAATCTGGAAGCGCTGCTGCGCCGCGAAATGACCATCCTGCCCGCCGTCAACGTGCCGCGCTGGCTGCGGGTCAGCACCGAAAGCGGGCCGTGCCTGGCGCTCGGCTTCGTCGTCGATCCCGCCAACCCGCGCTATGCCGGCAAACTGGACAAGCCCGCGGTCGCGGCGACGCTGGCGAACGCCGTCGGCCATTGGGGCTCGGGCGCGCAATATCTGTTCGAGACCATCCGCCATCTCGACGCCTGCGGCATACGCGACCGCAATCTGTGGCACTTGCAGGAACTGGTGGCGCGCGAGATCGGTCGCAGCCACGGCCCCATATAGCCACCACCGTGTCAGGACGCTCCAATCTTCCGCTTGACGAACATATATCCCTGTGGTTATACGTCAACCAATAGCCAACGGGTTATCGATTAGAAATGCCAGACGCTCATGACATGCTCTTCAGGACGCTCGCCGACCCGACACGGCGGGCGATTTTCGAGCGGCTGTGCCGCCAGGGAGAGCAGACGGTCGGGGCGCTGACCAGCCAGTCCGGCGTCTCGCAGCCGGCGGTGTCGAAGCATCTCGGCGTGCTGAAGCAGGCCGGGCTGGTGCGCGACCGCCATGAAGGCCGCCAGACGCATTACAGCGCCCAGCTTGCCGCGCTGGCGCCGCTGATGGACTGGACACGCCATATGGCAGGGTTCTGGGAAAGCCGGTTCGACGACCTCGAGGATTTGCTCAAAAGGATGGACCAGTGAACGATAGCGCACAGCAAACCCGCACTGTCGTCGTCGAGCGGGAGATCTCCCATCCGCCCGAAAAACTCTGGCGCGCGCTGACGCAACCGCATCTGATCGAGGAGTGGCTGATGAAGAGCGATTTCAAACCCGCCGTCGGCCATCGCTTCAACATCAGCGCCGACTGGGGCGGCGTGCTGGACTGCGAGGTGCTTGCCGTCGAGCCGCACAAGAGGTTGTCCTACAGCTGGAACCTCGCGCATCAGGACCCGGCGTTCGATCTCAGGAGCGTGGTGACTTTCACGCTCAACCCGACGCCAACGGGAACCCATCTGCGCATGGAGCAGGCCGGTTTCCGGCCCGACCAGAAGCGGGCCTATGGCGGCGCCAAGGTGGGTTGGCCGCAATTCCTGGAAAAGCTGGAAGAGCTTCTGGCGCGGACGGACTGAGGCCTCTCGGCCGAACTGAAAGCCAGACAGAAATATTAGAGGGTGGGTTTCCCGCCGGCAAAACCATGGAGAAAAAGCGATGAAGATCAAACTGACCAGCATCTATGTCGACGATCAGGAAAAGGCGCTTGCCTTCTACACCGGCGTGCTGGGCTTCACCAAAAAAGCCGATTTCAGCAATGGGCCGTTCCGTTGGCTGACGGTCGTCTCGGCCGAAGAGCCCGACGGCACCGAATTGCAGCTGGCGCTGAACGACAACCCGGCGGCAAAGGCCTACCAGCAGGCGATCTTCAAGCAGGGCCAGCCGGCGCTGATGCTCTTCACCGACAACATCAAGGGCGACCATGAGCGCATCAAGGCCAATGGCGGTGCCTTTGCCATGGCGCCTACCGACGTGACCGGCTCGACCATCGCCAAGTTGGAGGATGGCTGCGGCAATCTCATCCAGATCACCGAACTGGCGCGCTGGTAGGGCGCCGGGTTTCAACGCATAGCGCAAGAGGAGGCAGAATTGGACTGGAGCAAATGGATCAGGCAAGCGCATCGCTGGCTGTCGATCATTTTCACGATCACCGTCATCGCCAATTTCGTCACCATGGCGTTTGGACAGCCGCCGGCCTGGGTGGTCTATTCGCCACTGCCGCCGCTCTTCCTTATGCTGTTCAGCGGCCTCTATATGTTCGTGCTGCCCTATGTCGCGAAAGGACGCAGCGCACAGCGGGCCAATGGATAGGAGGAAAGCGCATGGCCAAGGCGACCCCGGCCAAGGCTGAGCCGAAGCTGCTTTCCGGTGGCAATCCGCAGATCGCCAAGGGCTATGGCGACGCTCCGGTGCAGGCCTATATCGTGGCTATGCCGGGCTGGAAGCGCGAGATGGGCGGGCGGCTCGACGCGCTCATCGAGCGCGCCGTGCCCGGCGTAAACAAGGCGGTGAAATGGAACTCGCCTTTCTACGGCGTCGAGGGCGAGGGCTGGTTCCTCAGCTTCCATTGCTTCACCAGATACATCAAGGTGGCCTTCTTCCGCGGCATGTCGCTGGATCCGGTGCCGCCGGGCGAATCCAGGAGCCAGGACACGCGCTACCTCAATATTCATGAGGACGACGCGTTCGACGAAGCGCAGTTCAGCGCCTGGGTGAAGCAGGCGAGCCTCTTGCCTGGCGAGCGCATGTAAGCGCTCTATCTTCAGTTCGAAGGAGAACCACAATGACGACCACCGAGGACAGCAAATCTCCCTCCGAGCTGATCGACGGCAGGATCAAGGACTTGGGCGACTGGCGCGGCGAGATGCTGGGGCGGCTGCGCGCGCTGATCCATCAAGCCGATCCCGACGTGGTCGAGACGTGGAAATGGCGCGGCGTGCCGGTGTGGGAGGATGCCGGCATGATCTGCACCGGCGAGACCTACAAGGCCGTCGTCAAGCTGACCTTCGCCAAGGGTGCCGCGCTGCCCGATCCCGCGCGCCTGTTTAATTCTAGCCTCGAAGGCAACACACGGCGCGCCATCGATTTCCAGAAAGGCGAGGAGGTCGACCAGGAGGCCTTCAAGGCGCTGGTACGCGCGGCGGTGGCTTTGAACAAATCCAAGTCCCGAAAGTAATCGTTCATTGTGCATAGAGGTCACGGTCGGCGCTGCCCCTCACTGTCCTGCCGGACATCTCTCCCCGTAAACGGGGCGAGAGGGCTGCCGCGAGGCCGACGCTCTTTCCGCAACGCCGGCGATTGGCGAAATCGGCGAGAACGGCGTCCCTCGCCCCGTTTACGGGGAGATGATGCCAGGCAGGCGAGGGGCAGCGCCGACGGCAGATGATTGCCAACGGCTTCAACACGGCGGCCCGCGGACGCTGCCAGCCTCACCGCAAGACAGCCGCGTTTACGATCTGGGAAGCTTGATGGTGCTAGACATCGCGGGATGATGGCTGGCCAGCCGGGCCGGCCGGTTTGGATTCGCCGCCATGAACAGCAGCCCAATGCGCATGCCGTGGGTGGACACGGCCAAAGGCCTCTCGATCATCCTCGTGGTCATGATGTACTCGGCCTACAACACCGGCGAGTATACAGGCGGCGTCGGCTTTCTCCACTATGTCATCGGCTTCGCGACGCCGTTTCGGATGCCGGAATTCTTCCTGATCTCGGGGCTGTTCCTGTCGCAGGTGATCGACCGGCCGTGGCGGCGCTATATCGACCGGCGCGTCGTCCATTACCTCTATTTCTACGTGCTGTGGGCGATCATCTCGATCGGGCTGAAGATCGGCATCTTCAGCCGGGATCCCGCCGGCATGCTGCACGACCTGGCAATGGCCGTCGTCCAGCCCTATGGCGTCCTGTGGTTCATCTACATGCTGGCGGTGTTCGGTCTTGCCGCGAAACTGCTGCGGCAGCTTGCCGTGCCCGCCTGGATCGTCATCCCGATCGCCGCCGGTCTGCAGATGTGGGCGCCGCATCCCGACAGCTACGCGGTCGAACAATTCGCCGCCTACTTCGTCTTTTTCTACGTCGGCTTCGTCATGGCCCCGCTGGTGTTCCGGCTCGTCGAATGGACGCAAGCCCGCCCGGCGCTGACCGTCGCCGGGCTCGTCCTGTGGGCTGTCGTCAATGGCCTGCTGGTCTATTCGCCAGGTTATGCCATGCAGCCGGTCGGCATGCAGATGGGCGTGGCGGCATGGCCGCCGCTGCATCTCGTCCTGGCCGTCGCCGGTGCCGTGGCGCTTTGCGTGCTTGGCGGTTTCCTGTCGAAATTTCCCGCCATGGAATGGCTGCGCTGGCTGGGCGAACATTCCCTGGTCGTCTATGTCGCCTTCACCATTCCGATGTCGCTGTTCCGCGGCGCCGCACTGGCAAGCGGCCTGCTGACCGACACGGGCTTGCTCAGCCTGGCGGTGCTGCTGGTCTCGATCATCAGTCCCATCGTGCTCTACTTCATCGTGCAGCGCATCGGCTTCGGCATGTTCCTGTTCGAGCGGCCGGCCTGGGCGCATATTGACGGCAGCGCCGCGAAAGCAGCGCCGAAAAAGCCGCTGACCGCCGCCGCCCAGTCAAGCCGGACATAACCGGCCGCCCCACGGCGTTGCCGCCGGTATCAACCATCCCGCAGCCAGACCAGCATCTCGCCGGGCTCGCGGTTGTCCCAGGCGAAATAGGGGATGGCGGTCAGGCGCGTCTCGACCCTGGCCGGCGGATCGGCGCGATAAAGGCCGTCCTGCCAGCCATCCCCGGCATCGGCTTGTGCCGTGGCTGAAAGCGTCACCACACCGCCGAGCAGATCCGGTTCGTCATGCGCCTCGATGCCGGCCGTGCGCGGCAGGGTCAGGCGATGCAGGCGATTGTCATTGTCGGTCGCCTCGACGCAGTAGATCAGCGGCCCGCGCGACAGTGCGACGCGGCCGGCATCCTGCCTCACCTCGGGATTGGCATAGAGCCGCTCGATCGGCATTTCGAGATCGAGCCGGACACGGTCGCCCTTCTGCCACCTGCGCCGGATCTCGGCGTAGCCGTCACTGGTCAAATCCTCGAGGTCGACCGTCTCGCCATTGACGGCCAGGCCGGCGTTGCCGCTCCAGGCCGGCACACGCAGGTGCAGCGTGAACTCTACCGGCGCCTGCGGCTCAACGGTGATCTCGACGGCACCATCCCAGGGATAGCGGCTCGCCTGCGTCAGTGTGACCGGTGTGTCTGCAATGTCGAAGCGGGCGGTGGAATCGCCATAGAGATGAACCGCCAGCGCGTCGTCCGCCAGGCTGTAGAAATAGCTGCCGATCGAGGCGACCATGCGCCCGATATTGGGCGGGCAGCAAGGGCAGCGGTGCCATTTCCAGCGGTTATGCTTGCCCCGGCTTTCCAGCGGGTTCTCGTAGAAGAACAGCGAACCGTCGAGCGACAGGCCCGAGATCGAGCCGTTGTAGAGCGCGCGCTCCATCATGTCGGCGTAGCGCGCGTTCGGCCCCATGCCGAGCATGCGGCTCGCCCAGAACACCAGCCCGACCGACGCACAGGTCTCGGCATAGGCGGTTTCGTTGGGCAGGTCGTAGTCGCTGGTGAAGCCCTCATTGTGCGCCGACGGGCCGAGCCCGCCGGTGATGTAGAGGTTCTTGGTGGTGAGGTCGTCCCACAGCCGGTCGAGCGCCACCCGCAGCGTGTCGTCGCCATATTCGGTCGCGATGTCGGCCATCCCCGAATAGAGGTACATGGCCCGCACCGCGTGGCCAACGACCTTGTCCTGCTCGCGAACCGGTATGTGCGACTGGCTGTATTCGTAGGTCTTGAAATGATAGGCCTTTGGGTCGGCGCCACGGGCGCGCGCCTCCTCGTCGAAATAGTGCGGCTGCTGCCCGCGCTGGTCGATGAAATATTTGGCCAATTCCATGTACTTTTGTTCGCCCGTCACCCGCGCCAGCTTGACCAGCGCCAGTTCGATCTCCTCATGGCCGCAATAGCCTTTTTTCTTGCCGGGCTCGGGTCCCAGCACCGAAGCGATGTGGTCGGCATAGCGGCACATGATGTCGAGCAGCTTGCGCTTGCCCGTCGCCTGGTAGTAGGCGACCGCGCCCTCGATGAGGTGGCCGGCGCAATAAAGCTCATGGCAGTCGCGCAGATTGGTCCAGCGCTTGCCCGGCTGGATGCGCTGGTACCAGCTGGAGAGATAGCCGTCCTCCTGCTGCAGCCTGCCGTACATGTCGATGACGGCGTCGATCTTCTTCTCCAGTTCGGGATTCTTGCGCCGGTAGAGCGAATAGGCCGCGGTCTCGATCGTCTTGCCGAGATCGGAATCCCAGAACATCTGCGTGGTCACCGTCGAGCCGGTGAAGCCGGCGGAGGCCGCCTCGTCGGGCGAGGGCGAGTGGAACGGAATGACGACGCCCGGCGAGGGCCGGTCCGGATCGATCTGCTCCAGCATGCGCGCCGCCACGCAACGGTCGTAAAGGATGTCGGCGGTGCGTGTGGCAACCGCCTCGGCGCGGTCGCCCCAGAAGCCGCGCACGTCGACCTGCGGCACCGGCAGCGGGCGGAAGGCGAGCTTCGGCTTGCCCGTCTTAGCCGTTTTTGCGGTTTGCGATCCGGTCATGAACTCACTCCATTCGATCTGACGTCTGTCTCTTGTTGGTGCATGATCTTTCCGAAAACCGGTTCCCACTTTTCGGGACCATGCTCTATTTGACGGCCCCGGCCATCAGGCCGCGGATGTAGAAGCGCTGCAAAGCCAGGAACAGGATCAGGCACGGCACCATCATCACGGTGACGCCCGCCTGCACCGCGCCCCAGTCGATGGCGCCGAAGCGGCCGGACTGAAGTGCGGTCATCATCACCGGCAGCGTGAACTTGGACTGGTCGGTCATCAGCACCAGGGCAGCAAGGAATTCGTTCCAGGCGCCGAGGAAGGCAAACAGCGCGATGGTGACGACACCAGGCCAGACCAGCGGCAGCATGACCTTTATGAGCATGGTGGCGTTGCCGGCGCCGTCCATGCGCGCGGCCTCCTCGATCTCGCGCGGCACCGCGTCGAAGGCGTTGCGCATCATGAAGATCGAGAACGGCAGCTGCAGCGTCACATAGACGCCGACCAGGCCGGTCAACGTGTTGTGCAGGCCAAGCTTGGTCAGCACCAGGAAGATCGGCGTCAGGATCGACTGGAACGGGATCATGATCGTCGACAGTATGAGGACGAAGAACAAGTCCTTGAACGGGAACCGAAACCGCGAAAAACCGTAGCCGGCGAGCACGCTGACGATGACCGACAGCATGACCGTCATCACCGAGACATAGATGCTGTTCTGCGCCGAGGCCCACAGGCCGTCGCCGAAACTGTTCAGCGTTTGATAGTTCTCCAGCGAGAAGCCCGTCGTCGGCCAGGGCGGCAGCGGCGGCAGGCGCGCCTCCTGCGCCGGCTTGAAGGCCGACAGCACCGTCCACACGATCGGCGCCACGAACAGCACCGAGGCGACGATGCCGGTGGAATGCCTGGCCAAGCGCGCGGCAAGCTTGCCTGTGCCCGATATCGCCTGCGCCATCAGTCGAGCCCCTCGGGTTTGCGCAGCAACCAGAGCTGGACGAGGCTGAGCGCCACCAGGATGACCAGCAGCACCATCGAGAGTGCCGCGCCATAGCCGAGCTTGAACGAGACGAAGGACTGGTTGAAGATCCAGTACACCGCCGTCAGCGTCTGGTTGCGCGGGCCGCCGCGCAGGATGATGTAGAACTGGTCGAAGGCAAGGATGGAGCCCGCGACCGACAGGATCAGCGCCAGCGCCAGGGTGCGGCGCATCAGCGGCAAGGTGATCGCCCGGAACCTGGCGAACGGCCCGGCGCCGTCGATGACGGCGGCCTCCTGCAGATCCTGCGGGATCGACTGCAGGCCGGTCATCAGGATGATCATGGTGAAGCCAGCGACCTTCCACACCACCATGGCGATGATCGACCAGAAGGCCGGTTGGAAGGTGGCGAGCAGGTTGAACTTCTTGTCGATCAGGCCGAGATCGTAGGCGGCGGGGCTGAACAGGCCGGAATCGACGTTGAGCAGCCACGACCACAAAAGGCTCGCCGAGGCAAAGCCGACCACCGCCGGCATGAAGAACATGGTGCGGTAGAGGTTGGTGAACGGGCGCGGCCGCTCGATGAAGATCGCCAGCGGAAAGGCGACGGCGAAGATCGCGATGGTGACGATCAGCGTGTAGTAGCCGGTGAATCTCAGCGCGTTCCAGAACCTGGTGTCGCGCAGGATTGCCCAGTAATTGCCGAGGCCGATGAAGGAGTGCTCGCCCATCAAGGGCCAGTTGTGCAGCGACATCCAGGCCGTCATGCCGAGCGGAATGACGAAGAACAGCATGACCAGCGCCACCGCCGGCGCCACATAGAGCAGGCCAATCCATTGCCGGCGGCCGACGCCGACCAGCCTTCGGGCGCGGGGCGGGGCGGTGGTTGAGGCTGTGATGGTGGTCATGGCTGTTTCCCTGGCGCTGCGTCCCCTCCTCCTCAAGGGGAGGGTCCGGCCGAAGGCCGGGGGTGGGGTCCTCCGCCAAGCGCGCCGACATCAAGGAACGTCGGAGCACTGCCGAGACGACCCACCCGGACCTGCGGTCCGACCTCCCCTCAAGGGGGAGGTGGAGGCGGCGCTACTTCTGCGGCGCCTGGTCGATGATCGACTGCATGGTCTCCTGCGCGTTTGCTATGGCGCCATCGACGTCGTCGCCGAAGAACACCTCGTTGATCATCTGCGTCCACGGGCCGTTGGCGGAGTTGATCAGGTCGTTGAACACCACCGAATACGGCGTCTTGCCCTTGGCCATCGCCTCGGCGGCGATCTGGTAGCGCGGGTCGAGCTCCTTCAGCGCGTCCTTGGCGATGTCGCCGCGCACCGGCAGGCTGCCGTATTTGGCGAGGATCGTCTGGCCTTCGAGCGAATAGGCGAAGTCCAGGAACTCCTTCACCACGGCGAGTTTCTTGGTGCCCTTGGTGACGACGAAATTGTCGCCGCCGGCAAAGGACGACCAGTTGCCATCCTTGCCCGGCAGGAAGGTGACGCCGTAGTCGACATCAGGATATTGCGTGTTGAGCGCGCCGATGGCGAAGGCGCCGGAGGGCGAGATGCCGATATTGCCGGCGGCGAAGGCGGCAAAGAAATTGGCGCCGGTGTCGGTCTGCGCGCCCGCCGGCACCAAATCCTTCTTGACCATCGAGCGGTAGAGATCGATGGCGCCGCGCAATTGCGGGCTGTCCAGCGTCGCCTTGGAGCCGTCCTCCGACAGGATGTCGCCGCCCGAGGCCCAGATCAGCGGCGTGAAGGTGAAGATGTTGCAGCCACCGCAATTGCCGGAGAAGTAGAAGCCCTTGATGTTGCCGCCAAGCGCGTTGACCTTCTCGGCGTCGGCTTCGATCTCGGCCCAGTTGGCCGGGCCTTTTTCAGGGTCGAGGCCTGCCTGCTTGAACAGCTTCTTGTTCCAGATCAGCACCGAGGCGTCGGCCGAGAAGGGCAGGCCGTAAATGCGGTCCTTGTAGGTGCCGGTCTTCACATGCGCGGGCGACAGGCTGGCGAAATAGGGAAGCGACTTCGCCCAGTCGGTGATGTCCTCCAACTGGCCGGCGGCCGCGAAGGAGGGCGTGTAGATCAGGTCGAGCGACAGCGCGTCGGGCGCCGTGCCGCCGGCCGCGGCCGCGCCATATTTCGGGATGATCTCGGCATTGGGGATGATGTCGAGCTTGACCTGGTCCTTGTTCGCCTTGTTGAAGGCGTCGACGATCCTCGGCATGAAGTTCGAGCCGTCGGCGCGTACCCAGATGTTGGCGGTTTCGGCGGCGGCAAATTGCAGGCCGCAACCCAGAACGGCAGCCGTCAACGTCAATTTGGTCAGGGCCAATTTGGTCGGGGCCAGTTTGGCAATCAAAGTCCTCATGTTCTCCTCCTCCTCATTTGGCCGCGATGCGCGGCTTGCCGCCGATCGCGGCGCTTCGTTTCTCAGCCGTCTTTTCAGCCGTCGGGCAGGCGGCCGCAGGACTGCCGCACCACCAGCCGGCACGGCAGTTTCCGGATGCCCGGCGCGGCGGGCTTGCCGCCGACCAGGGAAAGCAGGGTCAGCCCGGCCTCGCGGCCGAGTGCTGTCAGGTTCATGTCGACCGAGGTCAGCGGCGGACGGGTCGCCTCGGCCACGATCTCCCAATTGTCGAAGCCGATGACGCCGACATCGCCGGGAACGCTCAAGCCACGCTCGCGCAGGGCATCGATGACGCCGCGCGCGATCTGGTCGTTGCCGCAGAAGACGGCGTCTGGCTTTTCTCCCCCGCCATCGAAAAGGATCGTCACCGCCTCATGTCCCCAGGCTTCCGACCAGGCGCCGAGCATGGGTTCGATGACGGGCAGGCCGTTCTCGATCAGCGCGGCGCGATAGGCCAGCGCCCGTTCATGCACCACGGCAAAGCTGGCCGGGCCGGTGACATGGGCGATGCGCTTGCGGCCGAGCCGGCAGAAATGCTCGACGGCCAGCCGCGCCCCCCCGGCATCGTCGGAAACGAAGGCGACGGCGTCGGGATCGGGCTGGGTGAAGGCGTAGATCACCGGGATGCGCAAATTGGCGAGATCGATGGGCAGATGGCGGTCGATGCGCTTGCCGGTGGCGATGATGCCGTCGACGCGCTTGTCGAGCATGGCCTCGACATGGAGCTGGCCGAGGCGGGGATCCTCCTCGACATTGCACAGGAACACCGAAACGCCGGCATCGACCAGCGCATCCGAAATGCCCGACATCAGCGGCAGCGAGAATCGGCCATAGGTGTCGTTGGTGAGCAGGCCGACAGTGAAGGAGCGGCGCCTCAGCAAGCTCTGCGCCAGGCTGTTAGGCCGGAAGCCAAGGCTGCGCGCCGTCTCGCGAATGCGCTCGCGGGTCTCGGCGGTCATGCGCCCCTGGTCGTTGAGCGCCTTGGATGCGGTGGCAACGCTGACGCCGGCCCGCGCGGCCACGTCACGCAAGGTGACGGGTTTGGGAAAGACCGGAACTGGCTGATCGTCCGATGCCATCGCGGCAAAAATCCTTGGTTGGGAAAAGGTTTTCCCTTACCGACCGAAATAAAGCCCGGCCAACGGCCGAACCCCATCGGGACTGTCTGGAAAAACCTTTTCTCAACTTGAAGGCTAGGCCAGAACGGGGGACCGATCAAGAGGAAAATGGCCAGATCAGGGTTCCTCGGTACCATCCGCTATTTCGCGCGCGGCCGCGACGTTTCGCATCTTCGAGGCCGAAAGGCAGGTGAAAGGGAACGCGCCGCGGTGTGGAGCTGGACGCTCTTGCCCTTGGTCGGCAGGATCATTGCATGGCTGGAACGTCAGACGTGGCTTGAGCCGCCGCATTCCTTGACTTGGTGCAAGCCCAGCGGAAGACCGCTCACGTCCTTGGAGTGACTCTATGCCTTCTTGGCCACACGCTTCTTTTTCGGCGCCGGGTTCAGCGCTTCTGCCACGCGATCGGCTTCTTCCTTGGCCAGGCGCAATTCCCTCAGCCTTGCCGTCTTGATCTCCCTGGCCCTCGCCTCGGACATGTATTCGGCGGTTGCCTTGTTGCGCTCCGCGGTTTTCTTCTGCTTGTCGACAAAGCGGGCTTCAGCTTTTTGCATGATCGTCTGATTGCCGTCGGCCATTGAAGAAATCTCCTTCGCGCGTGAAATCGTGAAAATGAACTTCTCGATAAATAGGCGCGCGGAAGGAAAAATTCAATCTTTCGAATAATTTGGCCTCCTTGTCGGCGTCAGGAGACCGCGCTTCGAAATAATACTTTTGAAATTTTTCTCCCGCCGGAATCAAATCTTGCGCCGGGAATGGAGATAGCGCCAAGGCGCCAACGGACAGAATTTCGAACGGAAAACCGTTTCGCATTTTCCTGGAATTGCCTAGGATGGTCCGGTGGTCGTTTGGTGCAGGGTTTGCGGAAACGGAACCGCGATTCCCAGTTTGGAGACAAATCATGTTCGCGGCCCAGGCCATCGATATCTCAGACAAGGCCGCGTTCTACCGCGACCTTGCCAAGCAATTGAAGGCGCTGCTCGAGGGCGAGCACGATTCGATCGCCAACGCCGCCAACACCGCGGCGCTGATCTTCCAGATGGTGCCCGACCTCAACTGGGCCGGCTTCTATTTCCTGGCGTCGGACGAAGAGTTGGTGCTGGGACCCTTCCAGGGCAAGCCGGCCTGCGTGCGCATTGCCGTCGGCCAAGGCGTATGCGGAACGGCGGTCGAGCTCGGCACCTCGATGCTGATCAAGGACGTGCATGATTTCCCCGGCCACATCGCCTGCGACGCCGCCTCGCGCTCCGAGCTGGTCGTGCTGCTTGTGGACGAGGAGGGCGTTTTCGGCGTGCTCGATCTCGACAGCCCGCTGCCCGGCCGCTTCGACAGTGCCGACCAGGCCGGCATCGAGGCGCTGGCGGCGATCTATGTCGCGGCGAGTTCGTTCCAGGATTAGTTACCCTGAGACCTTCACCAGCATCAGGCTGAAGCCGCCGATGAACAGGAAGGCGCAGAAGGCGAGCGCCAGCGGGCGCAGGCCGCGCGAGCGCAGTTGCGAAATGTCCGCCTGCAGGCCCATGGCGGCCAGCCCCATGGTGAGCATGATGGTGGTGGCCAGCACTACCGCCTGCTTCACTTCGGCTGGTATCGTAACCAGGCTGTTCAATGCCACGACGGCGACAAAGGCGGCGACGAACCACGGCATGGGCGGGCGTGCAGCCGACTGGTCGTCACTTTTGCGGCGCGCCATCAGGCCGAGCGCGATGACCATCGGCGCAAGCATGGCGACGCGGGTCAGCTTGGCGACGGTGGCGATCTCGCCGGATTGGGTGCCGTTCTGGAAACCGGCGCCGATGACTTGCGCCACCTCATGGATGGAGGCGCCGGCCCACAGTCCGAAGGCGTGCTGGTCGAGGCCGAGCAGCGGCGCTAGCAGCGGGAAGCCGAGCATGGCGATGGTGCCGAACAAGGTGATCGAGGCGACGGCATAGGTGACGTCCTCGTCGCGCGCATCGGTGACGATGTTGGTGGCGACGATCGCCGAGGCACCGCAGATCGAGGTGCCGGCGGCGATCAACTGGGTGAGCTTGGCGTCGACGCCGATCAGCCGGCCGAGCGTGATGGTGAAGACGAAGGTGGCGCCAAGGGTCAGTGCGACGATGCCGACGCCGCCGGCGCCGATCGAGACGACCTGGCCAAGCGTCAGCTGGAAGCCGAGCAGCACGATGGCGAAGCGCAGCAGGCGCTTTTGCGAAAAGGCGATGCCCGCCTTCGCGTGCACCGGTGTGCCGAGCACGTTGGAATAGACCATGCCAGCGACGACGGCCAGGATCATCGGGCTGAACAGGGCAAAACCGGAGACATTGCGGGCCGAGAAGGCGACGGCCGTGATCATCGCCACCAGCACGATGCCGGGAATGATGCCGTTCCTCACGAAATCGAGGCGCTTGCGACCCTGCGCCAGCTCGGCGGAAATCAGGCCCTTCGGAATACCGTTCGCGGCGTGGGTCAGGGACGACAATGCAATTCTCCGTGCGAGGATGCCGGAGAAATGTCATTCCAAGACTAATCTTTCCAACGAATTATTTTCGTTAGAATGATCGATTTTTACGAACGGTCTTGGCCGCGCCTCGAAAGCTGAGGAAGGGGCCGGCCTAAAGCTGCGCTTCGATCGCCGCCTTGTCGATCACCGACCAGACGTGCCTGATCCTGCCGTCGAGAAACTCGTAGAAGACGTTCTCGCTGAAGGACACTTTCCTGCCGTTGACCGGCAGGCCGAGAAAAATTTCCTTCGGCGTGCAGTTGAATTGAAGGCGGCTCGCTATGAAGGGCGTATCGGCGATCAGCAGCTGGATGTCGAAATAGAGATCGGGAATTTCGCGAAAATCCCGCTCCAGCATGTCGCGGTAACCCGACAGGCCGACCCGGTCGCCATTGTAGTGCACCTCCTGGTGTACGAAGCGGTCTAGGCTCCGCCAGTCCTGGGCGTTGAGGCAGGCGATGTAACCACGATAGCTATTGGCAAGATCTTCATCGGTCATAGCATGCTCCGGTGCTTTGCCAACCGCATGTCTTCCACGACTGTTCCGGACGGCGAGAAATGCTTGTTCGGGGAAGACATAGAGCGGAGATGCCGGAATGCGAGTGCGGCATCAGGGAAGGACTTCGAATTCCGGTCCGCCGATCACCTCGTCGATCGCCTGTGGGTCGACGTGCTCGCTGTCGACCGAGGCTTCGAGCTGCGACAAGGGGGCTTCAAGGGTCCAGGTGACGCCGTGGCTGTCATATTCGAGAATGCCGGTGCCACTTACAGCTGCTGGAGCGACGCGCTGGAGCACGACGGTGCCGAAACCGCCATGGCCGATGTTCTGCACCTGAGGACCATCGCGCTCTTTCCAGATCAGCTGGAACCGTTTCAGGGCGCCTGCCTGGCTCACCTTCCATTGCACCGATATCGTTCCCTCGGCGGCCGAAAGCACGCCATATTTGGCGGAGTTGGTCGCCAGTTCATGAAAGGCGATGCCGAGATACTGGACGGCATTGGGGTTCAGCGTCAGGGAAGGGCCAGCCATGGAAATCCGTTCCTCGTTGCCGAACGGTTTGGCTTGTGCCAGGAGCAGCTCGAAAATCGTCGCGCCTCGCCAGTCGCCGGACACCAGCAGGTCGTGCGAGAGCGACAGCGCCATGATGCGCTCGCGCACCTGGCGTTCGAACTCCGCCGGTGTCGAGGACCTCTTGCTGGTCTCGCGGATCATAGAGATGATGACGGAATACTGGTTCTTGACCCGATGGTTGACCTCGCGCATCAGCATGCGGATGCGATATTCGCTCTCCTTGGCTATCGAGATGTCGCGGGCGATCTTGGAGGCGCCGATGATCCGGCCGACGGCATTGCGTACGGGCGAGATCGTCAGGG
This sequence comes from Mesorhizobium sp. CO1-1-7, assembly GCF_020164885.1. NCBI lineage: Bacteria > Pseudomonadati > Pseudomonadota > Alphaproteobacteria > Hyphomicrobiales > Phyllobacteriaceae > Mesorhizobium > Mesorhizobium sp. CO1-1-7. The sequence goes on along the minus strand of NZ_JAIUHA010000006.1, from coordinate 380,134 downwards.
ATACGGGCACTAGGCTGCCGTCCTTGCGGCGGCGGATGGTCTCGTAGGTCTCGACCCGCTCGCCTTTGCGGATGCGCTCCAATATGCGCGGCTCCTCGTCCAGGTGGTCATCGGGTATCAGCATCGTCACGGACCTGCCGACCGCTTCGTCGGCGGTGTAACCGAACAGGCGCTGGGCGCCTGAGTTCCAGCTCTTGATGACGCCGTTCAAATCCTTGCTGACGATTGCATCGAAGGAGGATTCCACGATGGCCGACAGATGATGCCTGGCCTCGTCGGCAAGATGCCGGTCGGTGAGGTCGAACAGCATGTTGACGGCCCCGACCAGCCTGCCTTGGTCGTCATGGAGCGGCGTGGGATAGGGAAGGAAGGGCACGCGCGTGCCGTCGGGACGCTGCGAGATGGCCGACTGGTTTCTGACCGGCCGGTTCTCCCGCAACGCAACGGCCATCGGGCATTGGTCGTGCGGCAACACCTGCCCGTCGGTCGTGAACAGCTTGTGCGTTACGCACCACTGGTCTTTTCCGAGCTCGGGCTCGCGCCCGGCAAAATCGGCCGCGGCCCGGTTGAAATAGGTGATCCTGCCTTCGCTATCGGTCGTGTAGATGGCGACAGGAAGATTATCGAGGATTTGATGGGATAGATCGAGTGTCGAACTGTTCGACAGGTCCGTCATGCGCAAGGTTCCATTTAACCACCGTGAACGCTGTCCGGCTGAATTGGTTCCTGGACCCGTAGGCTAGCCGCGATAACGCAGCGCATCAACCAGCAGCGTAAAGGCGGGCGTCGCCTGGCGGCGGCTGGGATAGTAGAGGTGGTAGCCGGGAAACGGCGGGCACCAGTCGGCCATGAGCCGCAACAAACGGCCATCGGCGAGATGCGCCGTCACTTGATCCTCCGGGAGATAGGCGAGGCCGACGCCGGCCAACACGGCATTCATGCGCAGCCCCGCCGTGTTGAAGATCAACTGGCCGTCGACGCGCACCTTCAGCTCGCGTCCGGCCTTCTCGAATTCCCAGGCATAGAGCCCGCCATGGGTCGGCAGGCGCAGGTTGATGCAATTGTGATCGGTCAGGTCCTGCGGCGTGCGCGGCTTCGGCCGGCTTGCGAAATAGGCCGGAGATCCGACCACCGCCATGCGCATGTCCGGCCCGATGCGCACCGCGATCATGTCGCGCGCCACCTGTTCGCCCAGCCGTACGCCGGCGTCGTAACGCCCGGCGACGATGTCGGTCAGGCCGTAGTCGACGACGATCTCGATCCGGATGTCGGGATATTGCGGCAACAGCCGGGCAATGGCCGGCCATAGGACCGTGTTGGCCGAATGTTCGCCGGCGGTGATGCGGATGGTTCCGGCGGGCTTTTCTCGCAATGCGCTCAAGGCGGCGAGCTCACTCTCGATCTCGTCGAGCCTCGGTCCGACGGTGCGGGCCAGGCGTTCGCCGGCTTCGGTCGGCGAGACACTGCGCGTGGTGCGGGTCAAAAGCCGTACGCCCAGCCGCTCTTCCAACGTGCGCAAGGCATGGCTGAGCGCCGATTGGGATACGCCAAGCTTGGCCGCCGCCCTGGTGAAGCTCTTCTCGCGCGCGACGGCGAGGAAGGCGGTCAACTCATTCAGATTGTCGCGTGGCATTGATGAATTTCTCTCATAAGTACATGCCGGATATAGCAGCTACTCATGACCATCGCAGCCCCTAAATAGAACGCAATCGGCCCAACAAGCCGGCGCTCCTGGCCTGGCGGCAATGTCCTCCCGGCATGACGAAAGGACGGAAAACGTGGAGATCACACGAAGCGGCTCGCAGCCCTCGGCGAAGGGGCCCGCCGAATATTTCACCGGGGCGGTGCGCATCGATGCACCCTTCAAGGGCAGCGACCTCGCGCGCGTCGGCGGGGCCACCGTGACCTTCGAGCCCGGCGCGCGCACGGCCTGGCACACGCACCCGCTCGGCCAGACGCTTATCGTTCTGTCGGGCGCCGGTCTGGTGCAATGCGAAGGCGGGCCGATCCAACAGATCCGTCCCGGCGACATCATCTGGTTCGCGCCGGGCGAAAAGCATTGGCATGGGGCGTCGCCGACAACGGCGATGAGCCATATCGCCATTGCCGAAGCGCTCGACGGCAAGGTCGTCGACTGGATGGAGCATGTCACCGACGAACAATACGGGATTTGACCGACCAGGCCGCGCACCCACCGATAGCACAAGAAGGAGACCCTCATGACCGATGCCCCAGCGCCTCCCAAAAGCCCGTTTTCCGACATCGCTCCAGCACTCGGCACCTATACCGACGAGGTGCTTTTCGGCGACGTCTGGAAACGCCCCGGCCTCTCGCCGCGCGACCGCAGCCTGGTCACCGTCGCCAGCCTGGTCTCGGGCTACCGGATCAACGAGATGCCGTTCCACATGAAGCGGGCGCTCGAGAATGGCGTAACCCCTGACGAGCTCATCGAGGCCATCACGCATCTTGCCTTCTATGCTGGATGGCCGCCGGCAAGCACCGCGATCGGCATCGCCCGCAACGTCTTCGAACAGGCCGACGCCGAGAAGAAGGGACACTGACGATGCAAAAGCGCACACTTGGAAACAGCGGCCTCGAAGTCTCGGCCATCGGCCTTGGCTGCATGGGCATGAGCCAGTCCTACGGGCAGCCGATGGAGACGCCGGATGCGGTCCGTCTGATCCGGGCGGCATTCGAGCGCGGTGTCACCTTCTTCGACACGGCGGAGGTCTACGGACCGTTCAGGAACGAAGAGGTCGTCGGCGAGGCGTTGCAGCCAATCCGCGACCAGGTGGTGATCGCCACCAAATTCGGCATCGACATCGCCGGTGCGGCCGGACATCAGGGCATGGACAGCCGGCCGCAGCATATTCGCGACGTCGTCGAGGCCTCTCTCAAGCGGCTGAGGACGGACTACATCGATCTTCTCTACCAGCATCGGGTCGATCCGGTCGTGCCGATCGAAGAGGTGGCTGGCGTGGTGAAGGACTTGATCAGCCAAGGCAAGGTGAAGCATTTCGGCCTCTCGGAAGCGGGCGTGCGCACCATCCGCCGCGCTCATGCGGTGCAGCCGGTCGCCGCGCTTCAGAGCGAATATTCACTCTGGTGGCGTGAACCCGAGGAGGCGATCCTGCCGGTCCTCGAGGAACTGGGAATCGGCTTCGTGCCTTTCAGTCCGCTGGGCAAGGGTTTCCTCACCGGCGCCATCAACGCCGGGACGACGTTCGATGCCAACGATTTCCGCAACAGCGTTCCGCGGTTCACGGAGGAAGCCCGCCAGGCAAACCAGGCACTGGTCGACGCCATCGTCGCGATCGCGGCTGACAAGAACGCGACATCGGCACAGGTCGCGCTTGCCTGGCTGCTGGCGCGCAAGCCCTGGATCGTTCCCATCCCAGGCACGACCAAGCTAAACCGCCTTGAGGAAAACATCGGATCTCTCGCCGTTGCCCTGACCGCGGACGATCTTCGCGATATCGAGAACGCGGTCTCCGCGATTGCCGTCCAGGGAGAACGATACTCCCCGCAACAGGCGGCGAGGATCGATCGCTGAGGGTCCCAGCCGTATCAGGCCAAGGCGTTGCCGACGGTTTGGCCCAATGACAGGCCGAGGCGTTGTCTTGACGCGGGAACGTTGCTGCTCCAGCTTGCCGCGATGTTCGTTCCCGCGCCCGTCATCGCCAAGCGACGCCGCTTCCGCCCAGCGTGGAGCGGCACGCTGATTGCGCGACGACAAAGGCCGGCAGGATAAATCCGCTTCGCTCGTTTCCAGCCCCGCCCGCGACAACAGCCGGCGGGGTTTTTCATGCCTGGAGCACTGTCATGACCATCGAGTCCGCCATCCGGTTTCGGCCGGCCGAACCCGCCGATGCCGCCGCCATCCGCGACATCGTGCGTGCCGCCTATGCCAAATGGGTGCCGGTGATCGGCCGCGAGCCGCTGCCGATGCGCGCCGACTACGAAAAGGCCGTCGCCGAGCATCCGTTCGACCTCGCCGTCGAGGACGGCCGCATCGTCGGCATGATCGAGACCACGCTGGCCGACGATCACCTGTGGATCGAGAACGTCTGCGTCGCGCCGGGAGCGCAGGGCAGGGGTATCGGCCGGCTCCTGCTGGAGCGTGCGGAAATCAAGGCGCGCGAGGCGGGCCGCAACGAGCTTCGCCTGTTGACCAACGGCGCCTTCGAAGCCAACGTGTCGCTCTACAAGCGGCACGGCTATACGGTCGACCGGGAAGAGCCGTTCATGAATGGCGTGACGGTCTATATGAGCAAGAGGTTGGCATGACGATCGGAGCGCGACGATGGCTGCGAGGATAACGCTGAAGCAACTGTCCGGGCTCTACGCGATTTCGCGGCTTCAGGCCGCTGACGGCATCCCTGGCTGGGCGGACGGACCAGGTTTCGTCAGCATCACCAGGACCGACGACGAGCTCTCGATCACCTGCCTTCAGGATCGCGTGCCCGATGCCGTCAAGCATGACCGCGACTGGGTCGCCTTCAAATTGCAGGGGCCGTTCGCGTTCGACGAAACCGGCATCGTGCTGTCCGTCATCAGGCCGCTGTCGGAAAACGGTTTGGGCATCTTCCTGGTATCGACTTTCGATGGCGATCACCTGCTGGTGAAAGCGGCTGACGAGCCTGCGGCAAGAGGTTTGCTGGGCGAAGCCGGGCATACGCTGCTATAGTCCGCTCATCGCTGGTCCAGCCCTCTGGCTCAACCACTGCCGCGTTGGCTCAACCAGTTCGGGGGTTGCGTTTGACAGCGCCGTTTGCGCATCGTTATTTCTAGCCAGATATCACGGCCTGACCGGCCATGCGGCACCCCAAGGAGAGACCATGTCACACGATCTGCAGTTCTACATCGATGGCGCGTGGGTCGATCCTGTCGTGCCCAACACGCTCGACGTCATCGATCCATCGAACGAGGACGCTTTCGCGCGGATTTCGCTCGGCTCCAGGGCCGATGTCGATAAGGCGGTGGCCGCCGCCAAGCGCGCCTTCAACACATATGGCTTCACCTCGGTCGAGGAGCGCCTCGACATCCTCAACCGCGTCATCGAGGTCTACAAGAAGCGCAGCAAGGACCTGGCGGTCGCCGTGTCGCGCGAGATGGGCGCGCCGCGCCAGATGGCGCTCGACAGCCAGGTCGGCATCGGCCTGGCGCATCTGGCCAAAATGGCCGAGACGCTGAAGAATTTCCAGTTCCGCCACGTCAAGGGCAACCATCTCGTGGTCAAGGAGCCGATCGGCGTCGTCGGCCTGATCACGCCCTGGAACTGGCCGCTGAACCAGATCACCTGCAAGGTCGGTCCGGCACTCGCCGCCGGCTGCACCATGGTGCTGAAGCCGTCGGAAATCGCGCCGCTCAACGCCATCATCTTCGCCGAGATCATCGACGAGGCCGGCGTGCCGAAGGGCGTGTTCAACCTCGTCAATGGCGACGGCCCTGGCGTCGGCCAGGCGCTGTCCAGCCATCCCGACATCGACATGATGTCGTTCACCGGTTCGACCCGGGCAGGCATATTGGTGGCCAAGGCTGCCGCCGACACCGTCAAGCGCGTGCATCAGGAGCTTGGCGGCAAGTCGGCCAACATCCTGTTCCCGGATGTCGACCTCGCCACCGCCGTTAGCAAGGGCGTCGCCGGCTGCTTCAGCAACAGCGGCCAGTCCTGCAACGCGCCGACGCGCATGTTCGTGCCGCGCGACCGCCACGACGAGGCCGCGGGATATGCCAGGACGGCGGCGGAAAGGTTCACGGTCGGTCCGGCCGACGGCGCCAACACCAAGCTCGGCCCAGTCGTCAGCCAGGTCCAGTTCGACAAGATCCAGGACCTGATCCAGAGCGGCATCGACGAGGGTGCCAGGCTGGTCGCCGGCGGCCCCGGCCGCCCTGCCGAACTCAATCGCGGCTACTATGTCAGGCCGACCGTGTTCGCCGACGTCACCCACGACATGCGCATCGCGCGCGAGGAGGTTTTCGGGCCGGTGTTGGCGATCCTGCCCTACGACACGGTCGAGCAGGCTGTCGAGCAGGCCAACGACACCGTCTACGGCCTTGCCTCCTACATCCAGGCCAAGGACCTACAGAAGGCGCGCGAGGTCGCGGCCCGCATGCGCTCGGGCAATGTCTACATCAACTATCCCCAATGGGACGCCGGCCTGCCCTTCGGCGGCTACAAGCAGTCGGGCAACGGCCGCGAATACGCCGAATACGGGCTCGAGGATTTCCTCGAGATCAAGGGCATCGCGGGGTACGAGGCGGCGGAGTAGTGCAGGACTTTCGGGCCGGCGCAACGCCGGCCCGGTCAGAAGGGACAGGTCCCGTCAGAAGGCCCTATTTCAGCGGCAGAAACAATTCGCAGACCACATCAGGCACCGGCACATTCGGGAACATCGAAAAGTGCCGTTGGCAATAGATCGGGAAGTCACGCGCTTCCTCGCCGCTGGCAGGAAGCCAGTCGCGATAAAGGTAGAGCGCGGCTGGCTCCAGGTTGTTGGTATTGTGGACGACGCGCAACACCGCGCAGCGTCCGCCGGGGATCACGCCAGCCATCATCTGCCCGTCATCAGCGTCGATCGGCAGGTCAGTCCCGACACACAGGTCCATGCTGTAATCGGCTGGGTTGGCGGGGATCCTCTCGGAACGGAAGACGTTGAAGGTCGGGCTCGTCTCCGGTGACAGGCCGGCGGCCTTGCGCCAGGCGATGAACCGCTGGATGGTGTCGCCGAGTGTCGCCCGGTCGCCTCGATGTTCCATGATCGCCACCGGCGTCGGGGGCACATCGCGGATCGTCACGTCGTCGTGGTCATAGGTAATGTGCATGAGCTTGCTCCTTGCATTGTCCATAGGCCCGAAGGCCGCAAGCCACGGTGCCCAGTCGGGCGACTTCCGGAACGATGAAGGAGACTGCCCGAACCGTTGCCGAAAGGCGCGGGCGAAGGCGTCCGGTGCATCGTAACCGGCATCCATCGCTATGTCCGTGACGCTTTCGGCATCCCTGAAGGCCAGCCGGTATGAAGCGCGCTTCATGCGGGCAAGCTGGACATAGCGATGCACGGACAGCCCGAAGGTCGCCGTGAACTGCCGGTGGAAATGGTATTTGGAAAATGCCGCGATGCCGCTCAAAGCATCCAGGTCCAGATTGCCGTTCAAATGCTGGTCGATATGATCCAACACTCTCTGCATCCGGGCATGGTAGTTTTGAAGCGCCGCCTTCATCATTCCGTTCTCCGTGGCAGCACCAGCTAAAGCGTATGCGGACATGACGCGCTCGACCGATCTTGCGGTTTGTCACGGGTCGCGGAACCGCGCCAAGGACCGTTTAGGGGCACGCGCGACCTTAGTTGGAAATCCAACTACCGGGAAATTCGACCGTAATTGTTGATGCAATATTGTTCGGACCATCTAATCGCCATCAGTGCGGTCTTCACTGGCAATGGCTCCCCGCCTTGCCAATTGGCATATACATGCTATATATCTGCCAATTAGCGAGGTCTAAACATGCAGCTTCAAGCCATCACCGCCACACCGGCCACTGTCGGCTCAGCCATTTCGGATGAAGAGGCAGGCGCTTTGGCGCGCACCACGGTCAACCTGTTCAAGGCCTGGAACCTCACCGACTTCGAGGCCTGCGTCCTGCTTGGCGGCATTTCGGCGCGCACCTGGGCGCGCTGGAAGGAGGGTGGCATCGGCCGGATCGACCGCGACCTGCGCACCCGCATGGCGCATCTGATGGGCATCCACAAGGGGCTGCGCTACCTCTTCACCGAGCCGGCGCGCGGCTATGCCTGGATACGCAAGCCCAATGCCACCTTTGGCGGGCAGTCGGCGCTCGACGTGATGCTGCGCGGCGACATTTCCGATCTCGCGGCGATGCGCGAATGGCTCGACGCGGAGCGTGGTGCATGGTGAGTGGGCTCGCGGTCCGGCGCCGCGTCCACTGGCCCCAGACCTATCGCATCATCCGCTCCATCCATCCGCCGATCGATCTGTTCGAGGACATCGCCGATCCGCGCGACTGGGAGGCGCTCGCCGCCGTCGAGGAGAAGACCAACCCGCGCATCCGGCTGGAGCTTGGCGATCTCGGCAAGGTGCCGGCCGCAAGGCGGGTTTCCGGTCCTGGCGCCAGCTTCGTCATGGCACCTTTCGTGCATTGTTCCGTCCTTCGGCCCGGCCGTTTTTCGGACGGCAGCTACGGCATTTACTACGCCGGCGACAGCGAGGACGTGGCGCTGGCCGAAACCATCCACCATCATCAGAAATTCATGCGTGCCACCAACGAGGCGCCCGGCTGGACGGCCGATTTCCGCGTGCTGATCGGCAGCGTCGATCGCGACCTCGACGACGTCAACGCCGTGCCCGGCGTGCTCGATCCCGACGACTACACGGCGTCGCAGGCGGAAGGGCGGGCGCTGCGGGCCGCCGGCAGCGACGGGCTGGTGTGGAACAGCGTGCGCATGCCCGATGGGGAGTGCATCGGCATCTTCTGGCCCGACGCCATCGGTGTCCCGGTTCAGGGCCGCCACTACAGCTACCACTGGGACGGCGGCCGCGTCGATTTCGTGCGCCAGCACGACACGGGCAAGGTGCTGGAAGTGGTTTGAGCGAAGGCCGCCGCGGCAACCAGTCCCAGGCCTTTACGTGGGCTTGCGTGCCTGCGTGACGGCCAGCCATACGGCCGAGACGAGGAAATAGAAGGCGCCGAACGCGGCATAGGGCGCGATGTCGGTGATGCCAGGCGTCGCGGTGCCGATTGCCTGTTTGATGAAGAAGCTACCGGCCAGCGCTGACTGCGCACCGCTCAGCACCATCGCCCATTGCGCGCCTGCCCGCCAACGGCGCACGCCGGTCGCAAGCTGGAACAGGCCGGCGAGAACCGCCCACGCACCGAACACCGCCAGAACCGCGTGCGGGCCCTGCTCAAGTGCGATGACGACGGCAATGGCCGTGATCGTGCTGACCGCAGCGTTGAGCGCCTGGCTGGGATTGGCTTTCAGGCCGCCGCTGCGCTGCGCGTCCAGAATATTGGCGATAGCGTCCCACAAGGGATAGGCGACCAGGAGTAGCGCCGCGACCGGCGGCACGCTTTTGCCAAGGGTGAAGGCCGCCGCCACCCAGGCGACCGAAAAGCCGGCCCGGAGGAAATAATAGGATTTCAGCCACTGCGATGCGGCGCCGGGCGCCTGGATGGTTTGAGTGCTCATTGGAATTTCCTGTCTTGTTGTTGGACGGTGATTGATCCGCTTGATCGATTTGGAATCACGCCCGCCGGGTTGGATGATTGGAACAGCCCGTTCTCGCAGCCTTGGCTGCGGGATTGGTTTTGATCCAACGAAAAAACGGCGCATAATCAGCACGAAAATGCGTTATCGTCGTAAAGAATGTAGGGGAGCCGGCCGGCCGCATCCATGATGGAATCGCCTGAAAATTTGACCATTCTTCCGGATGGAGGGCCGCGTGCCGGTGTCTCCGGGGACCTTCTCTCGCATGTGCTGGCGCAGATCAGGCTTACCGGCGACGAGGTTTTTTCACGCGCGCTGGCACAGGCGGAGCAACTCGATCTCGACGAGGGCCAAGCCCATATCGTCGTGGTGACCGTCGGCGCGCTGCGCATGGAGAGTGGGGATCAGGCCCCTGTCGTCATAGAGGCCGGCGACCTCGTGCTCCTGCCTCGTGGTCCCGGCGCGTTGCGGCTGGTGGCGTCGCATCCGCAGGTGGCGATCGTCGCCTGCCGCTTCTGGTTCGATCCTGACAGCCTGCGGGGAATGATCTTCGCCTTGCCACGATGCATCCATATCGAGCGTGCCCAGGGGGCAGGGTGGGTCGATGGAATGCTGCCTTTCCTGATGGTCGAAACCAGCGACGCCCAGCCCGGGGCGGCTTTGATGATTTCCCGCATCATCGATCTCATGGTCATCCGCACCTTGCGCAGTTGGGTCCACGAAGGACGCGCCACGGGCTGGCTCGGCGGGCTTTCGGATGCACGCATCGCCCGTTCCCTGAAAGCCATTCACGAAAGGCCGCTGCAGCGGTGGAGCATCAATGAACTGGCCGACAAGGCCGGCATGTCCCGTTCCAGCTTCTGCGAGCGCTTCGCCGCGCTCGTCGGGCGCTCGCCGCTGCGCTACCAGAATGAATGGCGGCTGGGCCTGGCCCGCGATCTGCTGGCCAGGCGAGACGCACGCGTGGGTGAGATCGGCTTGCGCATCGGCTACGAGTCCGAAGCCGCTTTCAGCCGCGCCTACAAACAGCTCTTCGGGCATCCGCCACGGGTTGAATATGCCCTGGCGAATGAAGCCGCACCGGTGAAACCGCGCTGACCGATGGCGCCAGCTTGAAAATATCGGGTTGTGGCCGCTACCGCACCACCAGCACCGGGATCTCGGTGTAGGACAGCACTTCCGCCGTCTGGCTGCCCAGAAGCAGCCTGCCGAGGCCCCGGCGGCCGTGCGAGGCCATGACGATCAGGTCGCAGCCTTGCGCCCGCGACAGTTCCAGGATCGCTTCGGCCGGCCTTTTGTCCTCGACATGGACCAGCGTGGCGGACACGCCGGCGGCGTCGGCGGATGCCTTGCACTTGTCGAGCACTTCCTTGCCATAGCGGCGCGCTTCCTCCCGATAGGTGACCAGTTCGTCGCCGGCGGCATAGCCGGCCATGGCGCCGCCCCAGGCGAAGATCGGGAATTGTTCCGAGACGGTAACGAAGGTGACGGCGGCGCCGATGCCCTTGGCCAGTGTGAGGCCCTGGGCGACACCCTTGCCGGCCAGGTCAGAACCGTCGGTGGCGATGAGCAGATGTTTGTACATGATGGTGTTGCCTGTCGTGCCTGATGACTATCCAGCAGAGATAGTTATGCCGCACGCTCAATCATTGTGCCAATGCGGCGGGAATCAGGGCCAGGCGAGGTTTCGCCAGTACCCCGGATTCCCCTTTGCCGCATCGTCCTCTAAGGTGCCGCCGACATCGAAAGGTACCCCATGAGCAGTGCGTTCCCCCAAATCCATCTGGTCCGGCATGGCGAGACGGCATGGAGCCTTTCGGGGCAGCATACCGGGCGCACCGACATGCCGCTGACGCCGGCCGGCGAGGCGGCCGCGCGGGGTGTTGCGGAGCGGTTGAAAGGCCTACCGTTCTCAGCCGTCTGGTCGAGCCCCTCGCAGCGCGCCTACAACACCAGCGTGCTTGCCGGCTTTGGCGCGACAAGCGTCAAGATGGACGATCTGCAGGAGTGGGACTACGGCGCCTATGAAGGGCGCACGACGAAAGAGATCCTGGCCGAGCGGCCGGGCTGGAACGTGTTTCGCGACGGCTGTCCGCAAGGCGAGCTGGCGGCCGATGTCGGCAACCGCGCCGACGGGATCATCGAGCGCCTGCGCAAGGCCAATGCCGACATACTGATCTTTTCCAGCGCGCACTTCCTGCGCGTGCTGGCCGCCCGCTGGCTCGGCCTGCCGCCGGAAGGCGGGGCGCTGTTCGTGCTCGACACGGCCAGCATCAGCGTGCTCGGCTACGAGCATGATTTCGGTGAGCCGGTCGTGCGCAAATGGAACGGGAAGTAGGGCGGGCACCGGCTCGGCGCGGAAGCGCCGTCTTTTCGTCATCCACGGGCGGAGCAAGGAGCGTAGCGACGCCGCGCAGACCCGAGGATCCATGCCGCGACCTCCGAGCGCGGCCACGGTGCGGAATCTGCTCCGCTGCACTCCACGGCCAGCATCGCGGCATGGATCCCAGGGTCTCCGCGACGCCGCTTTCGCGGCTGCTCCGCCCTGGGATGACGAACGCGGGGAGGCTTCGGCAATTCCAAACCCTAGCCAATCCCGACCGTCTCTATCTGTCAAACTTCCGGATCGCCTCGGCGCTGACGGGCTGGAAGAAATTCACCAGATTGCCGTCGGGGTCGCGGAACAGCAGCGAGCGGTTCCCCCAGGGCATGGTGGTCGGCTGCTGCACGGTCGTGCTCTTGATGAGGTCCGACAGCCGGGCGAATTCGGCATCGACGTCGCCGACGCGGAATTCGAGGATGGCCGTGTGGTTGTCGGCGGGGCGGGCGATGTCGCCGCCGAACAGCATCAAGGTGCGCGTGCTGCCGATCGCCAGCGTGCAGGCTGGCGTCGTCAGTTCGGCGAAGTCTTCGGTATAGACCGTCACCGGCATGCCGGTGACCTCACCGTAGAAGCGCACGAGGCGCTGGACATCCGATGTGATGATGCGGACTGAGACGAAATTCATCGCTTAGGTTCCTTGGTCGCTGAAGCCCGGGCCGGGCTTCCCAGCCGATGCATAGCCCAGGCCTCCTGACAGCTTTCTGTCAGGAGAGGGGGGTGCGATGGTCTATTCGGGCCTGAGCGACTCCTGGACGGCGCGAGGGAGAAATCATCGGCAGGTGTCAAACAGCGCAATCGGCAATCTGTTCTTGGCAAAGTTTATGGCTTGACGATTTTCATGGCGTTGTTTCGACAGGAATACTCCATTTCATTCGGCAGAGTGTTGATAAGGGCGATCGCCGGGCCTTTACTCGATTTTGTTCTGATAACCATGAATTGATTGGTATGGCTGTTTCCGTGATTTGAGCCTGGATTTGTGCCGTCATAAAATCGCCGGTGGGAAATTTCTGAAACGGGGGAAAAAACATGTCTCACCGCGCGACAAGCATCATGGCCGGCCTGGCGCTTCTGGCTTTTGCGGTTAGTCCGGCGGCTGCTTCCAACCGCATGTTCACCTCCCAAAAGACAGCGCTTTCGGGCCGCGATGTCTATTTCTTCGGCGGAGCGAGCCTGAACGTGGATTGTTCCAGCGCGGGCAGGGACGATGTGAGGGTGGTCTCGGGTCCAAGCCACGGAAATGTAAAACTCGTCCATGACGGGGTGTTTACGCATTACAACAAGTCGAACGACCGGGCAAAATGCAATTCCCACAAGGTGAATGGCATCAAGGCGCTTTACAGGTCGAGCCCTGGCTTCAAGGGCTGGGATCAGGTGACGATCTCGGTTCACACCTATGACGGCGACGCGTTCAAATACGTCACCAACATCAAGGTGGAGTAGTGCTCGCCCGAACGCTTTGTTTTACGCAATTCCGGACGGAAAACCATTACGCACTTTTCCTGGAATTGCCCTAAATCGCACAAGCAGGAGGATCGTTGAAATGAAGCGTCGGACGACAGGTGCGATAACGGCATTGGCGGTTCTGGGATGTGCCGCCTGGCCGGCGGCGGCGGAAAGCTATGGAAAGGTGGCGCTCTCCGGACAGGAGATCTATATTTTCAGGGATGCCAGCCTGAATGCCGACTGTTCCAGTGCCGGCGCGAACGATGTCAGGATCGTCGCGGGCCCAAGCCACGGGAAGATCAGGCTCGTGCATGCCAAGCTCTATACCGGTTTCAGCAAATCGAACGAGCGCTGGAAATGCAATGCCCACAAAGTGGACGGCATCAAGGGGTTTTACCGGTCGAACCCCGGATACAAGGGGCGCGACCAGGTCACGTTTTCGGTCCACACCTATATGGGCAATGCCCATCAGACCGTCGTCAGCATCAACGTCGAATAGTGGGCTTCGTCGCCCACTCACTGCGCCAGCAGCGCCAGTTCCTCCGGCGTGAGGTGCCGCGCGGCGCCCTTGGCGAGGTCGCCGAGGGGCAGGCGGCCGATGGCGACGCGGATCAGGCGCTTGACCTCGATGCCGTGAGCGGCGAGCAGGCGGCGGATGTGGCGGTTCTTGCCTTCGTCGAGCACGATCTCCAGCCAGGCCGTGCGACCGCCGCTGCGCAGGAATTCGATCGAATTGGCCGCCAAGGCCTCGCCGTCGATGGTGGCGCCCGCGCGGAGTTTGTCCAGCAGCGTTTCATCCGGCACCGTGGCGACCTGCACGTGATAGGTCTTGGGCAGATGCGAGGCCGGGTCCATCAGCCGGTTGGCGAAGCGTGTGTCGTTGGTCATCAGCAGCAGGCCTTCGCTGGCCTTGTCCAGCCGGCCGACCGGCGAAACGAAGGGCAGGTCGAGCCCTTCGAGACAGGCATAGACGGTGTCGCGCTCGAGCGGGTCGTGGCGAGTGGTGACCAGCCCACGCGGCTTGTTCACCATCAGATAGACCTTGCGCTCGGCAACCACCTCGACGCCATCGACGACGATCCTGTCGCGGTTCATGTCGACGCGCAGCGCGGCATCGCGCACCACCTTGCCGCCGACGCGCACGCGGCCTTGCGCGATCAGCGCCTCGCCCTGCGTGCGCGAGCACAGGCCGAGTTTTGAGAGCGCGCGGTTCAGGCTGACGCCGGGAGGGCCGGCGCTGCGTGGCTTGCCGGGTGGCGGCCTGCCGGGCGGTGGTGGTCGTGCTGCCATGCTGCTTGGGTCGATCCGTGGTATAGGACAGATGCCATGGGCAGCGTCAGCTTAGCAAGCTGCCGCCGAGGCCGCATCGAGGCCCCCGGCGGCAAGCGGCCAAACAGCAATGGTATATCCGGCAAGGGGCCTTTCGACGCGTCACGCAGCCTGCTCGGTCTCGCCTGCTATGCCGTTCAAGACCTGGACGGCATCCGCCGGCAGCTTAAGCTCGGCCGCCGCCAGGTTCTCCCTGAGATGCCCGACCGACGAGGTGCCGGGGATAAGCAGGATGTTGGGCGAGCGCTGCAACAGCCAGGCGAGCGCCACCTGCATGGGGGTAGCGCCGAGCTTTTGCGCGACGTCGGCAAGCGTGCTCGACTGCAGCGGCGTGAAGCCGCCGAGCGGGAAGAACGGCACATAGGCGATGCCGTCGGCGGCAAGCTCGTCGATCAGCGCGTCATCCTGGCGATGCGCGATGTTGTATTGGTTCTGCACGCAGACGATGTCGGCCATGCCGCGTCCCTGCGCGATCTGCTTGCGGGTGACGTTGCTCAGGCCGATATGGCGCACAAGTCCTTGGCGTTGCAGTTCGGCGAGCGTGTCGAGTTGCGGCTCGAGCGAGCCTTCGGTGGGCCCGTGGATGCCATGCATCGAGCGCAGGTTCACGACCTCGATCGCATCCACCCCGAGATTGCGCAGGTTGTCATGCACGGCCTGCGTCAGCTCCTGCGGTGACATCGCCGGGATCCACGAAGCATCCGCGCCGCGCCGCGCACTGATCTTGGTGACGATGGTGAGGTCCGCGGGATAGGGGTGCAGCGCCTCGCGGATGATCTGGTTGGTAACGTGCGGACCATAGAAATCCGATGTGTCGATATGGTCGACGCCGCTGACAACGGCCTCGCGCAGCACGGCTATCGCCGCGTCGCGGTCCTTCGGCGGGCCGAAGACGCCGGGTCCGGCCAGTTGCATGGCGCCATAGCCCAGGCGCTTCACGGTGCGGTCGCCGAGCTTGAAAGTTCCGGCCTTGCTGATGTCGGTCATGGGTCTCGATCTCCTTTGGATCGGCTCGATATAGACAGTCCCCGCCCGCGCGATAATATGGCGCAATCGGCACAGGCTGTGCGGAAAGGTGAACAATGGCATCGGATCTGGGTGACCTCCAGGCATTCATGGCGGTGGCGCGCGCCGGCGGGTTTCGGCAGGCGGCGCGGACGACCGGCTTCAGCGCCTCCAGCCTGAGCGAGACGGTGCGACGGCTGGAGAGCGGGCTCGGCGTGCGGCTCCTCAACCGCACCACGCGCAGCGTCGCGCCCACCGAAGCCGGCGCGCGCCTGCTGGAGCGGCTCGGTCCCGCGCTCGGCGAGGTCGAGGCGGCGCTCGACGTGGTCAACGGGTTTCGCGGCCGTCCGGCCGGCACGCTACGGCTCAACGTGCCGGCGGTGGCGGCGAAACTGGTGCTGCCGCGCCTTCTGCCGCCCTTCCTCGCGGCCTATCCCGACATCCGCGTCGAAGTAACGGCCGAGGACAGTTTCGTCGACATACTGGCGAGCGGTTGCGATGCCGGCATCCGCTATGACGAACGGCTGGAGCAGGACATGATCGCGGTGCCGATTGGCCCCCGCCGGCAGCGCTTCGCCACCGCCGCCGCACCGGCCTATCTCGATCGGCGCGGCCGGCCCGGCCATCCACGCGACCTGCTCGATCACGCCTGCCTGCGCGGCCGCTTCGTCAGCGGCTCCATGCCGCCCTGGGATTTCGAACGCAACGGCGAGACGGTGAGCGTCGACCCGACCGGCCCGCTGCTGGTCAGCACCGGCACGGCGATGGACCTCGCTGTCAGCGTGGCGGTCGACGGCGGCGGTATCGTCTCATTGTTCGAGGACTGGCTGCGCCCCTATTTCGACGATGGCAGGCTCGAGCCCGTGCTGGAGCCCTGGTGGCAGGAATTCTCGGGTCCGTTCCTTTACTACCCCGGCCGCCGCCTGACGCCAGCGCCGCTGCGGGCATTCATCGATTTTGTCGACGGGATGCGGTGGTGAGGGGGGCGCGACGGCCTGGCTCCTTCGACCAAAGGCAATCCCTGATGTAACACTTTGTTGTCATTGAGGGTCTATCGAGGAGGCGGTACGGCGAAAGCCCGGTAACAGGAAAGGCGCCCAATGGGTTCGCCCTGGTCCGAATTGCTGGCCAATCTGGCGGTCGTGGCGATGTTCGTGTCGGTCTGGATCCACACCCATGTGTGGCTGGACCGCTGGGCGCCCGCCGCAAAGGCGGCGACCTTCGGCCTGCTGATGGGCGCCGGAGCCATCATCCTGATGCTCACACCAATGCAGCTGCAGCCTGGCGTGCTCGCCGATCTCAGGGCGACGATGATTGCCGTTGCCGGCTTCTTCGGCGGTCCCGTCGCCGGCGTCGTCGCCGGGGTTATGGCCGGTGCGTTCCGGACTTTCGAGGGTGGCATCGGCGCCTTCGCCGGCGCGGTGGGGATCGCGGCCGCCATGCTGGTCGGTGTTGCCGGAAACCTTGCCCTTAGGGGCCGCCGGCCCACCATGGTCGACATCATGACCCTCGGCGCGGCGGCAGCGGCGGCGTCGCTGCTTGGCCTCAGCGTCCTGCCGCGGGATGTGCTGCAAACAGTCCTGCCGAAGGTTGCGCTGCCTTCCTCCCTGCTCATCTTCGTCTCGGTGGTGCTGTCGGGGCTTACGCTTTACCAGGAGCGGCGGCGCCTCGAGGCGCTGCAGTCGCGGCGCATCTACAAGGCCGTGGTGGAGACGCTGCCGGATTGCCTGAACGTCAAGGACCTCGACGGGCGGTTCATCGCGGCCAATCCGGCAACGGCCGAACTGATGCAGGCGCCAGACGCCAAGGCGCTGATCGGCAAGACGGACTTCGACTTCTATCCGCGCGAGACGGCGAAAGGTTTCCGCGAGGACGAGCTTGCCGTGCTGGCGTCGGGCGTCTCGTCCACCATCGAACAGCACCTTCATCACGAGGATGGAACCGAAGGCTGGCTGGCGACCTTGAAGGCGCCCTTTCGCGACAGGAGCGGGGCCGTCGTCGGCCTGATCACGCACAATCGCGACATCACGGCGCGCAAGCAGCTCGAGACCGAGCTGGCGGAAAGTCGGGTCCGGCTCGGAGACGCCTTGACACACATGGCCGACGGTCTGGTGATGTTCGACCCGGACGGCAGGCTGGTGCTGTGCAACGACCAGTATCGCGCCATGTTTCCTAAGACGGCTGAGATGAGGGTGCCCGGGGCCGACTATCGCGACATCCTGCGCGCCTCGGCGGCGCGCGGCGAGGGGACCACACCGCCAGACGCGGTCGAGGGCTGGATCGACGGCATCATGGCCTCGCAGAAGCTTGTCAGCCACCGCCAGGTCCGGCTCGCCGACGGCCGCTGGCTCGACGTACGCACCCGGCCGACAGGCGACGGCGGCAGCCTCAGCGTGTTTTCCGACATCACCGAGGCCAAGCAGGTCGAGGCCGAACTGCTGGCCGTCAACGAGAAGCTGAACCTTCTGGCGCACCGCGACGGGCTGACCGAACTGTGGACGCGCCGCGCCTTCGATGAAGCGCTGGCGCGCGAATTCTCGCGCGCCAGGCGCAATGCGGCGCCGCTCAGCCTGGTGATCATCGATGTCGACTGGTTTAAGCGGTTCAACGACCATTACGGCCATCCGGCGGGCGATGATTGCCTGCGCGCCGTGAGCCGCTGCATCCAGGCGACTGCCCGCCGTCCGGCCGACGCGGCGGCCCGCTACGGCGGCGAGGAGTTCGCGCTCATCCTGCCGGAGACCGACGCCCGGGGCGCCTTCGTCATCGCCGAGACCCTCAGGAGCAAGGTGCGCGACCTTGCCATGGCGCATGCCGGCAGCGAAAAGGGTATCGTCACGGTCAGCATTGGGGTGAGCACCCTCGATGCGGACGGCGCCGCGATGGAGATTGCCGATCTTCTGAGACGCGCCGACGAGGCGCTTTACGGCGCCAAGGCCGCCGGGCGGGACCGGGTGCATGGCTGGCGCCCGCATCTCAGCGACCAACGCTCGACCGCTTCCCGGCGCAAGATATGAGACTTGCGAGGCCACTGCCGGTGGATTTGGATCAAGGCTGAGCTTGCGATTGCCTGAACGAGGGTCCGGGCGGGAAGCTCTCTCGGTGGCGCGTAAGCTTCAGCCGGAGTGAACTGAATCCGTGCTGGCGCGGTCGAGCTTCACAAGACGAGCCTTCGCTTCGCCGACGCGTTGTTGCGCGGATCTTATCCTGTCACAAAGCCGCAGATTGATACCGACGCCACAGTCTTCGTCCAGCATAGCGTTTGCGCGTTCAAGGGCGAGTTCCGCCCGGTTAAGTCGCTGCCTCGCCCTGGCAAGTTCCAAGGTCAAAAGTTCCATTGCTGCTTCCGTGGTTTGCGGTCCCTTCCATTGGGAAACCGCTGCCGGGTGGTTTGGTTCCGGGCCGTTCGTGAAGCTGTATTCGCTGCCGGGGTCAGGCGTCTGCCTGGAGATGCGGCGGCCGCCACGCTTCCAGGATTGGGCTGGTGATTGGCAGTCATGTCTTTGTTTATTGACCCCGCCAATGGCTGGCGTAACTTGTCAAAGGCCGTCCGCGACGCGAAGACACGTGGGCGCTTGGGAGCGATCATCCTGCTTCCACCCAAATCCAGGAGGAAGCTGTGCGCAGGCTATTACAGACGCGCCCTGGCGAATATCTCGATCACCGATTGGAGTGCCCTTTTTGCGGCACCATCCGCCTGCAAATCCCGGCCGATGCGACACCATCGACGCGGATCAGTTGCGCCGAGTGCGGCAGATATCTTGGTATCTGGGATGAGCTGCAGACCGACTTCGAGCAACAAGGCGGCAACGATGGCGTGTTCCGTCTCGACAAAGGGCGCATCCAGAAGCTCGACTAGGCTTGCCGCGAGCAGCGCTCGATAGCGCCGGCCAGGGTCGGCTCACCATCGCCGATGCCCATCAGGACGGCCTTGGATGGGCAAGGCCGGTGTCGAAGGTGCCTGGCAACACAGGTGGGCCACTGCGGCTGGTCGAGGCTGTCGCCATCGCGTCAACCGGCACGATGATGATCATGCGGGCATGCTGCTCCGGCCACAATGGCTTTCCGAAAAGGAAGAATGTGCTGGCGAGAAAACAGACCAGCAAGAGGATGGCCAAGGTGTTGGCGATGATCTCACCAAGCTGCATTGCTCTTCTCCAATTCACGCGTCCCTCTCGGCAACGAGCGCCAGCAAACTATGTTCAATGTTTGGGACCAATGCGCCTGGTTCGCAGGACTTCAGTCCGAGTTGCGGGTCGAGCGATAAACGCACAACCTGCCTTTGCACCGGCCCGAGCCTCCGCCAAGTGTGGCAGCCGGAGCATAGCCCGGCCTGCTCGCAACGTGCCGAGCCCTCCGCCAAAGCAGGCCGGGCTCCTTTCTCGAAAGCGGAAAGCGCGCCGGTGCCGTCCGCCTTGCTCCACGGCGACAAAGGCGCGATTCTCCTCCCTTTGGCGGCTAGCCAGCATAGTCAGATTGGGCCAGCATGGTCAGATTGGGATTGTATGGACGGATTGGGATTGTATGGACGGATCTGTGGTCCCATAGCCAACTCGACCCCACGATTGGCGGTAAAGGCAGCAGGGCTGCTACCAGTTCAAAGTAAGGCTGACGAGCAGGACGGCGATCAAGGCCGACAACGGGACCGCCATCACCAGCGCCGCTTCCATAAGGCGGGTTTCCTTGTCGCTGAACATTAAACCTCCTCACTTATCGGCTGACGCCGAGGGTTTAGGGTTCGCTCACCGCCTGAAGCAGTGAGCGAACCCTATTGGCGCAGGAAGGGACGTAGCTGCGCCAATTCGCAAAAAACACACCCGCAGTACTGCCCGACATCCGTCAGGTATCCGCGATGAACTTGCAGCGAACAACGAGCGCGAAAGACGGCCGTTCCCGGCGGCGGCGCCGGCAGGACTATTGCGTTTTTCGATGGGACCTAAGTCCGGTGCTGGCCGGACCGAAGCCCAAGCCTGGAACATTCAATCATGCCTGAAGTTCGATCCGGCAGCGCGGTGACAATGTTGCGCTGTGCAGGTTTCAGATGGAGGTACTCATGAAAAAAGATCTTGCCGCCGTAGCCGCGGTTCTGTTGCTCGCAGGTGTCGGCGCAGCCGCTGCCGAGGACGTCGTCATCCAGCCCGAGCAGGAAACAGTGATCAAGGAGTATGTGCATAAGCAGCCGCTGGCTTCGGTCAAGCTTCCCGGCGTGGAACTCAACGTCGGCACGGCCTTGCCCGATACCGTCGAACTCCACGAAGTCCCCAACGTCAAGTATCGCTACACCGTGGTCGACAACCGGACCGTGATCGTGGATCCAAGCACCCGCAAGATCGTCAAGATCATCCAGTAGCGGCGCCTGGCCCGCTGCCGGCTGGCGGCGGGCCAACCGTGCAAATGCATTGCCTGACAATCAGAATTTGTGTGGGTGGATGCCGACCTTGCGCAAGCTGAACGGGTGTGCGAACGCCCGTTCAATGGGATCCAGAGTCAACGCGACAGGTCCGCCTCTCGCTCCTTGTGCCGCCGGGCGAGATCGCGGATCCGGTCGGCGACCTTGCTGTCCACCGGATTGTAGACGGTCAGGCTCAGATCCGGCCGCCCATCCACCGCGAAGGCTGAATATTCCAGCTCGATGTCGCCGAGTTCGGGATGCTTCAGGCGCTTTGTCCCGTCGCCATGGCTGAGCACGTCGTTTTCCCGCCACAGCGCGTCGAATTCCGGGCTGGCGCTGCAAAGCTCCTCCACCAGTTGGGCGACCTCTGACACAGCGCCGGCGCGCGCCGCATCGGCCCGGAACGCGCCGACCACGAAACGGGCGAGGTTCTCCCAATCGTGCTGCTTGGCGCGGATGGTGGGGCTCAGGAACATAAACCGCAGGATGTTGCGCTGGCCAGCGGGCAAGGTGCTGTAATCGGTCATCACGACTTGCGCGGCGCGGTTCCAGGCGACGACATCCCAGGTCGCCGTCTTGATCAGGGCCGGGCTTGCCTCGAGCGTGTCGATAAGGCGCTGCAGCCTGGGGCTGACGCCGTCGGCGCCGATGTAGCGGACCTCGGGCGGGCGCCCGAGCCCCAGCATGAAAAGATGTTCGCGCTCGGCCTCGGTCAGCAGCAGGCCCTTGGCGATCCGGTTCAGCACGTCGGCCGAAGGCGCGCCGCCGCGTCCCTGTTCCAGCCATGTGTACCAGGTCGGGCTGATGTTGGCGCGTTGCGCGACCTCTTCCCGGCGCAGTCCCGGCGTGCGCCTGCGCCCGGAAAAGCCGAACGAAGATGGGTCGAGCCGGGTGCGTCTGTCTTTCAGGAATGCCGCGAGCGAACCGGCGGAAGTGTTGGACATCCTGTTAGCCATTATACCATGATAAGATCACTACTTTAATGGAATAATAGAGCAGCGATAGTACGCAGGCAACTGTGCAGGAGATTTTGCATGCGTATCTTTTTAACCGGCGCGACCGGTTTCATCGGTTCGGCCATCGTTCCCGAACTTCTTCAGGCCGGCCATCAGGTCGTCGGCGTCACCCGCTCCGATGCCGGTGCCGAGGCGTTGGCCGCCGCCGGCGCCGAGGTGTACCGCGGAACCCTCGAGGATCCCCAAGGCCTGCGCGACGGCGCGGCGGAGGCGGAAGCCGTGATCCACACCGCGTTCGACCATGATTTTTCGCGGTTCGCCGAGAATTGCGAAAAGGACAGCCGTGTCATCGCCGCGCTCGGCCAGGCACTCGCCGGCTCCGACCGGCCGCTGGTGATCACCTCGGGCGTCGGCATGGGCAGTCCCGGCCATGGCCAACTGGCCGTCGAGGATGTCTTCAACCCCGATCACCCCAATCCGCGCATCGCCTCGGAACTCGCCGGGAATGCGTTGCTGGAGGCGGGCATCAACCTGTCGGTGATGCGCCTGCCGCAGGTCCACAACACCCTTAAGCAGGGGCTGATTTCGCCGCTCATCGAGATCGCGCGCCAGAAGGGCACCTCGGCCTATGTCGGCGAGGGCCGCAACCGCTATTCGGCCGGCCATGTCGCGGACGCCGCGCGTCTTTATCGGCTCGCGGTGGAGAAGCGGCAGCCCGGCGCGCGCTATCACGCCGTCGGCGAGGAAGGCGTCGAGGTGCGCGCGATCGCCGAGGCGCTTGGCCGGGGACTGAACCTGCCGGTGGTTTCGATCGCGCCGGAAAAGGCGGCGGAGCATTTCGGCTGGATGGCGATGTTCGCCCCCATGGACCTGCCGGCCTCCAGCGCGCTGACCCAGGCGCGGCTCGGCTGGCGTCCGACCGGCCCGACGCTGATCGCCGATCTGGACGCGATGCGATACTGAGGCGCGCAAGACGCGGCCTTAGCCAGGGGTGACGGCATAGCGCAAATGGACGAGCCCATGCGCGAGGGCTTTGCAATCCTTGAGCGACAACCGCACCTTGTCGGCAAGGCCGCTTTCACCGAACTCGACAAAGCCCTGGTTTGCCGCCCGCGCGTCGAGCGCGGGGGCAATGAGAAGGCTGAGTTCATCGACCAGCCCCGCCGCCAGGAAGGAGCCGTTGATGCCGGCGCCGCCTTCGAGCAGCAGACGGCGGATGCCGAGCTCACGGGCAAGCACGTCCAGCATGGCGGCGAGATCGATGCCGGGCGTTTGCGACACGATATAAGACACGCCGTCAGTGGCGAGCTCGGCCAGATGGCTGTCGGCCACATCATACCCGAGCAGCACCACGACATGGTCGCCGCCGATATCGGGTTTGGCGAAGTGCAGCTTGCCCGAGGCATCGAGCGCCACGGCAAAGCTGCCCGCGTCGCGCCGCGCGAAATGATGCGGCCGATCGACCTTGCCCACATGCTCGGGCGGATGCGCGGCGGCCTTGCTCATCTCGGCCATGGTGACGCGGCCGACGATCCAGGCGTCACCTTCGAGGTCGTTGTGGATCTTTTCATAGAGGCCCGACCACTCCGCCCGGCTGCCGTCGGGGCTTTCAGTATAGCGGCTTGGATGAAGGCTGCCGTCGAGCGAGGCAAGCATGTGGCAGATGATGCGCGGCTTCATATGGTGTCTCCATTTCGTCGGCCTAGCCGTCCCAAAGGTAGTGGCGCACCGGGAAAATGGAAGCCGCTGCGGTGTGCCTTGAGGCTGCACGCCCCGGCAGGTAAAAAATGACTGGATCTGCGCGACCTAGGGGCCGGTGCATGACGGACATCATCCTGTTTCACTCGGTTCTTGGC
The DNA here is from genome assembly GCF_020164885.1 of Mesorhizobium sp. CO1-1-7. NCBI lineage: Bacteria > Pseudomonadati > Pseudomonadota > Alphaproteobacteria > Hyphomicrobiales > Phyllobacteriaceae > Mesorhizobium > Mesorhizobium sp. CO1-1-7. Next base: position 356,546 of record NZ_JAIUHA010000006.1, on the reverse strand, counting down.
CTTCGCCCGATCGAGCGTCATCTTGCGGAATGCCTTCGCGCCTGCGGCCATGCGGTCGCACTGCCAGACCTCTATCAGGGTGCGGCGACGGATGATCTCGATGAAGGTTTCGCGATCAAGGCGCGGATCGGCTGGGATGCCATCTGCCTGAAGGCGCGAGAGGCTCTGGCCGCGATGCCGGGCGATGCGGTGCTGGCGGGGATCTCGATGGGAGCCGGCGTGGTGGCGGAATTCTGGGAGTCGCGGCCGCTGGCAGCGGGTGTTCTGCTGTTGCATGGTTTGGCGACCGTGCCTGCCAACACACGACCCGGCTTGCCCATCCAACTGCATGTCGCGGACACCGATCCACTGTTCCCCGAGCCCGACGTCAGCGCCTGGCAGGAAAGCGCGGAGGCAGCGAGAGCGGATGTGCAGGTTTTCCGCTATCCAAACGCGGGACATTATTTTTCCGACCCGGCACTGTCCGATTACAATGCAACGGCGGCCGCGCAGCTCTGGAGCCGCTCCTTGGCGTTCCTGACGTAGAAGGCCTTCGGACCGAAGAGTCCAAAATTCAGACAATTCCGACAAGTTGCTGTCCTGGCTGTTATATCGATGTTGCACAAATGGTTGACCCTGGGTTAGCATCCTCTTGTTGACGCCGATTGGAGGAATTTAGGCGGCTGTCAGCTGGAGCGGCATGCGTTCTTGGCGCAAGGAGGATGCTCCAACACTTTAACCGGCGCATGATCCTTCCTGAAACCGGTCCCGGTTTTTAGGGGCCGTGCGCTTCTGTGGAGGAGGAACCCATGAACAGACGCGAATTCCTGATGACGTCCGTGGCCGCGGGCGCCATGATGCTCGCCGCACGCTCGGCTTTCGCCGAGGACAAACTCACCATACTGGGCTCGGTGCCCAGTCTCGGCTTTCCGTTCTTCGTGCACATGCTGAACGAGATCAAGGCCGAAGCGCAGGCGCAAGGCGTCAACCTGACCGAGAGCGACGGCCAGAACTCGGCCACCAAGCAGACCGCCGACATCGAGGCGGCGCTGGTGCAGAAGGTCAACGCCATCGTCATCTCGCCGCTCGACGTGAACGCGCTGGCGCCAGCCATCGAGGAAGCGGTCAAGGCCGGCGTTCCCGTGGTGACGATCGACCGCCGCGTCGACGGTGTCCAGGGCATTCTGGCCCATGTCGGCGCCGATAATGTCAAGGGCGGCGAGGCGGAAGCCCAGGCCGTGGTGGCGGCGTTCCCCAATGGCGCCAAGCTGTTCCACCTGCAGGGCCAGCCGGGCGCGGGTCCCGCGATCGACCGCAACAAGGGCGTGCACAATGTGCTCGATCCGCTGAAGGACAAGTACCAGATCGTCTACGAGCAGACCGCCAACTTCGCCCGCGCCGAGGCGCTGACGGTGACGGAAGCCGGCCTTGCCGCCAACGGCAAGCCGGACGCCATCATCTGCGCCAATGACGACATGGCGCTCGGCGCGCTCGAAGCGTGTGCCGCGCGCAATTTCAGCGACGTCAAGATCTACGGCTTCGACGCGCTGCCGGAAGCGCTGGTGGCCGTGCGCGACGGCAAGCTCGCCGGCACGGTCGAACAGTTCCCAGGCAAGCAGTCGCGCACCGCCGTGCAGATCGCGGTCGCCTACGCCAAGGACAAGACGGAGCCGAAGGAGAAGCTGGTGCTGCTGACGCCCATCGTCATCGGCAAGGACAATCTCGACAAGGCGGAGAGGCTGAACGAGACGAAGTAGGGGCGGGTGGACATCGGCCGATTGGCGAGGCGGGCAGGACAGCACCCCCCTCTGTCCTGCCCGACATCTCCCCCGCAAGGGGGGAGATTGACTGTTCGTCTCCTTTCGCCAACCTCAAACGTTGCAGGAAAAGCGCGGTCAGAGACACTGGTGATCTCCCCCCTTGCGGGGGAGATGGCCGGCAGGCCAGAGGGGGGTGTTCAAGCACAGCCTGAACCGCATCAAGGAGCACTCCTTGTCTCCATCTGAAGCCGCATCCCCCGTCCTGCTTTCCGTCGAAGGCCTCACCAAGCATTTCGCCGGCGTCACCGCGCTGAGCGATGTCTCGCTCGATGTCCGCGCCGGCGAAATCCTTGGCCTGCTTGGCGAAAACGGCGCGGGGAAATCGACGCTTCTGAAAATCCTGTCGGGCGTCATGCCACCGTCCGGCGGCCGCATCACCTTCGACGGCGCCGACTACCAGCCGGTGAGCCCGCAGGAGGCCAAGCGGCTGGGCATCGTCACCATCTACCAGGAACTCAGCCTGATCCCGACGCTGACGGTGGCGGAGAACATTTTCATCGGCCGCGCGCCGATCGGTCGGCTTGGGCTGGTGAGCTGGCGCAAGATGGAACAGGATTCCCGCGCCATCATTGCCCGTGTCGGCCTTACCATCGATCCGATGACGCCGGTTTCGGCGCTGTCGGTGGCCGAGCAGCAGCTGGTCGAGATCGCCCGCGCGTTGTCCTTGAAAAGCCGGCTGATCATCATGGACGAGCCGACCTCGGCGCTGACCGAGACGGAGGTGCAGAGGCTGCTGTCTATCATGGACCGGCTGCGCAAGGACCATGTTGCCATCATGTTCGTCACCCACCGGCTGGAAGAGGCATCCGCCATCTGCGACCGCATGACGGTGCTGCGCGACGGCAGGCTTGCGGGGCATCTCGAGCGTCCGGGCGGGCCGATCAAGCTGCCCGCCATTATCGAAAAGATGGTCGGCCGCGCCGCTTCCGAACTTTACGCCCGTCCGGCGCAACGCGCGGCGGCCGGCGATGTGGTGCTGTCGGTTCGGGGCTTGCGCACCGTGCGCGATCCCGAAGCGCCGCACGCCATCGTGCTCGACGGTGTCGATATCGACCTCAAGGCGGGCGAGATCCTCGGCGTCGCCGGTCTTGTCGGCTCCGGCCGCACGGAACTGGCGCGCGCCATTTTCGGCGCCGATCGCATCGCGGCGGGAATGATCACGCTCGACGGCAAGCAGATCGCGCCCGCATCGCCGGCCGACGCCATCGCGCTCGGCATTGGGCTGGTGCCGGAAGACCGCAAGCACCAAGCGATCTTTGCAGCCCTTGGTATCCTGCCGAATTTCTCCGTCGCCTCCCTCGGGCGCTTCAGCAACGGCTTCGGCTTCATGGCCGAGCGGCGCGAGCGCGACGCGCTGTCAGGGTTCAGGAAGATGCTATCGATCCGCATGGCTTCGGCCGAGCAGGCGATTGAGGGCCTGTCGGGCGGCAACCAGCAGAAGGTGATCCTGGCGCGCTGGCTGGCGCGCGACCCGAAAGTGCTGATCGTCGACGAGCCGACGCGCGGCGTCGATGTCGGCGCCAAGGCGGAGGTGCACCAGATTCTGGTGCAGCTGGCGGCGCGCGGCATCGCGGTGATGATGATCTCGTCCGAGCTGCCCGAGGTGCTGGCGGTGTCGGACCGCATCGTCACCATGCGCAAGGGGCGTATCACCGGCGAAATGCCGGGCGTCGAGGCAAACGAGGAAAGATTGATGGAACTGATGGCGCTCGACAGGCAGGATACGCCGGCACAGGATGCGGAGGGGCAGGCACGATGAGCATCGCCGAGGAACAGAGCCAGCGCGGCGGCGTGACGATCGCGCGGCTTTTGATGAGCTTTGGGCCGCTGCTGTTCCTGGCGGCGCTGGTCGTCGTCTTCACCGTGCTGAAGCCGAGCTTCATCGACCCGATCAACCTGTTCAACATCACCAGGCAGATCTCGATCACCGGGCTGATCGCGCTCGGCATGACCTTCGTCATCCTCACCGCAGGCATCGATCTTTCGGTCGGCTCGCTGCTCGCCTTCTGTGGCATGGTCGCGGCCGTGGTCGCCAAGGGCGGCACCGCCAACACGCTGTCGCTGTCGACGTCAGGCACGCAAGGTTTTGGCTGGTTCGCGGCGTTGCTCGCCGCTGTCGTGGTCGGTGCGCTCGCCGGCGGCGTGCAGGGGTTCGCCATCACAAGGCTGAAAGTGCCGCCCTTCGTTGTCACGCTGGGTGGACTGACGGTGTTCCGCGGGCTGACGCTGACCATTTCAAACGGCGGCCCGATCTCCGGCTTCGACGCCTCGATGCGCTGGTTCGGCACGGGGCTGATCGGTCCGGTGCCGGTGCCGGCGATCATCTTCGCCATCGCCGCCATCCTGTGTCATATCGTGCTGCGCTACACCCGCTATGGCAGGGCCGTCTATGCCGTCGGCGGCAATGCCGAGGCCGCGCGGCTGTCGGGCCTCCGCGTAGACCGTATCCTGGTCTCGGTCTATGTCATCGTCGGCTTCTTCGCCGGGCTCGCCGCCTTCGTGCTGTCGGCCAGGCTGAATTCTTCCGAAGCGGTCGCCGGCATCGGCTACGAATTGACGGTGATCTCCGCTGTCGTCATCGGCGGCACCTCGCTGTTCGGCGGCATCGGCTCGGTCGGCGGCACGGTGGTGGGGGCTGCCCTGATCGGGGTGCTGCAGAACGGCCTGCAGTTCAACAACGTCTCGTCCTACACGCAAAGCATCGTCATCGGGCTGATCCTGATCCTGGCGGTGGCGTTCGACCGCTGGCTGAAGTCGCGGGTGAGGCGATAGGAGCGAGAGGTTGTGCGCTCACCCTAGCCATTTGCCAGGAAGCTGCCCCATTTCTTGCAAAACATCCGCGCCTTGCTAGAAAGGCTTCGCGCGGGGCAGCGTGAAAGAATCTCATGGTTGCCGACATCATCGGGCCGATCAGCTTGAGTTTTTCGCTGCTGCGGCGCTTCTGGCCGCAGCTCGTGGCACTGGTGCTGGCCGGGGTGCTGGCCGGCGATCTCCTGCTTCAGCTGGCTGCCAGGGTGGCGCTCGCCAACCATTTCGCCGGGCTTGCCATGCTGACGCTGGTGGCGCTGGCGCAGCTGGTGGTGACGGTTGCGATGTTCCATGTGCTGCGGCCGGGCCTGCCCAATGTGCTGGCCGCGCAGCGCGGCGCGGACAAGGCCGCGGCCTCCGAGAGCGAAGTCGCTGGCAAGGAGGCGAAAGGTACTGACCGGCGCGGCTCGCGGCTGGTGCGCATGATCACCATCGCGCTGCTGCCGTTCTTTGCCTATTACGCCGCCTGGGGGTTCCTCGGCGATATCGTGCGCCAATATTCGCGCGCCTCGCTCGAACAGGCCGATTTCGGCCAGAGCGGCAATGTGCTCGACGTGCTCGATTCGCGCTGGCTGCTGATTTCGGTCGCCGTGTCATGGCTGATCCGCCGGTTGGCCAAGTTCATGCAGACGAAGACGACGGCAACGTCGTTCTGGCAGATCGTGGTGGTGATCTGCGAGACCAACTGGATCTTCGTCGGTCTCTACGTCATCAGCCGCTGGAAGGACAGCGCGCTGCACTGGCTGATGAGCCGCAATCTCTGGTCCGTGCTGCAGGCGTCCATCGACGGGCTGGCGAGCCCGGTGACGGCGACGAGCGCCGCATCTGTGGTGCCGGTCGAGATCACCTCGATCGCGCCCTCGACGGTGGCGGTCAATCTGTTTTTCTACATGCTTTTGCCGCTGATCTGGCTGGTGATGGCGGCGCTGATCTATGGCTATGATGTGCGCGACGACGCGGCGTTGATGCGGGTCGACAGCCGCGTCGAGCGGTTCGGCCGGCGCTATGCCGGACTGCCGAAATTCCTGCGCGATTTCGTCGAGCATTTCATCGCCGGCTACCGTTCGCGCTACCTGCCGATCGCCAATGGCGTGCGGCTGACGGTGAGTTCCAGCCTGGTGCTTTTGTGCACGCTGATCGTCGGCTACCGCCTGCTCGACTGGGGCGCGGCCTGGCTGTGGCTTGGCGCGACGCGGCTGATTGGCCCGCACGAGCTCGATGTCTGGCAGATTTTCTCGCATGGACTGACGCTGCTGTTCGGCAGCCCGTTCCAGGATTCCTCCACCGGCATTTTGATCGAGCCGATCAGGATATGTTTTCTCGCCGCCGTGCTGGAGACGGCGTTCTCGCTGCCCAAGCGGGTGACCGGGACTGTCGAAGCGCGGAAGTAGAGGATTTGTTGGCGCCGGCCTTGCAGAGCCGAGCCTGGGGCGCTGTCACTTCGGCGGCCGCTGGAAACGCAGATACCACGGCCGTTCGCTGCCCAGCCCGACGGCGGGGCGAATGGTTTTCACCGCGTCCTCGGGCACGATGAAGGTGTCGCCGACGGTGATGACATCGCCTTTTTTGGCGCCGGAGAAGATGGCCGAAGCGCAATTCATCACGCCGTCGGGCAGGCTGACGCCGCTGATGAACTCGGGCAGCCATCGGCGCCCGGCGGCGTCTGTCAGCATCAGCTTGCAGCCCAGCCATTGTTTCTGCAGGTCTGGGTCGCCAATGGTCACGGTGAAGGTAGCGATGACGGCGAAGGCGTGGTTGGGCAGGCGGCCGGCCTTGCCGCCGCGCAAATCGGCCAGTTTCCAGCCGCTGCCGCCGAACGGCACGGATTGGCCGAACTCGACATCCCTGGCGATAAGGTCCTCGCCATGCAGCCATTCGCGGACGCTGTCATGGCTGGTCTCGGCCAGTGTCAGCGGCAGCAGGATGGCGAGCGCCATCAAGCCGCGCCGGCGCCATCGTCGCTCGGATTGCCGGTCCACGGTCGGGGTGTCTGTCGAAACGGCGCTCATGTCTTGCCCTGCGGTGTCTTGTCCTGCGGTGTCAGACCCGGCGCCGCGTCGAGGTCGAATTCCGGCAGGATGTCGGCCGGCTGGCCGTCAGCGCCGGTCGGCAGCGCGTCGAGGCTGATGCGGGCCTGCCCGTCGAGCGGGCCGAACTGGCGCGCCGATATCAGCAGCCTGGCGCCGCGGATCTGGTCCGGTGGTACCTCGAAAACGAACAGGCTACGCTTGTCCAGGCCCGGATCGACGCCGTGCGGCGGCATGTCGGGGCGGTAGCCCAGCCGCTCCGTCTGGTGATAACGCAGCCCGGTCGGGCCTTGCCAGAAGCCGTCGGCGACCGCGGTGGAGGTGCTGGTCGCGGTGAGGTTTGTTGTTACCACCGCCCATAGGCCGCTGGTCGTCAAAAGCTTCTCCTGGCCGAACTGATTGGTCTTGAGCTGGCGCGCGAAGATCACCTTGTCCAAGCTGACAGCGAAGCTGCGCGCGCGCACCGTGTCATGCATCGAACCATCGATGGGGATAGGTGCGGTGAGGTCGGCATAATGCGGCTTCGTCACCTGCATGCCGTAGCTCAGCACCACGGCGGCGCAAAGGATCGCGAGATTGCCAAGCACGCGTATCCTCATGGGCCGCTTTCCGGCTGCCCACTCTGAGACTGCCCACTCTGCGACTGCCCGGCCGCCGGCAGGTCGGCGACCGGCAAGGTGACGGTGCCGAGCCGGTAGGGGTTGTACCAGCCTGGTGTGCCATAAAGATTGTCGCGCGGCTTGAAGATCTCGGCGGTGACGCCGAAGGCGAGGCTTGCCGGCACGGCGGCGTCCCCGGCAAGCGGCCAGACATAGGCCATGCGCTCGGTCATGCCGGGATGCAGTTCCGGCGTCATCGTGGGATCGCGTGTCAACACGATCATCGGCACGGGATCGGACAGGATGACGCCGTCCGGCGCGAAGACGTTGAAATAGCCCTTATCGGATTGCGCGGTGCGGTTGGTCATGTCGACTTCCAGCACCAGCGCCTTCTGGCCCGGCTTCAGCGGCACGCCGTGGACCCTGGCATGGCCGACATAGGCGCGCACCGGCTGCAGGCGCCAGCGACCGGCCTCGATGACGGCATCTGGCGGCAATTGTGGTGGGCCATGGGCGGGCAGGGCGCCGAATGCCCCCATCAGGCCGGCGACGAACAAGGCGGCAATGGTTCCCGCGCCGGCCGTTATCCAGGTCTGAACTTTTGAGCGGGCAGTCTTGAACATTCCAAATTATGTGCGTCGAACGAACAGGCACCCCAGACGCAATCTAGAAAGAAAAATCAGGGATTGAAACCCGCAAATGGCTCGGTCCAGCCGTGCTCGGGCCTCAGGCTGCTTCAAGTGCCCAAAGACGATGGCCGAAACGGCGGAAGAAGCGCGCCACGAGCCGCTGCTGCTTCGCCCTGGCGAGATCGGCCAGGCGCCGTTCCTGGCGCCAGCGCGGCATGTTGCGCCAGCCGGCGATAAAACGGGCTGTATCCTCGACAGCCTCGTGCGCCGACAGCGCCGGGCCGATCGCGGCCAGGAACAGCGGCTCGGCGCGCTTCAACTCGTCGATGACGGCCTTGCGCCTGAAATGATCCAGGCGGGCCTGCGCGATGCCGGTGCGGCGGATCGCCTCGAAGGCTTCGAGCAAGGCGGGACTGTCGCCGGTGTAGCCGCAGGCGCGGGCGAAATCGGCGGCATCCATTCTTGCTCCCGGATCTGGCGCGAGGTGATCCCGCACCGACTCACATTTGCAAGTGTGATATAAGCATAACTCAAACATACATAGAAGGGAGACTTTTGGAGGAGTTTGGAAACTGCGACTCGACTCCTGCTTCGAAACACGGGAAGATAAGAACAAAGCACGAACAGAAGGACGGAGAAGTGATGGCGTTGCCAGGCAGGGAAGCAGTGATCGCGCAGGTCGCCTCGCTGTCGGTCGAGTGCGCCGACTGCGGCCGCAACAGGTGGTGGCGGCCCGATCAGTTGAAGCGCTTCGGTGTGAATGGGGGCACGCCGCTGGCCGCGCTGTCGGGCCGCATTGTCTGCTCGGCCTGCCGGGCCGACGGGCTGCCTGGCACGGCGATCTCGATCCAGGCCGCTTTCATCGACGAGCGCCAGCGCGTACGCTCGGAAGCGCGCATGCTGAGCGGCCGCGACGTGCCGCTGGAGGGGTCGAGGCGGGCTTGAGGGGCGCGCCGGCTGGCGAAGTCGTCAGCAGACGTCGTCTTCGTCGAAGAGGGCAACGTCTCGCCCGCCGTGAAAGGCTTGCAAGACCGTCACGGTGTTGTCCTTGACGCTGAATGCTATCGTGGCTCGCCGGCGATAGCCCGCGGTACGCAGGCCCGGTCTAGTATCCCAGCAGTTCCTTCAGCGGAATCACCCGCCAGACGTGCTTGATGGCGTAGCGGTTGAAGGTCAGCGTCTTGGGCGGATTGTACTGCTCGACCACCAGCTCGCCCGCCGTGCGCCGGACCAGTTTCTTGATGAAGGCCTTGCCGTTCTTCTCGTTCTCGTCCGGAAAGGTCTCGATCACCACATGGTCGCCCGGCACCGCGTCGCGGCCGCCGCAATAGATCATGTCGCCGGGTTCGTAGCGCGGCACCATGGAATCCGAGAGGACATGGAGCGCGAATACTCTCGGCAGGTTGCGGACCCCTGGCGGGCGCTGCACGTATCCTGCCGGCTCGCCGTTGAAGGTGAAGTCGCCGTCGTCGCCGCCGACGGCGGCGCCCAGCACCGGAATGTCCATCGCTCCGGCCGGCAGCGGGCCGGCGTCGGTGACGATCTCGGCGTCCGCCACCGGGCCGGCATCGTCGAGGAAGACAACCTGCCCTTGGCCCAGCGCCACGGGGTCGACGCGCAGGAAGGCGGCGGTCTTTAGCAAGTTCTCGGTCTTGGGCAGGTTGCGCCCGGTTTCCCAGTTGCCGACGGCGGCGACATCGGTATCGTTGTGCTCGGCGATGTGGCGCATGACCAGGCCACGCTGCTTGCGTGCCTGGCGGATCGCGGCCCCGACCCTGATCGACAGTTGCGTTTTCACCATGGCCTCATGTGAGCGGCAAGTCCTGCTTTCGTCCATGAAAGAATGGCTTGCATCAATTTTTGAGTTATGCTTATATCAACTCATGCAAAAGCTCAACCCTCTCAGAGTCGACAGCACCTCCAGACCGGCCTTGCCGGCCTGCCCTTTCCCTTCCGCCCCGGCCGCCTCCTCCCCGGCCGGGGCGAAGCGCGAAGCCGATTGCCTTGGTGCATCGGCCTTGCGTCCGGTCCGCCCGTTCCCGGCGGCCGGAACGGCCGGAGCCGCCGCTCCCCGCGGCTCCGGCCCCCCATTCGACCCGGCCGCGGGTGTTGCCTGTCGCACGCAGAACGGCACCGTAGATCCTGTACGAGCCGATGACGGGCAGGGCTGGTTCGGCCCCCCGATAGAGACCTGGCGCGGGCGCGGCTTGCGCGCCTCGCCGCAGGTCGCCCGGCGAGGCTGAGAGCCGGCTCGTCCACAGCAATCCCAGCGGCCGACAGGCCGACCAGGCCCGACAGCGCCCATGACGGCCGCAGGCAAACCGACGCTTGCCTGACGGCGCCGTCCACGGTGGCCGCTGGCCGCGCAATGGAGACGGACATGGCAAGCTACAGTGACAGCGAATTGCAGGCGATTGCCGCCTGGCTCGGGGATGGGCTTTCGGCCTCCAGGATCGCGGCGGCGTTCAGCGCACAGCGCGGCAGCCCAGTATCGCGCAACGCCATTATCGGCATCGTCCATCGCAATGCCATGCTGGGCGCGATCGGCTTCGCCAATGGCAAGGGCCCGTCGGCAGCCGGCACGGCGATGGCCAAGGCGGCGAGCCGAGCCGCCAAGGCGGAACCTCCAACGAGCCGTGCCGGCGCCATCCCGCAGCCGGGGAGCACACCGGCCGTGCGGCCGAAGCAGGCCCCTTCGCCCGTCCGGCCACGGCTTTTCCAACGCGAGGCGGGCGTGCTGATCGCTGATGGGCAAACCTACCGCTTCAAGGTGCCGGCGTCGCCGCGCGGTCCTATCGGCCGGCAGCCGCATGGCGTGGCCATGCGCTTCATCGATTGCCTGTTCACCCGCTGCCGTGCTCCGCTCGACCCAGCGCCGGAGGAAGATGCTAAAAATGGTCAGCCCGGCGGACAGCCCGGCCAGGACATGCTGTGCTGCGGCATGCGCACCACGGCGTTGAAAAGCTACTGCAGCTATCATCAGGCGCGCTTTCACCGCCCTGTTTGCGAAGCCGGGTGAAGCTCGGTCCCTTCTCCCCGTTGAATGGAGGAAAAGGCGCTTCTCACGCCGCCGTCACCAGTTTCGATCGCCGCCAATACCGGGAGAATTACCGTGAACGCCTATCGCGCCGCACCGCTATTTCGGCATCTGGCGCCCTTGTTTGGGCGGCTGCACCGCCCGTCGCTCCAGCATCGTCGCCGGGCCGCCGCCGGCAACCAGAATGCCGGCAACCCGGGCAAAGCCGGTGAACACTTTCATCGCATCGGATTGCGAGATCTGCGCCGCGATGGCGGCGCTGCAGGCGTTGAGGGCGCTGCGATAGACGTGGCCCCGCCGCTCGATCGGCCAGCGCTGCAGGAAATCGGCGGCCTCGCTGACAGTCTCGATCTCCTCGACATGGCCGTCCAGGGAGACTTTGAGCGGCACTCCGGTCTTCATCGTACCCACGGCATTCACCTTCGGTCCGGGCGCGGCGTTCGAGCCGACGCTCATAAACGCACAAGGCCTGCCGCCGGTTGCATCGCGGCCGTCTCAGGGGCTCGCCGCCGCGTCGAGCCACTCATGCGCGCGGCTTCTTGGCTTGGCCACCAATATGCCTTGTTGCCTGGCCGCCTCGCGGAAGGCCTCGAAGGCGGGGCGTGGACAGCAAGTACCCTCGACCGCGAGCCGGACGAGCCGCGCCGCCTCGAGATAGCCGGGCGCGGTTTTGTCGGGCCATTGGTGACGAAGCGCTGTCGCCGCATCGGCCACCGAGCCGACCAGCATGGTCTTGTTGTCGCAGAAACGCAGGGTCACCGGCATGAAAGCCGTCATGGGCAATCCTCCCCTTGGGCATGGACGCGTCACAACGTCCGGACCGGCGGCGGGTTCCATTAGCGCGGCTGTAAGAACGAGGTGGTGCGCGGCATGAGCGAACGGCCCTTCATGCAGCTCTACGTCTCCGATTTCGTCGGCGACACGCTGCAACTCTCGACCGAGCAGATCGGCGCCTACATGCTGCTGCTGATGGCGATGTGGAACGCCGGGGGAAGCCTGCCCGAGGATGACGCGAGGCTGGCGCGCGTGGCGCGCCTGCCGTTGAAGCGATGGCGCGCGATCAGCGCCGAGCTGCTCGCCTTCTTCGAGCGCGAGGGCGACGAGATCGGACACAAGAGACTGACGAAGGAGCTGCGCAAGGCGCGGCTCAAGAGCGAGGCGAGAGCGGCCGCCGGGGCGCGCGGCGGAGCCGCCACCGCCTTCAAAACAAAGGCGCATACCCAAGCAAACGCCGATGTTTTGACGCGGCATTCTCCAGAGTCCAGAAACCAGATGGAAAAAGCTTCGGCTTTTTCAGCGCGCGAAGGGCGCGAAAGACCGGGCCGGCTCAAAAAGCCGCCGGGCTGGACCAGGCCGAAAACCCACGGGGACGCCGCCAACGCCATCATCGAGGAGATCCGCGGATATGACCACGGCCGAACTGCAGCAGGCAACGAAGGCGCTGGCGGCAATGTTCTCCTGCTTCCCGCAATCCGCCCTGACTGACGTCGAGATGCAACTGCGCGGCTACCTCGGCGCGATCAGGGATGCCGAACTGGGCGACCTGCAGGCCGCCATCCAGCGCTTCGTGCGCGGCGAGGTGAGGAGCGGCAACGCGCAGTTCTGCCCTTCGAGCGCGCAGCTCTGCATCGAAGTGCGCGAGCGGCGGGTGATGCGGGAGTTGCTGGCGCGGAGGGGCGCCGGCCTGGTTTCCTCGCCTGTGCGAAGCGGCGGGCAGGTGGCCCGGCGAAGCCGGGACGGAGAGGGGGACGCCCTCGGCCACGCCAGAGCCGACTGAGAATTGGCCACCACTCGAACACAACCAAGGAGCCACCCATGCCCAAAAAAACCAAGGCCGCCAGGCCGCAAGCGCCGAAACTGCCGAGAGGCGAGGCCGAGCAGGTGCGCATCCGCCGCGAGGTCGGCCATGATTTCGCGCTGAAGGACGATGCCTTCGGCCGCAAGCGGCTGACACCGGGCACGGCCGAGGCGCGGCGCGTCTACGAGGTGTCGAATGACGGCCACACTTCCACCGGCGGCATCGTGCGGGTGCGCAATGTCGACCCGCTGCTGGGCATCACCTCGCTGACCCGCCAACAGCGCGAGGCCGGCATGCGCTACCGCGAGCACTTCCGGTGCAGCCAGCAGGCCGATATGAAGCCGATGCGCTGGACGGAGCGCGTCGACGGCGGCCGCATCGGCGGCGGCATCGCCGACAGCGTGCTCAACGCCGGCCGCGCGCACGCCGCCGCGACACGGGCCCTCGGGCATTGGGATGTGGCGGCAATCGTGCATAAGGTCGTGTGCCTGGAACAGCCGGTGAAGACCGTGGCCGAACAGGATGGCGAAGGCCGCGACGTGGTGACGAGGCTGCTGAAGGTAGGGCTCGACCTGCTGGCCGTGCACTATGGGATGATGATGGGACGGTGAGCAGCGAAGGGCGCGGCTGTTTGATAGGCCCTTCTACCCCTTTGAAACCGCGATTACTTCAGCCTGGGGGTAATCACGTTTCTCTTTGTAGAGGATGATGTAACCGGGCAGGGCGGTTGCCTGCCATCCTTGAGGCAAGGGATTCACGATATGACGGATCGCTGCCCTTGGAGTTATAGGGCCGCTCAACGCCGCCAGCTTGGTTGCATCGAAATCCGAGTCAGCTTTCTGGAAACGGAACGTGTACGGCAAGGCCTCTTTGAGCCGAGCGAGGGCGCTTGACGCGGTCTCGCCATGGTCGATGGCGAACGCCATTTGCCGGTCAATGTCGATCGGGAACTTAGCGTCATAGTTCTTGGATTTGACCTTAGTGGTGTCGCGCTGCCTGCCTGGATCGTTGGAGCCGAACCCGCTTCCATTCCAATCTATGGCCTTTACGCCGCCATAGTGGCGTATGAGATTCGCCTCCAGATCCATGGCTGTGAACACGAAAATGCGCACGGCCTTGAAGCTAACGCGCACTGGATCCAGGTCAACCCGATGCATGATCTTGCGGGCATGGCGGGACAGGCGCTTCTGTAGTCCGGCCTCGGCGTCAGTCTTGCCCACATAGACGAGCTGACCATCAAGCAGGAGTTGATAGACGCCCTGTTCCTCGGGGACCGCCTGCAAGCTCGCGGTGTTGAGCGGGGCAGTATCAAGCCTGTCAAGCACGTCGATAAGTCGTGCCAACAGTGCGCCTGGAAGGTCGAATTCGAATTCGACATAACCCTTCATTTCAAGAAATCCGACCCACCGAAGTCGAGATGGCGTTTCACGCTGCGCGCGACGATGTTCGCCAGTTCCACCGGGACAGCATTGCCGAGCTGACGCATGGTTTCGGACCATGCGCCATGGAAACGGAAATTATCCGGGAATGTCTGCAAGCGCGCGCTTTCGCGCACGGTGAAGTAGCGCACGCTGCCATCTGGCCGTAGCAGCATGTTCTCGCCACCCGGAACGCCATGGACACCTGCTTTCAGCGTCTTGGCCGGTTCGTCGAGTGGGCTTCCGGTGTGCCCGGGATAGGATCGCGCTCCCGGTTGGAACCGGTGGTTGTTATGGTTCGCGGCTTTTCGCAACTCATGCTCGGGATCGGGCAGATCGCCTATCGCGTCTCGCGTTGTCCGCCACGGCGCGGTTTTGGGTTTGACGTCGAGTCGTGCCGCGCGCTCGGAATGCCTATCGCCAACCTTGCGATCAGCATTGCGGACCTTGTGTCGATCCCAGTAGTCCCCTTTTTCCTGATCCCACAGCAAGGCCTCGAGAGAGTGCGTCTCCAACGGGAAAGCCCATTTGATGTCGAGGTCGGCTCGGAAGCCCACGAAAATTACCCGCTCCCGACGCTGCGGGATACCGTAGTTCGCCGCGTTTAACGATCGTGGAACAACCCGATATTCAAGGCCTCTTGGTCCACGACGGCCGGTATGATGCTTTTCAAGCCGCCGCAGATGGCTTTCCCAACCCTCGTCGGATTCGGCGACCAGCTCCGGGTAGGTCATTTGCAGCACGATGTGCGAAAAATACGTCGCGAAGGTTTCGCGAGTCAGCCCTTTGACATTCTCGAAGATGAAGGCGCGTGGCTTGGCTTCCCGAACCGCCCGGACCGCTTCCGGCCACATATCACGCGAATCCAGATGGGCGCGATGCTTGCCGCCCAACGAGAATGGTTGGCAGGGCGGGCCGCCTGTCACCAGATCTATCTTGCCCTCGTGTGCCCGAAAATCCACGCCGCGAACATCGCCCTCGATAGGCTCCGGCCAATCACCGACCAGGCCGAGGCCATCGGCCCGGTTTTCGCGAATGGTGTCGCAGCACCACCGGTCCCACTCGATTACGGCTTCCGGCGTGAATCCGGCACGGCTCACACCCATGCCAAGCCCGCCAGCGCCCGCGAACAGCTCGATCGATTTCATGCTATTCCCCCACGAATTGGCGCAGCTTGTTCTCTAATTGTTCACTTTGCCGCAATTCGCATTCCCAGACAACCAGGACGTTCCAGCCGAGCCGCTTTAGTGCATCCTGTTTGAGCGCGTCGCGCTCCGCGTTCGCCGACAATTTAGGTTCCCAGAAATCCAACCGGGACTTTGGAAGACGGGCGAGCCGGCACGCCGGATCGTCGTGACGATGCCAAAAGCACCCATGAATGAAAATCGCTTTTTTGCGTTTTCCAAAAACAATGTCCGGTTTTCCAGGCAGGTCGCCACGGTGGAGCCGGTAACGATAGCCCATCCCGTGGAGTAGCCGGCGCACGACCATCTCCGGCTTCGTATCCCTGCCATGGATACGCGCCATCCGTTCACTTCGTTCGGTGGTCGAGAGGGTGTCCACTTTTCATCGTCTCATGATTCGGGAAGATGGTGTTGCGTTTTGGCACGAAAGTGAAGGGCCAGAGGTGCAACCATTGTTGGAAGGAGCCATCTCGCACGATGTTCGAAACGCGGCTAAATTCCAGTCCGTGTAGTGCCGAGGGGAATCGTGAAAGCCATTTTCGATTTGAAATCGGGGTCTGGTTATAAGGATGGCCAAGGCCATTATCACTTTCCGGCTCGCTATCTGGAAGTGGCTCGAAATTCGGTTGGTGATTGGGTGCTTTACCGTGAACCTCGACGCAATAATGGTAGCCAAGCTTATATTGCCGTCGCTCGGGTGGCCGATATTGAGCCGGATCTGGAACTGGCCGGCCACTACTATGCCAATGTGACGGACTACCTGGACTTTCCGACACCTGTGCCTTTCAAGAAGGACGGCCGCTACGCAGAGACAGCGCTACGCCATGTCGGTGACCCGCGCCGCGTTGGTCGGGAGATACAAGGCAGATCGATACGGTTGATCCCGCAGGAGGATTTCGACGAGATCGTCCTGGCTGGCTTGCGGGAACCACTCGACCCCGCAAATGCCAGAAGACTTAGCCCTGATATGCTTCCGCTCGACGTTCCATGGTCGATGCAGCCTCGTTTCGGTGGACAATCCGGTTTTGCCGAGACAGTCGATCGTCGGGTCGAGCGGATTTTGCTAAACCGCAAAGTCCGTGACGCGACTTTCCGGCTGGAGGTCTGTCGCGCCTACGAGGATACCTGCGCCGTCACCGGCTTGCGCATCATCAATGGTGGTGGTCGAGCTGAGGTTCAGGCCGCACATATCAAGCCGGTCGCGGCTGGTGGTCCCGATGTTGTGCGCAATGGCATCGCGCTATCAGCCACCGTGCACTGGCTATTTGACCGACACCTGATTTCGATAGACGAGAACCATCGGCTGCTGGTCGCTCATAATCGGGTCCCCAGTGAATTGAGAAATCTCTTTCGCCCTGAATCCCAAGGTTTGCACTGGCCCAAGGATTCGCGATTGATGCCCCATCCGGCGTTCTTGGCTCACCACCGAGAGCGGTTCGCGGGCGTGCACTGATCTTGAGGCACACTCCTTTATCCGCCACCGGCCGGCTAACGCCGGCCGGGCCAAATCCCAAGGTCAGTAGCCGCAGACCCGCACTCTCTCGATTACACGGTGGTGGTGGCGCCAATGCTTCACCACCTCGGTGTGGCAGCGGCGATGGTACATGCCGTAATAGCGCGGCCGGTAGCCGTCGTCGTACACGCCATAACGATAGTGGTGACGGCGGTAATAGGCTCCATCGTCGGAGTAGCCACCGTAATAGTCGCTATCGTCGGAGTAGTGACGGTAATAGTCGCGATGTCTGGGAACGTAGTAGTCGTCATCATAGCCGTTCCCGATGCCGAGCGTGATGCTGGCGGCATTTGCCGGAGCGATCACCGCCACCGCCGAAGCGACCGCGATCACGGATGCAAGCAAGAGCTTTTTCATGACAACCTCCTTCTTAAGGTGTGCCTAATAAACGCTGCAGCCGCGGCCCTGTTCCCATAAATCGGTGGATCGATCGTTCGAGCTGTTTGCCGGGACGCGAAAGGACCTGTCCGGCGATGCCGCCCTGGCCATACCTTCAACATGGTGGGGCGCGTTTTGAACCTTGGCCGCCGCTGTCCATTTCCCCTGGATGCAACGGGGGCCGAGTAAGCGGGCGCCTCTTCTTTCTTCCGCAGGAGAAAGGAAACCCTCTAGAACAGCGCCTTTTCCAGCGGTGCTGTCAGTGTCTCGGCAAAGGCCGTCGCCAGATGATGCCTGTCGCGGAAGGCGAGTTTGCCGTCGATGAAGACGTGGCATTCGGTCGGGCCGCAGAAGCGGTCGGTGAGGTCGACATAGAGCGTGTCGGGGATGCTTTTCACCACCGCGCGCTCGGCGGCGGCCACGTCGTCATTGGCGGCCTCGGCCCTCGGCGTGTCGCACAGCGACGGCGCCTCGCGCCACCACAGCGCGCGGGCGACGCAGGCGTTCGCGAAGCTGTCGCCGATCGGCGTGTCGCGGATGACGGCGGCCTCGACGCCGGCCTGGCTGAAGGCCTCCAAGGTGGAGCGCAGGCCAGCCTGCCAGCGAGCTATCTCGGCCTTGCGGCTGGCGGCGGACATGTCGCGTGTCAGATTGCCGATCGAGAACTCCGAGATCACCACCAGGCGCGGCTTGCTGCGGATAATGTCTGAAATCGCCTGTTCGCGCCAGGCGTCGCATTCGGTGTAGTCGCGCTTGAGCACGGCGTTGAAGGTCGACAGGCGTGAAGCGCGGCACGAGGATTTGAGGTAGGTGATCACTTTGGTGTCGTTGCGTTTTGCTGCCTCGACCAGCGGCGTCGACCAGTGGTCGGCATGCGAATCGCCGAACAGCACGATGGTGTGGGCGGCGTCGGCCGGCCCGAAGGTGCAAGGTTTCGGCTCCACCGTGTGAAAATCGAGCAGGCAGTCCTTGTCGACGGCGCGCGCGATGGACGGCTGTTCGGCGGCCTCTTCGATGCCGCGCTGGGTGGGGTCGATGTTGCGCGTGGCCAGATGCGCGTTGGCGTAGGCCGCAGCCACGCCGGCGGCGGTCAGCACGAGGGCCGGGGCGAGGGCAAGCCCGGGGAAAAGCCGAAGCAGTCCTGCGGCCGGGCTGGCGTCGAAGCGAAAGGCTCTGGCTGTCGCCGCCAGCCAGTCGCCGCGCCGCGCGGGGTTTTCGATCAGCCGGTAGGTGGCCGCCGACAGCGCCAGCGCCAGCACGGCGCAGCCGATGCGCTGCGCCACGCCGAGGTCGGGCTGCAACATGGTGGCATAGACGATGACGGGCCAATGCCAGAGATAGAGCGAATAGGAGAGCGTGCCGACCCACTGCAAGGGCGGCAGCGAGAGCATGGCGGCGGGCGCCAAGGCCCGCCAGCGAGTCCTGGCCGGGGCATCGCCCTGCTCGCCGGCGCCGTTCAACAGCACCAGCACGGAGCCGGCAACCGGCAGCAGCGCGTACCAGCCGGGGAAGGGCAGGTCTTCGCTCAAACAGAGATAGGCGACGGCGATCAGCGCCAAGCCCAGCCATCCCTGTGCCGCCCGCAGCCAGGACTGATGCCGCCACAAGATTGGCGCGGCAAAGGTCGCCAGGCCGCCGGCGGCGAATTCCCAGGCCCGCAGCGGCGAGAAATAGAAAGCCCAGGCCGGCGAGAGACTGGTGAGCCAGAGACAAGCCGCGAAGGAGGCGAGGCCGACGGTACCGATCACGACCACCGTCATGCGCCGGCCCCGATGCAGCCAGGCGGCGAAGACAAGCAGTGCCGGCCAGACGAGATAGAACTGCTCCTCCACCGACAGCGACCAGAAGTGGATGAAGGGGTTGCTCAAGGCATCGGCGGCGAAATAGTCGAACGACCAGCGCAGCAGCCACAGATTGATGGTATAGGCCGCGGCATACATGGCGCCGCGCGAATAGAGCGCCTGTTCCTGCGGCGCCATGATGAAGGTGCCGACGGCGAGCGTGACCAGGATGACGAAGATGGCGGCCGGCAGAAGGCGCCGTGCGCGCCTAGCATAGAAGCGCCAGAGGTCGAGCCGGCCGGTCTCGGTGATCTCCTGCATCAGATGCGTGGTGATCAGCCAGCCGGAAATGACAAAGAAGATGTCGACCCCGGCAAAGCCGCCAGGCAGCGCCGTCAGGCCGAAATGGTAGGCGACGACGCCGCCAACCGCCAGCGCGCGCAAGCCCTGTATGTCAGGCCGAAACGATGCCGCCACGACAGCTCCTTCGTTTGCGCCCAGCCGTCACCTGTCCGGCCGGGTAGCCGATATTGCAATGCAGCATATATTTCGCAGTGCAACATGGCCAGAGCAAGGACGCTGTTTTTTCCTCTTCTTGAAAAAAGCGGGAAATGTGTTGATCGAGGCAAAAACTCGTGGGATCAGGCACTTGGAGTGGGGGCCGAATGAGTAGCGGCAGGGCAAAGCACGGCGGTCACGAAAACAGCCCCGCGAAAGGGGCTGTTTTCACGGCTGCGGCGCGTTATCAACTGCCACCGTTCAATTTCACGCTGCTGCAGAACTCCGGATGCGTGTTGGTCGGGTTGGCGTTCTTGGCCTCGTCGGCGCAGGCGGTCTTCATGGCGGTCTGGTCCTCGGGCGTGAGGGCCTTCCAGGCTTTGACGAAGTCATCATTGCCGACCATCTTCTTCATGCCTGAGTCCGTGTAGAACGGCTTCATCTTGGCAGGATCGTCGAGAGCGGATGTTCCCGTGCTGCCTCCCGCGAGAGCCGAACCGGTGGCCATCGAAAGCGCCATCGCGCCAAGACAGATCATCTTGATGTTCATGACTGGATCCTTCCCTGTTGCTTTGTGATCGTCGAAGCAACGATCAAGGTTATAACGAAACAGTTTGCCCGAAAGTTCCGGTTTATCAGACCAAAATTCCCTAATTCCGCCAAAATGTGTTCTGTCTAGCCTTAGAAATATTTGCAATATTTGGAACGCGAGCCACGGCTCCAGGCGACTGCTTGGTTTTCAGCAATCTTCCCCGCTGCTGCTCATCGCCGCTGACGCTGGACGACCAGGCTTCAGGTCGTCTGGACAACTTCGCGGCTCGCGGATGGTTCCGGGTTCCGGCAGGACGGCCTTGTCGCCGCACAAAAAAGGCCTCGCGGGCGCAGCCAGCGAGGCATTGATTGGAGGGACTTGTCATCGCCTCAGGAAGCGATTGCGCAGCAACGAGGCCGGCTTGCGGAAAGTTTCAGCGCCCAGCGACCGTCAAGCGCCTCTGCTACGAGAGCCGAGATCAGCTTGCCGGCACCTTGCAGACTTCGTCTGAGCTACAGCTTCGCTCGAACCTAGGAGGAAGCCTCGCTATCCCGCTGGATCAGCGTGCGCGCCGCGTCTGCCCCTGCCGCGAGGATGCGTTCCGAGAGTTCCGTTCCGTCCACGGCGCGGGCCATCTGAAGGGCGCCGATAAGGGTCGCAAAGATGCCCAGCGCAACGCTTTCCCGATTCCGGGTCCGCGGCGGCAGTTCCGCCGCCACTTGGCGCACCTGGGTCAGCAAGCGCTCGGTATAGAGTTGACGTGTTTCGGAAGGCTCGCGTGCGATCTCCGGCAGCAATGCGGCGGACGCGCAGCCCTGTCCCGGATTATCCCGGTGTGCCGTCGACAGATAAGTGTCGATGGCCATATCCAGGCCGCCGGCAGCCAAAGCTTCGCGGATCTGGTCCGACTGATCCTCCAAGGCCGCTGCCACGGTTTCACGGACAAGCGCCGCCTTGGATTGAAAGTGCGGATAGAAGGCCCCGTTGGTCAGGCCGGCGTCTTTCATGATGGTTGCGAGCCCGGACGCGGCGATACCGTCACCGCGAAAACGGTTGGCGGCAACCTCCATGATCCGGCTGCGCGAGGCGTCCTTCCGGCCTTTTTCATAGCGCATGGCTGCGATTCCTTTCTTCTATTGCATTATGAGTGTAATATGATATTACGAGCATAATTCTAACGAGGCGAAAAAGCTAGCCCTCATGATTTTGGAGCACCAAATGAACAGGAATTCGGGAAAGACCGCGCTCGTCACGGGAGCCTCCTCGGGCATCGGCCGCGCCAGCGCGGAAGCGCTGGCGCGAGCGGGATTTACCGTGTTCGGCACAAGCCGCCGCAAGCTCGGCGACAGCCCGAACGGAGTAACCATGCTGGTTTGCGATGTGACCGACGACAAGGCCATCGATGCACTCGTTTCAACCATACACGCGCAGACCGGCCGCATCGATCTGCTGGTCAACAATGCCGGCGTCGGCATGTTTGG
The DNA here is from genome assembly GCF_020164885.1 of Mesorhizobium sp. CO1-1-7. Lineage (NCBI taxonomy): Bacteria > Pseudomonadati > Pseudomonadota > Alphaproteobacteria > Hyphomicrobiales > Phyllobacteriaceae > Mesorhizobium > Mesorhizobium sp. CO1-1-7. The sequence continues at coordinate 335,064 of NZ_JAIUHA010000006.1, read as the reverse complement.
AGGAGCCGAAGAATCCTCGATCTCGCAGGTGCAGGCGCTGTTCGACGTCAATCTGTTCGGCGTCATGCGCGTGACCAATGCGGTGTTGCCGTCGATGCGGCGGCAGGGCGTAGGACGCATCATAAATATCGGCTCGATCCTGGGATTGGTACCCGCGCCATATTCGGCGCATTACTCCGCGGTCAAGCACGCGCTCGAAGGTTATTCGGAATCGCTCGATCATGAGATTCGTGCTTTCAATATTCGCGTCTCGGTCATCGAGCCGGCATTCGTGCGCACCGTCTTCGACCAGAATGGAATAGAACCGGATTCCGTGCTGAAGGAATACGATCGGGCGCGAGCCGGCTTCAAGGCGTTGCTTGCCGATGTGATGCCCAAAGCCGATCGGCCGGAAGTGGTGGCGGATGTGGTCGTCAAAGCGGCGACCGCCAGCCAGCCGCGCCGGCGCTACACCGCGGGCAAGGCGGCCCGGCAGGTCAGCCTGCTGCGTCGCTTCGCGCCCGCCGGGATGTTCGACAAGATCTTGCGCAAGCAGTTCCGCTTGCCTGCCTGAGCAAACGATTTTCAGAAAGTGACCATGATGAAAGCCTTTGTCGTCGACAAATATCAGAAGAAGGGCGCCCTGCGGCTGGCCGAAATGCCAGAGCCGGATCCGCGGGACGATGATGTCCTGGTCGAGATCCATGCCGCCGCCGTGAACCTCCTGGATGCCAAAGTCCGGGACGGAGAGTTCAAACCCATCCTGCCCTATCGCCCGCCCTTCCTTCTGGGCCACGACGTGGCAGGGATCGTCGTGCGGGTCGGATCGAAAGTCCGCGGCTTCAAGCCAGGCGACGAAGTCTATGCCGGCCGCGCGATGGCCGGATCGGGACATTCGCGCAATCCATAGCCATGAACGAAGCCGACGTGGCTCTGAAGCCAAAAAACCTCAGCATGGAAGAGGCCGCCTCGATCCCGCTCGTCGGCCTGACTGCCTGGCAGGTGCTGGTCGAGAAAGCCAAACTGAGGAAGGGGCAGAAAGTCTTCATCCAGGCCGGTTCCGGCGGGGTGGGGACCTTCGCCATCCAGCTGGCGAAGCATCTCGGCGCGACGGTCGCGACAACAGCGAGCGCGGCGAGCACCGATCTGGTCAAAAGTCTCGGCGCCGATATCGTCGTCGATTACAAGAAGGATGATTTCGAAAACGTCCTGCAGGGCTACGACGTTGTCCTGAACAGCCAGGACGCCAAGACGCTCGAAAAATCGCTGCGCGTTCTGAAGCCGGGCGGCAAGCTGATCTCCATCTCCGGCCCCCCGGATTCCGACTTTGCCAGGAAACAAGGCCTCAACATCGTCCTGAGGCTGATCGTGGGCCTGCTCAGCCGTGGCATACGCCGCAAGGCAAAACGCGCCGGTGTCGACTATTCGTTCCTGTTCATGTGGGCGCAGGGCGACCAGCTGGGCAAGATCACGTCGCTCATCGAATCCGGCGCCGTACGCCCCGTCGTCGATCGGGTCTTCCCATTCGAACAGACCAACGAAGCATTGGCCTATGTCGGGACCGGACGGACAAAAGGCAAGGTCGTCATCAAGGTCAGATAGAATGGCGCGGCAGCGGCGCGTCACCTGTACCCCGGCACTGTCCGTCATCATCCTTAGCCGGCGTCGCGGCCCACCCGTCCCATCTCGACCTCCCTGAGATAAAACGCCTTGCTCGGCTGCAGGTGGTCGACGCAGAGCTGCGCCAGCACCCAATTGTCGCTGCGTTTCAGCGCCTCGATCATCATCAGATGATGCTGGCGCGAGATTTCGAGCTTGTCCCGGTCGGCCAGCGAATTCGCCCGTACCGGCAGGCTGAGGCGCATATAGTGCTCGATCGAGGACACGAGATAGGCGTTGCCGCAGGCCGAGAACATGGTGAGGTGGAAGCGGTCGTTGGCCTCATGGATGCCTCTGAGGTAGCCGGCGTCGACATGGGTGCTGTAGACGCGGTGGATCTCGATCAACTCGGCGATCAGCGCCTCGCTCGCCGGCAGCCGGATCATCAGCGCGGCCTGGCGCTGCAGCATCTCGCGCACCTCATATATCTGGCGGACTTCCTCGGGGGCGAGCCGGCGCACCGTGGCGCCCTTGTTGCGCTCGCGCGTGGCGACGCCAAGCCTTTCCAGCTGGTAGAGGGCCTGGCGGATGGTGTGGCGCGAGACCGGGAAGCGGGCCAGCAGCACGTCCTCGACCAGCCGCGTGCCGGGCGCCAGCCGGCCAAAGATGATGTCTTCCTCCAGCGCATGGACGATATCGGCTTCCTTGCCGCCATAGTCGACCGTGTTGAGCATCGCGATCCTCTTGCTGGCCCGGCCAAATCGTCATTGGCCCAGACCACTCTAGCGTTCGCGCGCGAGGCTGGCCACAAGCTGGTCGAGGCTGACGACGCCGCACATCCGCATCGCGTGGCGCAGGCTGATCCTGCCGACTTGCTGGCGCATGATGACCGGCAGGCAGGCCTGCCCCGCTCCGGTCAGCACGAAGGCCTGGCCGACCAGGACCGGTTCGGAGAAGGGCGCCCACTGCACGGCCACGAATGGGACCTTCGGCCAATATCGCTGCTGGACATGGAAAGGCCCGCCACCGACGCGACTCGTGACGGGCCTTCCGAGTACGCCGGGCTTCCCACCGCCCGGCCATTTGCAAAACCAGCCGGCGGCGCGATCGTTCCATCAGGAAGCGCGGGCGTCTCTGGGAGACGGGCTCACGGACCTTTGCGGGTCACTATTTGTGGATGAGCCATTCTATCAAGCCGGTCTCGACCAGCTCGCAGCCGGTAAACTCGTGAACCAGGCTTTTGGCCAGATCGCGCCATTGACACTCGGGCACGTTCGCTTCGGAGACCAGATCTCGAAACACAGCGCGCAGAATGTCGGCATCGAACGCTGAGACGGCAAAGGGAACCGGGTCTGTAGCTTCCCAAGCTCGACTGTTGCCACCGCGCTGGCGTTGGCGAAGGCGTTTCAGAAGCTCGCGCGATTGCGCGATCGCGCGCCTGGAATGGTCCATTTCGCGGCGAAAGGCGATGTTTCCAGCAATGGAACGATGTCGTAGCAGGAAGCTGGCTTCGATAGCTGCCCGCGCCACGTCTATATGGCTTCCAACCATCGCTACCTCCCTGAGGTTGTTTTTTACGCCTCCGAAGGTGCATCTCAAAGGGGATTCAGCGTACGGTTTGGTACAAAACCCGCCTATGCGGTTGAGCACACCCGCGCGGTTGCTCAATTCCTGTCGGACGGCTTCGAGCGCATCCTCGACACCGTCTCGCGCTCGGCGCGTTTGGAGCGCAGCGGCGGCAGGCCACGGTCGATCAGGTCCATGTCCTCCAGCACCATGTCGCCCATTCGTTTGAAGGCGATGTCGAGGGCGCCGGCGCGATGGGCGGAGCGCAGGAAGCCGGGCAGCGCGCGCACGGGATGGTCGACTGCCAGCGGCTCCTCGGGAAAGACATCGCTGGCGGCAAGGATGTGGCCGCTCTTCACAGCCGCCATCAAGGCGGGGAAATCGACCACGCCGGCACGGCTGAGCAGGATGAAGGCGGCTCCCTTGCGCATCTTGCCAAAAGCATCGGCGCCCAGAAACCCTTGATTCTCGGAGGTTACCGAGGCGACGACGAAGACGAAGTCGCTTGATGACAGCACCTCGTCCAGCGAGGCCGGCTCGACGCCGTTTTCCCTCAGGATCGACGGCGGCAGCCAGGGGTCGAACACCTTCGTGTGGGTGCGGAAGCCCGACAGCAGGCGGTTGAGGGCGCGGCCGAGATCGCCAAAGCCGATGATGCCGACATCGGCTCCTGAAAGCAGCCGCGCCGTCTGGTTGCCGTCGCCGCCCCACAGTTCCCCGCCTTTGCGGAAAGCAAGGTCGGCATCGACGATGCCGCGGGCAAGGTTGAGCGCCATGGCCAGGCCGAGCTCGGCTACCGGCTCGGCGAAGACCAGGCCCGTCGTGACGACATGGACACCCCGGGCGAACAGTGTTTCGTAGGGCATGTTGTCGAGGAGGTTGCTCTCGACATTGAAGACGCAGCGCAGCGCCTTCATCGCTTCAAGCGTCCGCGGCGAGATCGGCGGCTGGCCGACGATGTAGCGGGCCTCGGCCAGCACCTGGGCCGGCAGCCGCGCCACGCCGTCCGGCGTCGTCTCGACGATGCGATAATGCGCCTTGAGGCGCGCCAGCTGCGGCGGCGTGAAGATCAGTTCGAGCGTGCGCGGCTCGGGCGCGCTGATCACCAGTGGCAAGGCGGTGTCTGACATGGCAAAGTCCTCCCAGGCGGCTTGTGGCGCTTTCTCGATCCTAAATCTATCCCGTGCCGGCGGATTTGAAAGCACGGTAGACCAATTCACCCGGCGCAGGCGTTCGAACAATCACCACGGCCATCCTGGTACGATTGACATTGGCGGCGAAGCCGGTGTTCTCTACGGTTTCCAACAAGGGGAGATGGCTGGTGAAGAAATACGAGAAGCCAACCTGGCAGAAGCGCGAACGGCTTTCGGCCGTCACTGCTCTCGCTGGACCTTCAGGGTTACCGACCACGCTCTGAATGGGCTAGTGCATTCGCCGGTCGAACAAAGGCGCGATCGACCGATCGCGCCTTTTGCCTTTGCGAACGAGCAGGCCGTCACCCGCGCCGCTTCGGCGGTGCGGGCTTCTGTCGCTCGCCGCTTGGCTCGGCGGACAGCCGCTGCTTGCGAAGGCGCTCGGTCTTTGCGTCGCGGGCCTGCCGTTCGGCGTCGAGGATGAGCCGCGACTCGCGATCGGCTCTCTCAAGCTTATGCTTGTCGACCAATCGGGCCACTTTGTCCTCCGGCAGCGTGTCGCATTCCATGAAACCAACGCCGTTCGGCAAGGTTCCGTTGGGTCCGAGCTTTGAGATCGCGTCAGGATTCTGCGTGGTCCGACCGCTCGGCGCGATGACCGGTCTGCCAACTGGTGAGTTGGCGCTCGGCCTCCGATATGGTCACGCTCATCAAGCCGTCAAATTCGGCCATGGCTTCCATATGCCCATGATCAATGATGGATTTGCGAAGAATGCGCATTGCCAGAATAGCATCCTGCAACGCGCGGTCGATATTCTTGACCATGACAGGATCTCCTGCGGGAATAACCTGTCGGCAAGCCGCTTGTTCCCACCGAACGGCACTGGATCTGCTTTTTGAGCGCCCGGTGAAGCGCTCCGGCGGTTTCCTTCTCCGGGAGGGGTGGAGGCCGGTAGGGGTGCTGCCTCTGGAGCATAACCACGGAAAGTGCCTTTGATGACGATAAAGGGTGGAAAGCCCCTCACGCCATGCCCGGCTCCCGCCGCATTCCCAAATGGCGCACCTTGCGGCCGATGATCATCAGCCTGCGTGCCGTATTGTTGCGCAGGCGCCGCGCGCGCCATTCCAGCCCGGTTTCGGTGGTGATCCGCCTGGCGTAGACACTCACACGCATGCCGGCCTCATCGGAGGCCAGCTTGACCGGATCGTCATAGAAAGCGGCAATCTTGTCCGCCGCCATGCCTGGCGTTTCCAGCCAGCGTGGAATGTGAACGGAATGGAGCTGATCGACGTCGATCATGACCCGCCCTATGCCGACGCCCGGCGTCGGGCATGTCGTCCAGAACGCGTCACCGATGAAGACGACCCCGTCGCGGCGATGGCCTTGCGTCGTGGTCAGGTTGATCTGCCGGACCTCGACGGGACTTGAGACAGCGAAGTTGCCGCATTGCGCCGATATTTCAGGCATCAATTCGCAAAGCATTTTCTGCGGATTGGCCCGAAAGTCCCTCGTCCATTGTTCGGCCACGGTGCGATAGACGAACATGTTGGCCCGCATCTTGTCGCCGAGAGGAAAGACGGTGATGTAGGCGACGCGGTCGCTGGCCCGCCTGCCGTAGCAGGTGACGGCCTGGTAGCCGCATTCGCGCGGCGGAATGGCGAGGTCGAAACCCATCGACAGCGAATGAGCTTTCGATTGCTCGACCCGCTCGACGCCGATGGCGCGCCGCACCGCTTCGCTGTGACCGGTGGCGACCACCAGCAGGCGAGCCGTGATGACCCTGCCGTCGTTCAGCACAAGGCGCTGCCGGTCCGGTCCGGTCGAGACCTCGGCGACCTTGCCGACCGTTATCGGCACTTGCGGGGGAAGGGCATCGCGCAGCCCGTTGATCAACGCTCCATAGGAAAATGCGTATTCGGGCCTGCGCTCACGCGCGAACAACTGGCCAAGGCGGAAGACATGAATGTCGTCAAACGGCGTGACGAGCCGCATGATCGTTTTGTCGAGGCCGAGCTTCTCGAACAGCCGTATCTGATCGGTACCGATTTTTTCGGCCCGGAACTCGTCGTGATGAACGCGGTGCGGATCGATCAGTGCCACCTTGCGGCCGGCTTTTGCCAACACGGTTGCCAGCGTGGTGCCGGCCATTCCGGCGCCAACGATCGCCACGTCGACTTCGATGGGGTCAGCGTCGGCGGGGGTGATTTCGCTGCCCTTCATGCTGGTCATCTTCTGTCTCCACAATCCGTGGTGGAAAATATCTTCCGGACCATAATCAACCTCAAGCAACCAGCGCGGGTGGCCGGTAGTAACAAACGTTTAGGTTAACCACCGCCACCTCTTTTCCAGCGCGGCGCGATCGCCGAGCCGTCGATGAACTCCAGGCCGCCCGCCTCGTTGAGCGTGTGCAGCTTACGCCCACTCCATAGCGCGCCGGGGGTTAAGATCGTCTCGACACGCTGCTCCATGCCGTTCAAATCAAGGTGAGTGACGCGTGCGATGCCAAGGGCGCCGCCGTAGCTCCTGCGGCAGTCCTGTACCGGACGCAGCAACTGGCCGTCACGTTCGACCATGCGTCCGGCCGGCCGCGCCGAGGCGATGTCGATCAGCACCGGATTCCTGGGATGCGGCGTCCAGGGGCCGCGAAAGTCAGGCGCCGACCACAGATGCAGCGCGTCCGAGAAGGCCCCGCCGCCGTCCCGGGCGCTGCCTTCACCGTCCCGGACGGTGGCGAACAGCCACCACGAGCCGCCATGCTCGACCAAGGTGGCGTCGCTGGCGACGATGTCGGACAGCAGCGTCGCTTCCTTGACCCATCCGCCCGGGAAGGCCGTGGCGCGGTAGAGATCCACCGTCCGGTTGGCGCAGCTTTCCGGCACCATCCAAACCTCGCCATCACGCTCGAAGACGAAGGGGTAGGAGAGATGGTAGGGCAGATCGAGCACCGGCTCCGGACGGCCGATCGGCCCCGACGGACCAAACGGCACGGCGGAAATGATGGCTCGGCCCAGGCGGTGGATATAGTCCTCGACGAACAGGGTTACCTGTCCCTGATGAAGGATCGGGAACGGATCGGCGTAGAAGCGGCTGCCGTCGTCGGGCAATTCTCGCCAGCCAGAGGCCGGATGCGCGCGCAGGTCGAACAGATCCCGCCCGCCGGTCTGGCGCCAGCCGACCTTCCAGTGCGGGGCGTTGTAGCAGAGATGGTAGATCTTCTGGACGACGCGGCGCGCCAATGCCTTGCCCGCCCTGACGCCGAGCTTGCCGGCCGAGGGCAGCGATGGCGGCCCCCTGCCGTCCTCCGGCTCGGGCAGGGCGGGCAGGGCGCCCCGCGCCGCGCCCGTCACCGCCGCCAGGATCAGGCTTGCCGTGCGCGCCAGCATGTCTTGGAACGAGGCGAGCGCGATGCCGCCATATTCGGTGCCCAGGCGTCCTTCGGCGACGACGGCGCCGTTCTCCTCGATGCAGGCCCGCGGGGTCCGGCCATCGAGGATCGACGCCAGCAGGGCCGCTTCGCCGCCGGCGCCATCATAGGTCACATGCCAGACGCGTGTTCCTTCCATTCGCACATCGCCGCAGAGGTCGAGCACGAGGTCGGGCGCGGCGGCGGGCTGCGTGCGGTAGGGTGCCAGCGCCGACAACGGCAGGCGCTTGGCCAGTCCGTCCGCGGGCAAGCCATGGATGACCGTTTCAAGCTGGAACAGTGCCGCGACGCTGCCTGGAATGCCGCTCCCGGCTGGGCGTGCGTCGACGCTGACCGCGACCTCGGCGAGCGCGGCCAGGCGCTGCAGCAGCAGCAGGTGAAAGGCACGGAGGCAGTCGCTGTCCAGGCGCAGGCTCACCTGCATGTCGCACCCCTAGAATTCTGATATTCGGTATTGGCCGGTGTTCGATTTTTAGGCACGATCGGTGGGCGACGGTCGGACTGGAGGAAGATGTTGCTCCATTCCATTCGTTTCCCGCTCGCTCGCGCCCTGTCAACACGGCCCATGCCTCTGCTACGCAAACTCCGTGCCAAAAATCAGAAGAGCTCCCAACATAATTAACAGTGTTTTAACAGTTGGAGTAATAGCTAAGCTTAAGCCGCAATTTAAGCTTTTGGGGCACATGGAGTGTTGTCGGAGCGACCTTTGCAATCATCCCTGCTCTCGTTGCCGCAACAACACGCTCCAGAGGTGATGCAATATGCGCCGGAGCCACCGCCGGCCGCGTCCTATCCGTCCTCGACCGTCGAGCTGGGTGACCTGAAGCGCATTCTGGTGCGCCGCCGTTTCCTGATCCTCGCCACCGCCGCGCTGCTGACCCTCGGGGCGCTGCTCTATGGACTGTTCACGCCGGCGCTTTACAGCTCGGTGGCGGAGATCATCGTCGATCCGCAGGACCTGCAGGTGGTCACCAACGACGTCAATCCGAGCCGCGTTCCGCCTGATGGCGGCATCACCATGGTGGAAAGCCAGGTTGCCGTCGTCCAGTCGAGCGGCGTGCTGCTCAGGGCAATCGCGGCGACCAACCTGACCGAGGACCCGGAATTCAACGGGCAGGGCGGGTTGTTGAGCCGCCTGCTCGGCGGCGTGCTGGGCTCGGGCTCGGCCGAAACCGACAAGGCGGGCAAGACGCTCGATGCGCTGCGCCGGCGGCTTGCGGTCAAGCGGGCCGACAAGGTGCTGGTCCTCGACGTGATCGTTACCGCCAAGAGCGCCGACAAGGCGGCGAAGCTCGCCAATGCCATCGCGCAGGCTTACCTGGCGGATCAGGCGAGCGCGCGCGCGAAGATGGCCACGGATGCTTCCGACTCGATCACGGCGCGGCTGGACGAGCAGCGCAAGCGCGTCCAGCGGGCCGAGAATGCGGTCGAGGCCTACAGGTCGGCCAACAACATGGTCATGGCCGCCGGCAATCTGGTCAGTGACCAGGAACTGACCGAGATCAACACGCAGCTCGCCGCCGCGCAGAGCCGCACCGCGACGCTGAAGGCGCAGGTCGACCAGTTGCGCCGGTCCGGCGGCGCGCCGGACGCGACCTCGGAAGCGATGCGCTCGGCGGTGATTTCGAGCCTGCGGGCGCAGGAGGCGACACTTGTCGACCAGGTTTCGCAGCTCGGCACGGAGCTCGGGCCGCGCCATCCTTCGATGATGGCGGCCCAGCAGCAATTGCGCGACACGCGCGCGCTCATCGCGCGCGAACTCGGTCGAATCGCCGCCGCCGCCGAAACCGACTACGAGCGCGCGCTGGCCAACCAGCAGGCGCTGGAAGCGAAGGTCGCGGGCATGAAGAGCAAGTCGCTCGACACCGACCAGGCCTCGGTCAAGCTGCGCGAACTGCAACGCGATCTCGAGGCGGTGCGCTCCGTCTATGCCACTTATCTGCAACGGGCGCAGGAAACGCGCGAGCAGGTCAATGTCGACAGCACCAATGCGCGCATCATCTCCGACGCCATGCCGGCCCTGAAGAAAAGCTGGCCGCCGCTGTTGCTGCTGGTGTTCGGCGCGTTCTTCGGCGGGCTGGGGCTCGGCACCGGCATGGCGCTGATCGCGGAATATTCATCGCCGACGGTGCTTTCCAGCGCGCAGATGCAATCGGCCATCGACGCGCCCGTGGTGGGCGTGCTGCCGGCAAAATCAGCGCGCCGCCGCTGGTGGCCTTTCGGCGGCGCCGCCGCGCCGGCCGGACAGAAGATGGACGCCGTCGCCGGCCTGGCGTTGAGACGCCTGTTCTCCTCCAGCCGGCGTCCGCCGAACTGGCCACTGGTACCGTCGATCCTGGTGACGTCGGCGCCAGAGGACGCCGCGCAGCGGGGCCGGGTGGCGCGCCTGCTGGCCAACGCGGCGGCTGCCAGGGGCAGCCGTGTCCTGTTCATCGACACCAACAATGCCGGCGGCAGCCAGAAGGAGCCGCAGCCAGGTCTCCTCGACGTGCTGCGCGGCGAATACGCCTTCGAAGCGCTCAGCCAATACGCGCCCGGCAGCAACGTCGCGCTTCTCGGCAAGGGTCGGCCGAAGGCTGCTTTTTCCGAGGCGCAGGGCGTCTATTTCACACAGCATATGCTGGCCCAGGCGAGCCGCAATTTCGAACTCGTCGTCGTCGATGGCGGCGCGCTGGCCGACAATCTCAACGCCTCACCGCTGGTCGCCATGGTCGACGAGATAGTGCTCGTCGCCACGCTGAACGCGACGCCGATGCGCGACGTCACGGCGGCCTCGCAAGCCATTTCGGTCATGGGGCGGTTGCCGACCGGCGCCTTGCTGGTCGACGAGGCGGCCTGACATGGCTGCCATCCGGGGCGCCGCCCGGTCCGCCACCCCGGCGGCCGGCTGGGCTGGCCAGGGTCAAGCCCCGACCGCGCCCCGCACCGGCAATTCCGTCGACTGGGTGACCGGCTACGGCCTGGTCGCGGTGGTGGCGCTGCTGTTCAGCATTTCGGGCGGCATGCTGTGGCTGGTGGGCTACAATTACGACGGCCTGACCGGCAATCCGGCGACCAAGATCCATCCTTCCACCTATCTGCTCGTGCTGATGTTTGCCTGGCGCGCCTGCACGCTCGGCAACCCGGTAGGCTATACGCTGGCCATCGCCGACAGGCGGCCTGCCAGCGCGCTGCTAGCCGTCATGTCGATCATGCTGCTGGTCGTCGTCATCGTCAGGCAGCGCCCCGGCATGGCCGGCATGATCGACACGTTCGTGGCGGCGGCGCTGCTGGCGATGATGCTGGCCGAGGCCGACGAAAAGACGTTCGCCCGCATGCAAACCGTGGTGCACGCGGTGATGACGGTCAACGCGCTGCTGGCGCTGTTCGAGTTCGCCACCAAGACGCTGGTCTTTCCCTACCGGCTCGACGGCGAGGTGTTCATGAACGACCTGCGCTCGACGGCGCTCCAGGGCCATCCTCTGTCCAACGCCACGATCACCTCGATCTATGTGCTGGCGCTGCTCTCCGGTTCGAAATCCCTGTCCATGCCGCTGCGGCTCGGGCTGATCGGCCTGCAATGCGCGGCGCTGGTGGTATTTGGCGGGCGCTCGGCGATGGTGACGACGATCGCGCTCGGCGGCATCTATCTGCTTTTCAGTGGCGTGGCTTATCTGCGGCGAGGACGCATCAGCCTGCCGGGTGCCGCCCTTGCCGTCATGCTCGCCTCGCTGCTGCCGGTCGTGGTGGTCATGCTGTTCTCCTACGGCTTCTTCGACGCGCTGCTGGAGCGCTTTGTGTCCGACAGCGGCAGCGCCAATGCCCGCGTCGAAATGTTCGAGTTGTTCAAGCATTTCGAACTGCGCGACTTGATCGTGGGGCCCGACATCGATCTCATCGAAAGCCTGCGCCGCATCAACGGCCTCGAACAGGGTATCGAGAACCCGATCATCCGCCTGCTCCTCTATCAGGGCGCCTTCTTCACCCTGCTGTTGTTTTTCGGCTTCGCGCTGTTCATGCACGAAGTGGCACGCCGCTGCCATCCCGGCATCTGGCTGCCGATGCTGGGCTGGCTGATCCTGCTCAACACCTCCGAAAGCCTGGCGTCCAAGACGACGCTGATGACCAAGTTCGTGGTGATCGCGCTGGCGCTTTACAGGCCGGTGAAGGTGGCGGGGCGTCCGGGCGCACAAGGGGTGCCGAGGTAGCGCTGCTCTACGGCGACAAGGAACTCGGCCGCATTTGGAAGGCGGTTATTCCGGCATCCTCAACCCGAGTGCATCCACCATCGCCGGGTCGAGCGAGCGGGTTTTGTCGTCCATCATGCCCATGCCGTCGAACAGGTCCCAGAAGGCCCAGGGGAAGCCGGATGCCTCGGCGCTCTGCCTGACATCGGCGATGTAGCGGGCGCGGTCGGGATTGGGGGCGGCGACGTAGCGGGCGTCGGTGCGCAGCGCGCCGAATTCGCCCATGATGACGCGCGTCGGGGCGATGCCGTGGCTGTCGGCCCAATCGCGCGCCTGGCCGATATATTTGTCGACGAACCAGCGATCTGGCCTGGCGTCGAAATAGACCTTCAGCACGCGTTCGGTTTCGGCATAGGCGGCCTGCTTGTCCGCTTCCGAGGTTTCGGTGTCCCCGGCCATGCGGGCCCTGACCGAGGCCAGCGTCCGTTCGAGCGAACCGGCGGAGGCTGGCCATGGCACGTTGTTGAGCGCGCGGTAGACCGGCTCGCGCATCCAGGGTGCGCCCTGATGGCTGAACAGATAGGGTTCGTAGAAATGGAAGGTGAACAGGATCGGCTCGAAGGCCACCAGCGGTTCCGGATCGAGCGCGGCAAGCCCGCTCACCATCGAGCCGCAGCCGCCGGTGACGACCAGCGGCAACGTCTGGGATGACGCCCTGGCCGCCGTCAGGAGGGCCGCCTGGACGTTCGACCAGACGTTGGAGGAGCAGGATTGCGGCGGTTCGTTGACCGGCTCCAGTGCTACCATGCCCGACGGGAACCGCTGCAGCCTGCCGGCAAGCGTGCCGACCAGCGCGCGATAGGCTTCGAATTCGGGCGCGGCCGTGCTGGAGACCATGCGGTCGGGATTCCAGTAATGTGTGGCGCCGTTGGCCTGCACGTTGACGATGATGCCGAGATCCGCATCGATGACTGCCGCGACGGCATCGTCCAGCATCGCCAGCAATTTTGTGCGCGTGGCGGCATCGGCGGCCAGGAACGGGCCGGGATCGACCGGCAGGCGGACGAAGTCGAGCCCGGTCCGGCGCAGCCGGCGAAGGTCGTCCGGTGTCGGCACCGGCCGCTGCGACTGGAAGGGCGGCCAGTCATAGTCGGTGCGCGGCGCGGGAAACTCACGCGTCAGCGCGAACCAGGGCCAGGCGTTGACGCCGCGGCGAAAACGCCGTTCGCCGGTGGCGGCCAGCGCGGGCGATGCGGACGAGAGTGCTGCCGTTGCGGGCACCAGCGCCGTCGACAGCGCGGTCCTCAGCAGCCGCCGTCGCGACCAGCCCGTCATACGGCGCCGGGCGAGGGACGGTCGACCGGCTGGGCTGCGGCGGCGCTCACGCCCAGAAGCCGGTAGGCTTCGGTTTCATAGGCAAGCAGGACATCGTCCCAGCGGAAAGCTTCGTTGGCGCGGGCTCTCGCGGCCGCGCCGCAGGTCCTGACCAACGCGTCATCCTCCATCGCCTGCCGCATCCGCTCGGCGCAACTCTGCCGGTCGGTGAAATAGATGGCGGCCGCGCCGGCGGTCCATCTGTTATAGGGGTTGTCGTGGGCGATCACCATGTTGCCGGCGGCCAACGCCTCGACCAGCGACGGGTTGGTGCCGCCGACGGTGTGGCCATGCAGATAGGCGCGCGCGTGAAAACGCAGCGCCTTCACCGCCGCCTGGTCGTAGATGGCGCCGGGCAGCACCACCGAGGCGTTCGCCGCCTTGCGGACGGCGACATGGTAAGGGATATCGGGGGAAAGCGTGCCCAGGACCACCAGCTTCATGTCGCGCTTCTGGCTGCAGAAGGCTTCGACCATGGGCAGAATGTTGTTGTCGGGCTCGATACGCGCGATCGAGATCAGGTAGGCGCCAGGCTCAAGGCCGAGCGCGCGCACCGGCGCCTCCGGTGCCGATGTCACCGGGTCGGCGCCATAGGTGATGGTGGCGATGGCGCTGCGCGGCCGGCGCGTCGCCAGGTGATCCGCGATCACCGGATGGTCGGCGACCAGGCGGTGCGAGGCCCAGGCGCCGATCCATTCGTTTAGCCAGAACCATGTGCGCGCAGCCATACCCCATTTTGGCCGGCGCCACTCGATGCCGTCCATGTTGGTGATGATCTTGCGCCGCATCAGCCTCAGCCAGGTCAGGAAGACCGCGCCATTATAGCCGAGCACCAGGCAGATGCCGGGCCGCCGGGCGGCGTCGAGCACGCATTGCCAGTCGAATTCCAGCGTCGCGCGGGGACCTTTCGAGGCGACCTGGACATGGATGAGATCGATGCCGTTCCAGGTGTCGACACGCACCCTTTGGTCGACCCGCTCGACCTCCTCCTGGCAATAGACGCCGACCTTCCAGCCGCGCCCGGCAAGAAACAGCGCCAGCCTCTCGGCGAAGGTTTCAAAGCCACCATGGGCCGCTGGAATGCCGCGCGTCCCGAGGATCAGGATGGTGGGCATTTCAGGTTTCATGGCTGCTGGCGCTTTCAAGTCCGCTCGATTCCGCAATGCGCGGCCGTCCCTCTGGAAACACAGCCCAGCGAATACCCGTGCCAGACTCAGTTCCAGCCATCATCGCACCGGGGTGTAAAATATTTCTTCCAGCGGCCGGAGTTGTTTCACTATCGGTCAACTATCCCAGCGTATGTGTATCGAAACAAGGCAATGCCGCGACCGGGCGACCTGCAGACGGAGAAATCAGGGCCGGCATGATCCTTGCTCATGGACTTCTGTGCGCCACACCGGCGGAGGACGTGCAGCATTTGGTATGGTGATCCGGGTTCTACATCCGCTCGTCACCATGCCGGCAACAAGTGAAGTCCAAAGGGGTGTTGGGCTTGAAGTCTCCAGTCGCCTGTTCTGTCAGGCGGCGGGATCGTCAAACTACCCCTGGCAGAAAGATGCATGGGAATATGCGGATTGCATGCGTCCATCAGGGCTATGAACTCTATGGTTCCGATCGCAGCTTCGCGGAGAGCGTCGCCGCGTTGCGCGCCGCGTTTCCTTCAGCCGATATCGAGGTCGTCCTGCCGCGCAGCGGACCGATCGTGCGGATCCTCGAACCGCATGCGACCCGGATCGTCTTCGAGCCGCTCTGGGTGCTGAGGCGCCAGGCGATTGCGCGCCTTGCCACCATCGAGATGGCGCGGCTGCCGGTCGCGGTGCTGAGGGCCTGGCGGCGGCTCCGGGATTGCGATCTCACCTATGTCAACACCTCGATCGTGGCCGACTATGCGCTGGCCGCGCGCCTGCTGCCGCACAAGGCCGTGCTGCACATCCACGAAATTCCCGAAGGCGCCATGCGCAGGATCCTAGTCGGCCTGATGCACTGGAGCCATGCCGATCTCATCTTCAACTCGCGCGCCACACGCGCCGCGTTCGGCGAGCCCAGATACGCGCGCTCCCATGTGGTCTATAACGGCGTTGCCGGCCCGGCCGCGGCCGAAGCGACGACCTATGACGGCAAGCGGCCGCTCAAGGTGCTGCTGCTTGGCCGCATCAACAGGATCAAGGGCCAGGAAGTGCTTTTGGAGGCGATCGCCTCGTTGCCGGCGGAACTCAAGTCGAGGATCGAGGTGCGGCTGGTCGGCGGCGCCTTCGAAAGTACCGAGCGCGAACGCGCGCTCGCCGAACTGGTCGGCAGCATGGGGCTCGGCGGACGCGTCAGCGTGCTGCCCTTCATCCCCGATCCCTCCGAGCATTATCGCTGGGCCGATATCGTCACCGTGCCCTCGCGGCGTCCCGAATCGCTCGGCCGCGTCGCCATCGAGGCGATGGCCTACGGCCGGCCGCCGCTGGTGTCGGCGATCGGCGGGCTGGTCGAGGTGGTGAGCGACGGTGAGACCGGCTGGCATGTTCCGCCCGGCGATGCCGCCGCCCTTGCGGCCAAACTCGAGGAGATCATCCTGCGGCCCGAGGCCTGGCGCTCCTTTGTCGCTGCCGGGCGGGCGCGCTACGAGGCGGTCTTCAGCGAACCGGTCGCGGCGGCGGCGATCGCGGCGATAGCCGCCGACAAGCTGAAGACAGCCATCGCCAGGCCGGGGCGGACGGCAACCACCCGCCAGGCGGAGACACGGCCGTGAAACTTCCTGGCCATCTGGTGCGGCGTCTCGTGCTGATGATCGGCGGCGAGGCGATGCAGAGCGGCTTCCACTTCGCCCTCAACATCGCGCTGCTGCATATGCTTTCGGCGCAAGGCTACGGCCTCTTTGCCATCGGCATGGTGATGGGCGGCGTCGGCCTGTCCTACATCAGGTCGCTCACCGCCGTTCCGGCCTCGATATGGATGGGCAAGAGCACCAACAGCGCCGGCGTCGATGCCTATGACGTTGCCTTCGGGACGGCGGCGCTGGTTGTTGCCTTGCTGATGGCCGTCGGCACGGCGATCGTGATGCGTCTCTTGGGCGACCCCAGCGGAATTGCCGCGGGCTGTTTCGTCGGCGCATGGTCACTGCGCAGCCACATGCGCACGGCCTTCTTCGCGCGCCGCCAGCAGGTGATCGTTTCCGTCAGCGATGCCGCCTTCACGATCGCCGGCACGGTCATGGCCGGCCTGGCGATCTGGCTGGCCAAGGACGCGCTGCAGACCGTGTTCTATGCGCTCGCGGCGGCCAATGTGTTTGGCATCTTCGTCCTGGTCAGGCTGGCGCGCCGCACGATGCGCATCAGCTTCCGCATACCGACACGGCGGCGCTATGCTAGGCTGTGGTCCCAGCTCTGCTGGTCGGCATTCAGCGCCACCACCACCAACATCCAGGGGCAATGCCTGGCGCTGCTGGTCGCGGGCATTGCCGGGCCGGCCGCCTATGCGCCGCTGGCGGCGGTGCTGGTGCTGTTCGCGCCGCTGCGCATCAGCAGTCTTGCCTTCGTGAACATGACGCAGCCCGAACTCGCCAAGCTGATGCGCAACAACGAAACGCGCCGTGTCTGGGCGCAGGCAAAGCTGTGGGCCGTTGTCATGGGCCTTGGCGCGGTTGTCTATGGATGCGCCATCCTGTTCGTCCTGCCGATGATAAAGTCCCAGGCTCTCCAGGACGCGTCGGTGGGATTCATCGGGTTTTTCGTGATCGCGAATTTCGTTCCGATCATGCTCTACATCATGCCCCGCATCGTGCTCGAGATAATGGGTGACTTCCGCATCGTCGCCTTCATCACCCTGGGCGGCGCCATCGTCGGGCTGGCGTTGATCGCCATCCTGCTGTCGATCGCCTCCCCGCCATGGGCGCTGCTGGGTTCGGCGGTGTCCGAGATCTTCGTGCTCGTGGCATCATGGTATTTCGTGCATCACCGCATGTGGAACATCGAACACCCGGACCAGCAGCGCGACAGCCGCCTGGGCTCCTGGCGACGGGCGGTTTCGTTCGCCGCGGTCAAGCGATAGGAGAAGGATGTGACAGGCCACGCAGTGCAAATTGCCGCGATGACCGACTTGCCTGGCGGGCAGGTCTCGCATCCCACCTCCGTCGCGGCGAACGACGCCTATACGGCAAAACTGCACACCAGCCTCGAGGCGGTCAGGCCACTCTGGCTGCGCCTCCAGGAAAGCGGTGTGTGCACCGGCCACCAGAATTACGCCTGGGCGGAAGGGATCGCCACGCGGCTGCTGCCGGAAGGCGCCGAACTCCTCATCGTCGAGGTGGGCGACGCCACGACTGGCGAACCCAGGATGCTGGTGCCGCTGATGCGGCGCAGGGCCTTCCAGCATTGGGTGGTCGAATGGTTGAGCTGTGGCGTCTGCGACTATTCGGCACCGCTGCTGGCCGATGCCAGCCCGTGGACGCGACAATCCGCCCAGGCTGCGTGGGCGGCGGTGCGCTCGGCGCTGCCGCCGGCGGACCGCGTCCACATCGTGGGGATTCCCCGACAGATTCAGGGCGTCGCCAATCCGCTGGCCTTGCTGTCGGCCACACGCGATTCCATCCAGACCACTTTCGGCCTCGCCATCGACGGCGATCCCGAAACAGTGCTCAAGCGTCTCTGCAGGCCATCCTTCGTCAAGGAATTCGGCAAGGACTGGCGCCGCCTCGAACGGCTTGGCAGCGTGGAACTGGTCGAGGCCGGGGCGCCGGCCGAGGTTGACCGTATCTTCGGCGAACTGGTGCGGATGCGGCTCGACCGCTTTCGCGAGCTTGGTCGCTTCGATCTGCTGACCCAGGAGAACATCGTCGATTTCTACCGGAACGCGGCTATTCAGGGCCTGTTGGACGGCTCTGTACGGCTTTTCGGGCTGCTCGTCGGCGAGGCTCTGATCGCGGTACAATATCTGCTCGTGCATCAAGGGACTGTTCATGCTCTGCTGATAGCAATGGACCAGGGCGTCGTGCCCAATGTCTCGCCGGGGCTTGCAATCATGGGCAGGTTGATCGGCTGGGCGCGCGAACGAGGCTTTGGATATTTCGACCTGTCGGTCGGCAACCAGAGCTACAAGGAACATATGGGCGCCAAGGGTTCGGTATTGGTCGAACTCTGCCATGGGTTCACGATGCGGGGCAGTGTGGCGACCACCGCCATCGAGTTCCGCAGGCGGGCCGAGGCTTTCGTACGGTCCAGCCCAAGGCTGCTCAACGCGGTCCAGGGAACAATGCGGGGTTTTCGGCGCTTGCGTGGATAATGCCCATGCGCCCCAGAACGAATGGGAGAGGCATGTGGCAAGCCAGGCAGTGCGGTTGGTCGCGACGGCGGATGCACCGGTTCAACCGATTTCGCCGGTTAGAGCAGGCATGGGCGCCACCGCGCACTATACGGCGCGGCTGCACACCAGCTTCGACACCGTAAGGCAGCTCTGGCAGCGTCTTGAGGAGACCGGTTTGTGCACCGGCCACCAGGGCCTTGCCTGGGTGGAAGGGATCGCCGGGCGGCTGATGCCCAAAAGCGCCGAGCTGCTCGTCGTTGAGGTCAATGATGCCGCCACGGGCGCGCATGTCATGCTGCTGCCGCTGATGCGGCGCCGGGCGCTCGGCCACTCCGTGATCGAATGGCTGAGCTGCGGCGTGTGCGATTATTCGGCGCCGCTGCTGGCCGATGCCAGGCCTTGGATCAGGCAAAACGCCGACGCCGCCTGGGCCGCGGTCCGCGCCGTGCTGCCGCCGGCCGACCGCATCCATATTGCGGGGATTCCGCGGGAAATCCACGGCGTGGCCAATCCGCTGGCGCTGCTTTCGGCGGCGCGCGACTCCATTCAGATCGCCTCGGGTCTCGTCATGGATGGCGAGCCGGAGACGCTGGTCAAGCGTATCTGCAAATCCTCCTTCACCAAGAATTTCAACAAGCACTGCCGCCGCTTCGAACAACTCGGAGGCCTCGCACTGGTCGAAGCCGAGACGCCTGAGATGATCGAGGAGCAGTTCGGCAGACTGCTCGACCTCAGGCTCAACCGCTTTCGCGAACTCGGGCGCTTCGACCTTTTGACGCAGGCGCCGATCGTGGAGTTCTACCGCAACGCCGCCCTGCAGGGGCTTTCCGACGGCTCGGTGCGGCTGTTCGGGCTGCGCGTCGGCCAGGCCTATCTCGCTGTCATGTACGTGCTGGTCATGAAGGGCACCTTGCACGCCCTGCTGCTCGGGATCGACCAGGACGCGGTGGCCAACGTCGCGCCGGGCCTGACGATGATCGGCAAGCTGATGGTGTGGGCACGGGCGCAAGGGCTCGGCTATTTCGACCTCTCGGTCGGCGGACAGGGATACAAGCAGCATATCGGCGCCTCGAACTCGGTGCTGGCCGAACTGTGCGAGGCGATGACGCTGAAGGGCAGGGGCTCGACCGCCTATATCAGGCTGCGCTGCAAGGCCGAGCTGTTTGTGCGCTCCAAGCCGCGGCTTTACAAGGCCGTGCAGGGCGTGATGCGCCGTTTCCGGCGGTTGAAGACCTGAAGGACGCCGCCCGCGAAATTGACAGGCGCGCGTGTCTCCGCCATCCTTGGGGCCAGTCGCCGGGCCGCCAAAAGCGGCCGAGTTCCGTGTCAGGCGACCGAGGGCGAAGCGCATGTCCACTGCCGTGAACGGCCAGAACTCCAAGCGCGCCGCGGTGCGCAAGGCACTTGACCGCCACAAGGTCTACGTCACCGCGCAGCGTTTCTCAGGCGGCACCTACAGTGCGCGCGTGCTGGTCGACGGCGAGGCCTACTGGGTGGATGAGTTCCGGCTGAGCCAGTTGCAGCAGGGTTTGTCGCCGGCCGAGCTGGAGCTGACGCCGGCGACGGACGACTGAGACCACGTGATAAATCGCGAGCGGTGCCAAGATAGCGCCCCACGGCGCGAAGGAACGAGGCGGTTGTTGGTTTCCGCCAGGCTCGGCTTTTGACATGCCGCCCGCCAAGCTCGGATCCTATCGCGCCAAGCGCGAATTCTCGAAGACGCCGGAGCCGGCCGGCGGGCTGATGACTGGGGGCGGCAACCGCTTCGTCATCCATAAGCATCACGCCACGGCGGACCACTACGATCTGCGCCTGCAGGTTGGCGATGTCTTGAAAAGCTGGGCGGTGCCGCGCGGGCCATCGCTCAACCCAGCCGACAAAAGGCTGGCGGTGGAGACCGAGGACCATCCGCTCGAATACATCGATTTCGAGGGCGTCATTCCCGAAGGCGAATATGGCGGCGGGCCGATGATCGTCTGGGACACCGGCAGCTGGGCGCCGATGGACGACGTCGACAAAAGCCTGCTCACCGGCGCCTTCAAGTTCCGGCTGGCCGGCGAAAAGCTCAATGGTGGCTGGATGTTGACCCGGCTGAAGCCAAAGCCCGGCGAAGACGAGAACAAGAAGAACTGGCTGCTGTTCAAGGAGCGCGACCTCGCCGCCGACACGGGGCTGAATATCCTCGAAGCGCGGCCGGAAAGCGTGAAATCCGGCTTGCGCATCGAGGAGCTGGCAGCGCCACCTAAGCCGGCCGCGAAGTCCGCGCAAAAGCCCGGTTCGCTGAAGCCGGGCGACCTGCCGGGCGCGGCCAAGGCGCCAGCGCTGAGCCGCATCGAGCCGCAACTGGCGAGCCAGGTGCCGAAGCCGCCGGGCGGCGAAGGCCTTGCCGAGAATACGAACGAGCTCTGGCTGCACGAGATCAAATTCGACGGCTACCGCACCATGGCGCATATCTCCGACGGGCAGGTGCGGCTGATCACGCGCGGTGGCATCGACTGGACGAGACGCTATGGCGACTTGCCACATGCGTTCGCCAAGCTGCCGTGCCGCGAGACGATCATCGACGGTGAGATCGTCGTGCTCGATGCCAAGGGCATTTCCCGCTTTGCGCTGTTGCAGGACGCGCTGGCAGCGGGCGCCGGCAGCAAGCTGCATTTCTACGCCTTCGACCTGTTGCATCTCGAGGGCTGGGATCTGATGAAGGTGCCGCTCATCCGGCGCAAGGCGCTGTTGGCCGAACTGCTTGGCGGGCTTGGCGCCAACTCCGCGATCCAGTTCTCCGACCATGTCGAGGGTTCCGGGCAAGCGCTTTACGACCAGGTGACGGAACTCGGCCTGGAGGGCGTGGTCTCCAAGCGCGCCACCGCGATCTATCAGAGCGGCCGCACCAAGAGCTGGACCAAGACCAAGGCGCTCGAAAAGGACGATTTCGTCATCGCCGGCTACACCATTTCGGACGCGGCCGAGGGGCTGGCCGCGCTCGGCATGGCCGAGTGGGTGGATGGCGAACTGCACTATCGCGGCAAGGTCGGCACCGGCTTCGATGCCGGGACCGCGGCAGACCTGCTGGCCCGGCTTGAGCCGCTCACATCCGGCGCCACGCCGCCGGAAGGCGTGCCGCGCGAAATCATGCGCGAGATGCACTGGGTCAAGCCGCTGTTTTCGGCGCGCATCCATTTTGCCAACCGAACCGCGGACAATTCGTTGCGCCACGGTGTGTTCCGGGGCCTCAGGGATGTCGGCCTGTCGACGCCGGTGTCGGCCAAGCGCAAACGGCTGATCTCCGAGGCCGACCTCGCCACCATCTGGGTGACCAACCCGACGCGTCGGCTGTTCGGCAAGACCGGCCCGACCAAGCTCGACATCGCCGTCTATTACGCGCTGGTCGGCGACTTCATGCTGCCGCACATCCTTGGCCGCCCGGTGTCGCTGGTGCGCTGCCCGACCGGCCTGCCCAAGGACTGCTTCTTCCAGCGTCATGCGTTCACCGGCATGCCGCCTTCGGTGGTGACGTTCCAGGCGACCAATTCCGAGGGCGAGACCAAGTCCTATCTCTCGGTCGAGGGCGCGAAAGGATACCTGGCGCTGGCGCAGTTCGGCGTCGTCGAGTTCCACACCTGGGGCACGCATCGCTCGAGCCTCGACAAGCCCGACCAGATCGTCCTCGACCTCGACCCGGGCGAGGGGATTTCCTGGCGCGAGGTGGTGGAGGCCGCCGTGCACATCAAGGGCGAGCTGGAGGGGCTTGGCCTGGTGCCGTTCGCAAAAACCTCCGGCGGCAGCGGTATCCACATCACCGTGCCGGTGACGCAAAAGCAGAACTGGAAGAAGCTGCATCAGGCAACCAGCGCCATATCAACGCATCTAGCGGCCACCGCGCCCGACACCTTCACCACCACAATGGGCAAGGAAAACCGCAAGCGGCGCATCTTCATCGACTATCACCGCAACGCGCGTGGCCACACCTCGGCCGCGCCCTATTCGCTGCGCGCCCGAACCAACCTGCCGGCCTCGACACCGGTGAGCTGGGCCGATCTGGAGGCGATCGATGCACCGCAGGATTTAAATTATGCGTCGCTGCCGGGGTTGCTGGAGACGTCGGGCGATCCGTGGGCTGAGATCGATGACTTCGCCAGGGATCTGCCGGTGGTCTCGGGAAAGGTAAACGGGCTTTGAGGCGCCCTTCGACGACCAGGGTTCCTGAACTTCGTCATCCTAGGGCGAAGCAGGAGCGAAGCTCCGTCGCGAAGACCCTAGGATCCATGCCGCGACCGTTGTTGTAGAATGCACCTGTTCAGATGACCGGATACGTCTACATGACCGCGAGCCAGAAGCGTGGCACAATCTATATCGGTGTCACCAATGACCTCGGTCGCCGTATGCCAGAACACAAGTCGGGCCAAGGCTCGCGTTTCACCAGCCAATACGGCGTGCAACGGCTGGTCTGGTACGAGGAATATTTTCGACATTACCGATGCAATCCAGCGCGAGAAGTCACTTAAGCGCTGGCCGCGCCTATGGAAAGTTGAACTGATCGAGAAGGCCAATCCAGACTGGTTCGAACTCTTTCGCGGGACTGGATGGTGAGCTTTCCTTCACCACGGCAACGCTTGTAGGTCACGGCATGGATCCTAGGGTCTGCGCGCGGCGCTTCGCTCCTTGCTACGCCCTAGGATGACGAAGCGTGGAGCGTTCGCTGTGGTCGCCGGCGTGTCGGCTCAAACGCCATCGACGCTTTCGACAATTTGAATTATCTTGTCGCCGGTCCTCTCGCAGCCCCGGCGGGAAGATTTCGTCAGGGATTTGTCGGTATTGTGCGGGGTCGGTGTAGGATTCGCGCAGCGTTGTTCGTCCTTCGGACGAAGCGCTGCGAAGCAACAGTCAGTGCATGGCCGCGTAGGAGTTCATCATGGCGCCCAGGGCAAGTTGGAAGGGTTACCTCAAACTCAGTCTCGTCAGCTGTCCGGTGCGGCTATACCCCGCCACCAGCGCCAGCGAGCGCATCTCGTTCAACCAGCTGCACAAGAAGACCCACAACCGCATCAACATGAAGCCGGTCGACCCTGAACTGGGGCTCGTCGAGCGGGCGGATCTGGTCAAGGGCTACGAGTACGAGGACAAGCAGTACATCATCATCGACGATGCCGACCTCGACGCGGTGCGCATCGAATCCAACCACACGATGAACATCGAAGCCTTCGTCGATGAGGACGAGGTCGACGTCATCTACCAGGACGCGCCCTATTACATGGCGCCGGACGGGGCGATGGCGGAAGAGACTTTCGCCGTGCTGCGCGAAGCGATGCGCAAATCCGGCAAGCTCGCCATCGCCAGGCTGGTGCTGTCCAGCCGCGAGCGCGTGGTGACGATCGGCGCGCGCGAGAACGGGATGTTCGTGTGCACGTTGAGGAACCCGAACGAAGTGCGTGGCACGGCTGAATATTTCGGCAACATTCCAGCCGGCAAGCCTGACCCGGAAATGCTGCAGCTTGCCGAAGCGCTGATCAAGCAGAAGGAAACCACCTTCGATCCGAAGAATTACGAGGACCGCTACGAGGTCGCGCTGATGACGATGATCCGCGAGAAGCTGAAGGGCCACAAGCCGATCATCGCGGCGGCACCGGAGCGCGGCAACGTCATCAACCTGATGGATGCGCTGAAGGCCAGCCTGTCTCAGTCGAAGCCGCCGGCCAAGTCGAAGAGCAAGGCCGACGAGCCCGCCAAGCCCGCCGCGAAGAAGGCGGCCGCGGGTGGTGCGCCTGAAAATCCGCTCAAGGCCAACCTGCTCAAGGCGGTCGGCAAGAGCAAGAAATGACGGCTCCGGCCGTTCCGGGCGCTGTCTTCGGCACGATCGGCGCACTGGCGGCGTTTCCGCTCAGGCTTGCCGCCCGCGAGGTGGAGCGCCAGCACGGCCAGCTCAGGCGCGGCGTCACCCGGCGCACCACGCATGTCGTGTTCGGACGCGCATTGTTGGTCAAGGCGGGACTAACCAAGGCCGGACTCACCAAAAATAGCGATAGCGAGATCGAACGCCGCCTCGGCGCCGAGCGCGCGGCCGGGCGCATTCTCATGAGCGAGAACGGTTTCCTGCGGCTGCTCGGGCTGATGAAGGCGCCCGAGGCCTCTTCGCTGTCGCGCCAATCGCTGATCGATCAGTCAAAGCTGTCCGGCGCCGATCTCGACAGGCTCAGCCTGTTCGACGCCTTCGAGCATGATGGCGAGCCCTTTTCCTTCCGCGACCTGATCCTGGCGCGCAAATATGCGGGGCTGATCGCCGGGGGCGCGACATGGGGCGCGATCGCGCGCTCCGTCCACCGCTCCGGCCCGGTGGCTTCGCTGACCGCCAAGTCGCTCAATGTCGGCTCGCAGCACGGCCGCCCCGACGCGATCTACCTCGAAGGCGGCCAGAGCGAGCTCGACGGGCAGCTGCTGTTCGATCTCGGCGCCGCGGCACAAGGCGACGACACGCTGGAAGATTTGTTCGCCGAGGCGGAAGCCGCCGAGGAGGGCGGCGACCATGACGGGGCCGCCGCACTCTACCAGCGCTGCCTCGCCATCGATCCCACCGACGCCATCGCCGCCTTCAACCGCGCCAACTGTTTGCGCGGGTCCGGGCGCGTGGCGGAAGCCGCGCATGATTATGCCAGGGCGATCAAGCTCGATCCGGTCTTCGTCGAAGCCTGGTTCAACCTGGCCGGGCTGATGAGCGAGCAAGGGCGCGACGCTTCGGCGCGAAGGCATTTGCAGAAGGCGATCGCGCTCGACAAGACTTATGCCGACCCGGTGTTCAATCTGGCGCGGCTGGAGTTTGACGCCGGCAATCTGCTTGAGGCGCGGCGGCTGTGGTCTCGTTATCTGGAACTCGACTCCAAGTCCGAGTGGGCCGGGGTCGCCGCCAAAGGCGTGCAGTTCGTGGATATGGAGCTGGCGCAGAAGTCGGCGGGCTGAAATGTTTGCGCTTGAACACCGGGAACTCGGCCTTCATGAGGAAGACACCCATGACCAGCTTCCTCTTTGACGGCCACGACACCGCTCCCGTCACCATCCTGCTTGCCCATGGCGCCGGCGCTTCAATGGACTCTCCTTCCATGACAGCCACCGCAAAGGCGCTGGCCGCCGCTGGCTTCCAGGTCGTGCGCTTCGAGTTCCACTATATGGCCGCGCGCCGCTACGGCCAGCGCAAGCCGCCACCGCGTGCCGAAACGGTGAACCCGGAATACATCAACGCGATCGCCGACCTCAGGGCGAAGGGCGTGACGGGCAAGCTCATCATCGGCGGCAAGTCGATGGGCGGGCGGGTCGCGTCGATGATCGCCGACGAGATGTTTTCCAAGGGCGAAATATTAGGACTGGTCTGCCTCGGCTATCCCTTCCATCCGCCTGGCAAGCCCGAGCAATTGCGGACAAAACATCTCGCCGGGCTGAAGACGCCGACGCTGATCTTCCAAGGCACGCGCGACGAGTTCGGCACGAAGGACGAGGTTGCGACCTACAACCTTTCCAATGCAATCGAAGTGATCTGGCTGGAGGACGGCGACCATGATTTGAAGCCGCGCAAGAGTATTTCGGGTTTCTCGATCGCGGATCATCTGACGACGCTGGCGGAGACGGTGAAGGCTTGGATGGGCAGGATCGCGCCCTGATCCAATGAAGATCGCCAGCTTCAACATCAACAACATCAACAGCAGGCTGGACAACCTGCTGGCGTGGCTCGGCTCCGCAAAACCCGATGTCGTCTGCCTGCAGGAACTGAAGGCGCGCGACATGCAGTTTCCGCGCACCGCGCTTGCCGATGCCGGCTATGGCGCGGTGTGGAAAGGCGAGCCGACCTGGAACGGCGTCGCCATACTCGCGCGCGGTGCCGAGCCGGTGCTGACCCGCGATGTGTTGCCCGGCGACGATGCCGACCGGCAGAGCCGCTACATCGAGGCTGCGGTCAACGGCATCGTCATCGCCTGCCTTTATGCACCGAACGGCAACCCGCGGCCGGGACCGAAATTCACCTACAAGCTCGCCTGGCACGCAAGGCTGGAAGCGCATGCCGAACAACTCATCGACACCGGCCTGCCCGTGGTGCTGGCCGGCGACTACAACATCGTGCCCGAGCCGCGCGACATCTACGCCACACGCTCCTATGACGACAACGCGCTGGTGCAGCCGGAAAGCCGCGCCGCCTTCGCCGCGCTGCTCGAACAAGGCTGGACCGATGCGTTGCGCAAGAAATACCCGAAGGAAACGCTCTACACCTTCTGGGATTACCGCCGGAACCGCTGGCCACGCAACGCGGGCCTGCGGCTCGACCACATCCTGTTGTCGACAACGCTGGTGCGCAAGCTCAGGGCCGCCGGCATCGATCGTGACGTGCGCGGGCAAGATGGGGCCAGCGACCACGCGCCGGTCTGGGTGGAATTGGGGTGAAGGCCGTCGCGACAGTCTTCGCGTAAACCACGCGACGGCAACGCTGTCACGGCCTCAAGAAAGACAGAGCATCCCTGCCTGCCGATCGGACAGTGCCCCCAACATTATTGGCGGATATGTTCCGGGTACTGAAATCAGCCCGGCAGTATCGGCGCCGAGGGCCCGGCCGTGACCGACTTCAGATTACCCTTCTTGACCAGGACGGGTCGTTCATAAATCTTCTTCATAGTGCAAGCTCTCCACTATATCCCGTCGCGATAGTGACACATTACGGTCATCTGTCAATGTTGTGAGGGCGATAGTCGAGGTTATCCCACCGAAGCATCGCGGACTCTGGGCTCCAGGAGGCCGGGTGCCCTGGCGCAAATCCGAATCCTGCGATCGGTATACATCAGGGCAGGAAACAAGAGCGGCGCTTTGCGGCATCCACCGACGCTGATAATCTTGTCCAGATCGGCGGGCGGAGGGCGCGATGAACAGGTTGGCTGACAGGTCGCTGGCGCTTGTCCTGGCTGTGGTCGCGGCCGCCTGTCTGGCCCCTGTCTATCCGCTGATCGACATCCTGGCCGGGCGTGGCCTTGCCGGGCTCGACGTTGCCATGCTGCGGCCGGCGGCATATTCGGCGGCGGCACTTGCCTGTTTCATCGGTGCGTTGCTGTTCCTGGCGGGCCAATTGCCCGGCCGGCCCGTGCACGCGGCCGGGGTGCCGCTGTTCGGCAGGGACGCCGAATTGGAGCCGGCGGGCCGCCCACGCCTGCGCCAAACTTTCCTGGTGCTGCCAGTGGTTGTCTTGCTGGCGCTGCTTGGCGACGGGTTCGGCTCGTGGCGGCCGCATGAGGGTGGCGAGCATGTCGCCAGCGCGCCGCCCATGGAATCCGTGCCAAAGCCGGAATCGCCGGCGCCGGTTGCTCGGACACCGCCCTTGCCGCCGGCCCTGCCGCCCGAGCAGGCGGCCACGCCGCCAGCCGCTGCAAACCCGCCGGCTTTGCCGGTGCAACCAGCTCCGCCGGTGGCCGAGCCTGCTGTTCCGCCGGCGTCTACGGCCCCGATGCCGCCGGAGGTCACGGTCATTCCGCCGCCGACGGTGGCGCCGTTGCCGCCGTCGCCGCCGGCGGCACCAACGCAGCCCGACGGCCATCGCGATGCGGTCGTCTGGCTGGCGGTGGCGCCGGATGGGCGTTCGATCATGAGCGCCAGCACCGACCACACGATCAAGCTCTGGGACATGGGCGGCAAGCACCTGATGCGCAATCTCGGCGTTCACAAGGACATGGCGCGCACCGCGCTCTACATGCCCGACGGCGTCAGTGCGCTGACGGCCGGCGACGACGGTGAGATCGTGCAGCGAAAACTCGCCGACGGGGCGGTGCTGCACGTCTTCCAATCCGGCCAGAATGGTGGCGTCAACAAGCTGGCGATCAGCCCGGACGGCAGGCGCGCCGTCAGCGGGCACGACACCGGCAACGTCATTATCTGGGACCTCGTCAACGGGTCCGTGCTGCATGTGCTGACCGGCCACGACTGGTCGATCAGCGCGGTCGCCGTCTCGCCCGATGGCAAGCAGGCCCTCTCGGGCAGCATCGACGGGACGCTGAAACTCTGGGACATCGACAGCGGCAAGCAGTTGCGCAGCTGGCACGGCCATGAGCAAGGCACCTATGGCGCTGTCTTCACCGCCGACGGGCATCATCTGATCACCGGTAGCGGCGACCTGACGATCAAGGTCTGGGACGTCGACAGCGGCCGCGAGGTGAAGCGCTTCGAGGGCCACGAGGGCACGGTCTACGCGCTGGTGCTATCGGCCGACGGCAAACACCTGCTGTCCGGATCGCTCGACGGCACTGCAAGGCTGTGGGACATGGCAAGCGGCAACCAGATCGCCATGTTCGACAGCCAGACCGGACCGATCTACGCAGTCGCCTTCGCCGCCGATGGCACGGTGCTGACCGGCGGCTCCGACCGCACCATCAGGGATTGGCCGGCGGCCGGTGGTGACGGCGTCGTGCTGTTTGCAGGGGCGCCGGGGTGAGTGCCTGGAGAGGCTGGGCCGGGGCATGGACGCTGGTCAAGTAATCGGGGCGCTTGCCATGGTCGACGCGGACGAGGGGGCGCATTGTTGGGGTGTGCTCGGCGCCCGCGCCAACCAGGGCGGCTCGTACCGCCGCAACAACACCATCGCACATCGCCCACACGTCGGAAACTTCCGCGAAAGCGGAATAGGCAGGGGCTGCAAGACCCGGCATTCTAGCCGGGCATGATCGGCCAACCCCAGGCGGCTGGCGAGGCGGTAACGCAGTATGGCAAAGTGCTGGTCCATGGATTGACCGGGGACGTTGCGTTGCTATCTGACTCGATGGGCTGCGGCCTGCGGATCGAACTGATCGGTTTTCCTTGTAGGACCAAGGTCTTGTTTCGTGCGCCCGAAAGTCCGAGAGGCCCCGTTCGGTTCCGGCAATGTCCATTGGACGTTCCGCTATTTTATCCAATCGAGATATGATCATCCGGCCTCGCCGCCAGGTTCAAGAACGGTAGCCTGCTCGGACAGGCATGGGCTGGTGGCTGCCCGGCAGGCAAAGACAAGCGCAAAATTCCGGCGAGAGCCGCTTGTCAGCCAGCCTGCCCGCGTGAAAGCGGGTAGCTCTTGAGGTCGTTTGTTTCGGAGCGAAAAACTTGACCGCTCCATGCAGGCAAGGGATCGAACTGCCTGGGCTTGCCGTTACCCCAGCCACCACCACAATGCCGCGATCACCGCCGCGATGGCGGCCATCGTCAGCCCCAGCATGATGTAGGAGCCTTTGATGATGTCGCGGATGATCTTCTTGATCGTTTCGCGGTCGTTCAGGTTGGGGAAGGTTTCGTTTGGCTGGGCGACGTCGAGGAAATGGCAGAGCGGCCCCCAGCCTTCGCTGACGTTGAACACCAGCAGCTTTTCCGGCGGCACGGCTGCTCTCACTTCGTCGACATAGCTGGCGTAGCGGGCAACCGCCTTGTCGCGGTCACCCATGACGCCGGCCAATGTGCGGCCCCAGATGAGCTTGCGCGACATGTCGCCGAACTTGCGGCCGAACGGTGTGAGCCATTCCAGGACCTTGAACTGCCACAGGTTCTCGGTGAAGTAGATCGTGTCGATGGTGCTTTCATACCAGGCCTCGGCGCCGCGTGGGTGTAATGTCAGCAGCACCTTGGCGTCGGGGTAGGCAGCCATCAATTCCTTCCAGACGCAGCAGCCTGGATTGTCGACGGTGGCCGTATAGCTTGCGAACACGCGGTTCCAGTCGTGCTGGGTGCCGGGCGGGCTGTTGGCCACCGCGCGCCAGAAATCAAGATGGCCCTTATTGGCCTTGTTCATGATCACTTCCTGCATGTGATAGCAGGGCAGGCCGAGCCTGTTAAGCGCTGCAAAGGTCGACCATGTGCCGGTGCGGCCGAAACCGGCGCCGATAAGCTTGAGCGTCATTTCCAATCCCCACCGGACTTCTTTTCCCTGATATCGCGGTCCGTGAGCATCAAACTGCTCCTGCCGGGGCCGCCCCGCAACAAACTTCTACATGGATGCCTAGGCGGACGCCATACTTGCGTAGTTGCTAAAATAATGAAAGCCTGTGCGCGGGTGTGGAGATGGGCAGGGAGTCGCCGGACCGGAATCGGTTCGGCGATCTTGATGGTCGATGTATTTTGGGTCTTTTCTCGTCGGGATGTCGGCGACCACGATCGTTGTCGCAGTGTGGACCTATATTGCTACCGGTTCGTTCTGGGTGGCGCTTGGCTGGACAGTGGTGGTCCTGGTCGTCCTGCAGGTCGGCTATTTCGTGCTCGTCGTGGGGCTGATCTACAGGCGCGCGCAAAACGTCGCGATGAGCCCGGATGCAGTCAACCCGGTGCCGCCGCTCCATCGGGACGGCGTCCGATTCTGACGAAGAGCTCCCGCTCCGGTATCGAGCGTTGCGCACCTTCCGCCAAATCGCGGCGGCCGGTGGAACGAAGCTGTGATGCGTGCGTTTTTCCTGCCTCGATCGGTGAGGCGCCACCTCCACCGGTCCGTTGAAGGCCCGTTCTGCTCCCGGCAGGGCGGGCCTTTTTTGGAGGCCCGGTAGAGCATTTGGAACGACACTCTTCGCTATACGTTAGTTGTTCCTAAGGAGCGGGTAATCCGAGAAAGAGGCGACATTGCTTGCGCTGCAACGCGCGATGCTTTTGCTATTTCCGCAAATTAGAAGAAGTTTCTTCAGAAAAGCAAAGCATACCATTGCTTATCTTCACATGTGTGCATAATAAAATGTGGCATGTTTCTGGTTGCGCGCCACATTTATTTCACAAACAAGGATGGAACCTCCCAGTTGCGTGAGAGTTTCCCCTGAGGCGGAGCGAAATACCCAATCATGGAGGTTGTTATGAAGCATTATCTTACGAGCGCCGCGGCTGCCATCGTCCTGCTGGGCGGCGTCGGAGCGGCCCTGGCGGACACGATCGTGGTCCAGCCGGAACAGGAGACGGTGGTTCGCGAATACATCAAGAAGGAGCCGCTAGCGTCGGTGAACCTTCTGGGCGTCGAGCTCAAGCTCGGCTCGTCCGTGCCGGACAAGGTCGAACTGCGCGAGGTCCCCAACGTCAAGTATCGCGTTGCGGTGATCAACGATCAGACCGTGCTGGTCGACCCGGACACCCGTCAGATCGTGGAAGTTCTTCACTGATCCGTCTCATGCATCAAGCAAAAAGCCCATCACCGATTTAATCCGGTGATGGGCTTTTGTTTGTCGCCCGCCAGTTCTCCAGAATTTACTCGGCGGCCAGCTTGTCCTGCGTCCTGGTGTCGAAGTCGCTGGCGTCATGGCGTTCGTGCAGTTGCATGGACGGTTCGCCAAAGGCGCGGTTGACCATGCGGCCACGCTGGACAGCGGGCCGTTCGTCGATCGCCTTTGCCCAGCGCTGAACGTGCTTGTAATCCTGAACCGACAGGAATTCGGCGGAATCATTGTACATCCGGCCGAGCGCCAACCCGCCATACCAGGGCCAGACCGCCATATCGGCGACCGAATAGTCCTTGCCACCGAGATACTCGACCTCGGCCAACCGGCGGTCGAGTACGTCCATCTGCCGCTTCACCTCCATCGAGAAGCGGTCGATGGCGTATTCGAACTTCTCCGGCGCATAGGCGTAGAAATGGCCAAAACCGCCGCCGAGATAAGGCGCAGAACCCATCTGCCAAAACAGCCAGGACAGCACTTCCGCCCGGGCCGGCTGTTCAGTGGGCAGGAATTCACCGAATTTTTCGGCGAGATAGACCAGGATCGAGCCGGATTCGAAGACGCGCAGCGGGGTCTTGCCGCTGCGATCCATCAGGGCGGGGATCTTGGAATTGGGATTGACCTCGACAAAGCCGCTGCCGAACTGGTCGCCATCGTTGATCCGGATCAGCCAGGCGTCGTATTCGGCGCCCTTGTGGCCAAGCGCCAGAAGCTCCTCCAGCATCACCGTCACCTTGACGCCGTTCGGCGTCGCCAGCGAATAAAGCTGCAGCGGGTGCTTGCCGACGGGTAGGTCCTTGTCATGCGTCGGACCGGCGATCGGCCGGTTTATGCTGGCAAAGGTGCCGCCATTGGCCTTGTTCCAGGTCCATACTTTCGGCGGGGTGTATTCAGTCATTGCGCGGCCTCGTGTCGTGGGAAGGATGGATAGGCGTTTATAGGTAGGGCTGTGGAGGGGGAAGTTCAACTTGTGTTGAACTATGTTAATCTTGGGCCGCCGCATTGTCCTGCCGGGCGTTCGAACCTCGAAAGGCCAAGTGATTGGCTTCGTGGTCCATGGCCACCGTTCTCACCCCTTGCGCCTTCTCCCGCGTGGCATACCTATACAACAAGCCGCCAGGCATTCGCATCGCAGGACAAAATCATGACCATCAATCCCAATCCGCGCTCCGTGGTTGCCGTGCGGGCGACCGTTCCGGAGGATGCCTTCACGGCCGGGGCCCTCGGCACGCTCAGGGAAGGCAGCGGCGTCGTCATCCGCGATGACGGGCTGGTGCTGACCATCGGCTATCTCATCACCGAGGCGGAAGAGGTCTGGCTGACCTCGCATGACGGCCGTGTCATCCCCGCGCACGCGCTGGCCTACGACCAGGAATCAGGCTTTGGCCTCGTCCAGGCGCTGGCTCCGACGGGCCTGCCGGCCGTGGCGCTGGGCGATGCCGGCAAGGCCAGGATCGGCGACGCGGTGGTGCTTGCCGACGGCATCGGCCGGGCAGTCGAGGCCAAGATCGTCACCAAGCAGGAATTCGCCGGCTATTGGGAGTATCTGCTCGACGAGGCGATCTTCATCGCGCCGGCGCATCCGTCCTGGGGCGGCGCGCCCTTGTTCAGCGCCGAGGGCGCACTGCTCGGCATCGGTTCGCTGCGCCTGCAGATGAGCCGCGCCGGCGAGGTGGCCGATATCAACATGGTGGTGCCGATCGACCTGTTGCCGCCGATCCTCGACGATCTGCTGACGCGTGGCCAGGTGGCCAAGCCGCCGCGCCCGTGGCTCGGGGCGCTGTCGGCCGAAAGCGACGGTAAGGTGGTGGTGATGAGCGTGACCGAGGGCGGCCCGGCCGCCAAGGCCGGCCTGCGCGAAGGCGACGTCATCTCCGAGGTTCGCGACGGCGCGGTCGACGGGCTCGCCGATTTCTATCGCAAGCTGTGGGAAAGCGGTTCGGCCGGTGCCGAGATCCCGATGCGGGTGGTGCGCGACGGCCGCGAAACGTGGCTGCGTGTGAAATCCGCCGACCGCGGCAGTTTCCTGAAAAAGCCGCAGCTGCAGTAGGCCGGGCGATTTCGGCCAGCCGATGCATCCAAGACTGCTCAAGACCTTCCTCGCGGTGGCGCGCTGCCGTACCGTCACGCGCGCCGCCGAGACGGTTCATCTCGCCCAGTCGAGTGTGAGCGACCAGGTCCAGTCGCTGGAGGCCGAGCTTGGCGCTGTCTTGTTCACGCGCTCGAAGTCGGGCCTGGAACTGACGCCGGCGGGACTGGTGTTGAAGCCTATCGCCGAGGAATTGCTGCGGCTCGATGCCGAAGCGCGGGCGGCGGTGCTCGCTGTGGCGGGACAGACCAGCGGAGCGCTGACCATCGGCGCGCTGGAGACGATCGCCTCGGCCCGGCTGGCGCCCTGGCTGCCGGGGTTCCAGGCCAGTTATCCTGATATCGCCGTGCGCATGAAAGTGACTGATAGCGGCGCGCTGCTGCGCCTGCTGGAGGAGGGCGACATCGATGTCGCCTTCTGTTTC
The DNA here is from genome assembly GCF_020164885.1 of Mesorhizobium sp. CO1-1-7. Lineage (NCBI taxonomy): Bacteria > Pseudomonadati > Pseudomonadota > Alphaproteobacteria > Hyphomicrobiales > Phyllobacteriaceae > Mesorhizobium > Mesorhizobium sp. CO1-1-7. The sequence continues at coordinate 300,860 of NZ_JAIUHA010000006.1, read as the reverse complement.
GAGCGCCGCGATATGTCCAACGGCGGCGCCAATCAGCGCTTCGCCAGGCGCACGATTTTGGCCGAACCGCTGGCGCTGGTCACCGCGCCGGGGCAGAAGCCGGTTCCGTGCGACCTGGCCGCCCTTGCCGCGCTGCGCTTCGTGGCAACGGAGCCTGGATGCATCTACCGGCACATGTTCGACACCGCCTTTGCCGAGGCGGGCACTGGTACGCCTGAACTTGCCGCCGAAGTCGGCAGCATCGGTGCCATTGCCCGGCTGGTGGCGGCCGGCGCGGGGCTGGGCCTCATTCCACGTCTGGCGGTCAGCGACGCGCTCAAGCGTCGTGAGCTGATCGAACTGCCTTGGCCTGGCCCGGAACAGGCGGCGCCGCTGACGATGATCTGGCGGCGTCGGCGCGTCCAGCCGCCGGCATTGCGCCGACTGCTCGCCGCCGCGCGCGACATGCAGGCGCCGGCATCCTCGAAAGCCAGTTCAGACGCTGAATCCTCAAGCCGCTCCAAGGCCCTGCTTTAACAGCATTTCGCAGAGCCGTCCGTTTTAGACGAGACGATGTCCGCCCTCGACGTGGAGCGTCGTGCCGGTGGCAAAGCCATTGCCGATGAGGAAGGCGATCGCGTCGGCGATGTCCTCGGGCTGGCCGATCCTGCCGACCGGCAGCCGCTCGGCCATCGCCGCAAGCATGTCTGCCTTCCTGTCGCCCGCCACTTGCGCCCAAATTTCGGTATCGACCCAGCCGGGTGACACCGCGTTGACGCGGAGCGGCGCGAGTTCTATGGCCAACGCCCGCACCAGCCCTTCGAGCGCGGCATTGACGGCGGCGACGACCGAGCCGCGCGCGGCCGGCCGGTAGGCGGCGATGCCGGAGACGAAGGTCATCGATCCAGCCACTGCCAGCCGTGGCGCACCATGCTTGGCAAGCAGCAGCGGGCCGAAGAGCTTGCTGTCGACCACGCGTTGCGCCGCCTCGAGGTCGAGCTCCGGCAGCAGCCGGTAGGCGCCTTCGATGTCGGCGGCGGTGCTGACGATATGGTCGAGGCCGCCGATCCCGGCGAACAACGCCCCGACCTGGTCTTCCCGCGTAATGTCGACAGTGGCCATCCCCAGCCCTGCGGGATTGCCCAGCGCCTCACGCGCCTGCCGCAGCCTGTTCTCGCCGCGCCCGGCGATGATGACTTCGGCCCCGGCTGCCAGGCAGCGCCTTGCAAGCGCGAGGCCCATGCCGGATCCGCCGCCGACGATCAGGATTCTCTGGTTCGAAATGCTCATTCCGCTCTGCCTTCGTTGGTTGGACAAGGGCAGGGAATTGGCAGCTCGATGCGGTGAGGGGAAACGGAAGAAACCGATGGTGCTATCGGAGATGCCGATTGGTCCGACGCCGTGCGGTTTGGAAACCCGATTGCCTCGATGGCCGGAGCTTGGTCAACGGGCCAGCGGGCTATCCCAGACTGCGAACAAGAGCGCCTTAAGTTCGGCGAAGCGCTTCGGCCCAAGTTCGGTGCGCCAGTCCACCTCGATGTCGCGCAATATGTCGACCATTTTCCAGAAAGCGGCGTGGCCGCGCTCGGTGGACCGCACCACGCGCGCGCTGCCTTCGCCGTCGGAGCGGACGAGATAACCGTAGCCTTCCAGACTGGTGAGCAGCTGGTTGATGGCCTGCTTGCTCATGCCGGCACGCTCGGCGATCGTGCCGGGCCGCGCGCCGTCCGGGCCGGGAAACTGCAGCACGGCCATATGCGGCAGACGCAGTTCGTCGAAGCCGGCGGCATTGAGCTCCCTGATCAGCCGGCGCTGGATCGCCTGGGCTGGCACGCGCAGCAGGGCGCCGATCAAAAGGTCCTCGGTCTTGGTCTGCAGAACTTCGGTGGAGGTGGCCATTGACGATCCGGTAAATTGAATTTACTGATAGCTAGTAAATGTAATTTACCGGAGGGGTTTGCGCAATGTCATCCATGAATCCTGGGGTCAACCCAGCCGATGAAACCATCGGCACCAAGGGGCTGTCGGTCCGTTTCCTGGTGTCGGGCGAAAATTCGAACGGCAGCGTCGCCGCTTTCGAACTGATGGTGCCAAGCGCGCAGCGCTTGCCCGCGCCGGCGCACAGCCACGACCATTACGAGGAAACGATCTACGGCATTGACGGGGTTTTGACCTGGACCGTGAACGGCAAGCCGATCGAGGTTGGGCCGGGGGAGGCGCTGTGCATTCCACGCGGCGCCGTCCACCGCTTCGACAATAACGGCACCCGGGATGCCAAGACGCTGTGCGTCATCACGCCGGCGGCAATTGGTCCGGACTATTTCCGCGAGGCATTCGGTCTGCTTAACGCCGCTGCCGGCGGGCCGCCCGACAAAGCTGCCATGATGGAGATCATGCGCCGCCATGGCCTGACGCCGGCAATGCCGCCACCGGCCTGATGCCGGCCGAAGCCCAGCGAGCCATTATTCCTGGCAAGCAGCGAAGGCGTCGCCCGAGTTCCAGTCCCGGAATGCGATGGTCTTGCCTTCCGCCGACACGGTCTTGTGCTTCGTGCTGCCGTCCGGCTGCTGCTTCGAGCTGGTGCCCTTGCCGGTCAGCACATTGTAGTCACAGGCGCTGGCGGCATTCTCCTGCAGGTAATCATCGGAATCGTAGGCGAAGCCGGCAACGATGAAGGCGCCGTTGCGGTAGGCGACGGTCAGCGTCTGGTTGGTGCGCTCGCTGCCGATCTCCGGCGCCGGCAGATGGAATTTGATCGACCCGTTGGGCAGCATTGTCAGCTCCGGCTCGGCGTCGGAGTTTTCGTAGCCCGGCCGGTCGTAGCCGTTCCACTCGCCACCGATCTGTTCGCGCACGATCTCGACAGGCTTGAGGTAATTGTGCTCCTTGTCCCCGAGGAAGAAATGGATGTCCATCGGGTCGGTCGGGCCGGTCTCGACCACCATGGCAAGGTCGGGAGCGCCGTCGCCGTTGAAGTCGCCGGTCAGCGCGGTGATGATCTTGCGGGTTTCGATCGGTTCGGCCAGCGCCACGCCCGGCAGCAACAAGGCAAGGCCGAAGAGCAGAGATTTCATTGCGGCATATCCCCCCGCGTGGCATTTGTGGTCCTATAGCACGGTGGGGAAGCGTCGTGCTCCTCCATCTGGTCGGGCGCGCTTCAGCCGCAACGCGGCAATCCATGGTGTGTTTCCAACTTCATGACAGCGTCTCCACTGCTGACGGGAATTGGGTGTGATGCCATGATGCCGGGCCGCAGGATGACGGAGGCAAGATGACGGAGGCAAGATGACAGGGGCCCCAGCGACAACAATTCTGAACCGGCAGGCCCGCTGATGGCTCCGGTCAAGGTCGATCCCGAAAAGGTCAGGGAATTTCCCGACGCGGCCAGTTTCCATACCTGGCTCGGCCAGCACCACGCCACGGAAACCGAAGTGTGGATCAAGGTTCACAAGGTAGGCTCGGGACTGAAGTCGATCACACCGAAGGAAGCCATCGACGTCGCGCTGTGCTTCGGCTGGATCGACGCCGTGCGCAAGGGGCTGGACGAGAACAGTTTCCTGCAGCGCTACACGCCGCGCGGCAAAAAAAGCATCTGGAGCAAGATCAACATCGACAATGTCGCGCGGCTCATCGAGGAGGGCCGCATGACCGAGCACGGGCTGAAACAGGTCGAGGCGGCCAAGGCCGACGGGCGCTGGGCACGTGCCTATGGCAGCGGCAAGGAAATGAAAATCCCCGATGATTTGCAAGCGGCGATCGATGCCGAGCCGGCGGCCAAGGCGATGTTGGAAAAGCTCAGCGCGCAGAACCGCTTCTCGCTCGCCTTCCGCACCCACAACATGAAGACCGAAGCCGGGCGCAAGAAGAAGATCGAAGCCTTCGTGGCGATGCTGAAGCGCGGCGAGACGATCTATCCGCAGGGAAAGAAATAGGAGCCTTCAGACGCGGTAGTGTGGGTCAAGGGTCCGGGAATTGTCCGCACGGGCGCCGACGACGCCATCAAGACATCGCCGCGGACGGCCTGGATAAGAAAGTCGAGCACCGTTGTCACACGCAGCGGGATATTCCGGCGGGACGGGTAGACGACATTGATCGGCAGGCGCGTCGGCGGAAAATTCGGCATCAGCTTGACCAGCCTGCCCGCTTCGATGTCCGATCCGGCGAGGATGTGGGAAAGCACCGCAAGCCCGGCTCCCGCCAGGGTCGCGCGATGGACGGCCATCGAATTGTTGGCGACGAGGCGGGGCTCAATCCGCAGAACCACTTCCTCCGCTCCGCTGGAGAACGACCACGACCGGCCGTCCCCGCCACGGCTGTAGCAAATGCAGGAGTGATCCTTGATGTCTTGCGGCGTTCGCGGTGTGTCGCGTCCCTCGATGTAGGCTGGCGAGGCCACGAGAAAGGCTGTTGTCCAGCCGATCCGGCGGCAGATCAGGCTGCTGTCACAGACCGGCCCGAGGCGTACCTCTAGATCGATCGCATTCGCGACCACGTCCGACGGTTCATCCCGAAGGAGCAGTTCGACCTGAAGTGCCGGATGGCGCTCCAACAGCCCTGCCAGACGGTCGCTGAGGAAGAAGCCGAGGGGCGTCGGCAGGCTGAGCCTAACCTTTCCGGATATGGCTGCCGCTTCGGCGCCGCTGGCTTCGCCGAGCGCTTCGACCGCTTCGATGACGCGCAGCGCCATCGGCAGCATCCGTTCACCCTCCGCCGTCAAGGCGAGCGCGCTCGTCGTGCGATGCAGGAGGCGCGTCTTGAGATGCGATTCCAGCGCGGAGACCTGCCGGGATACAGCCGGCTGCGTCAGATTGAGGTCGATGGCGGCCGCTGAGAAGGATTTTGTCTGCGCCACCCGCAGGAACGTTCGCAACGCCGATACGACGTCCATCCTCGCCCTCATACTTTTCGACATAAGCCTTATGTTCGCATCGTAGGCGGGTGGCGCTTTACTGTCCAGTCATTATGGATATTAATTGTCCTTAAGGACACAAGATATCCAAAAAAGGAAAAGCCATGACGCAGCGCCTGAACGCCGCCCAGCAATCGCCTGAACTCTTCAAGAAGCTCCTCGATTTCAGCATGGCCGAGACACATGGCGCGATCGAAGAGAAGCTCCGCGATCTGGTCCACGTCAGGGCATCCCAGATCAATGGCTGCGCCTTCTGCCTCGACATGCACGTCAAGGAAGCAAAGATCCACGGCGAGAGCGAGCTGCGGCTGTACCATCTCGCCGTCTGGCGCGAATCGATCCTATTCATTCCCCGAGAACGTGCCGCCCTTGCCTGGACCGAAGCCGTCACCAAACTCCCCGAAGGCGGTATCCCGGACGAGCTCTATGAACGCGTGCGCGGGCAGCTTTCGGAGAAGGAAATCTCCGACCTCACCTTCTCGATCATGGCCATCAACGCCTGGAACCGTGTCAGCGTCGCCTTCAAGACCGTGCCCGGCTCCGCGGACAAGCTCTATGGCCTCGACAAGGCCGGCCTGAACTGACCTCTCCCTCAACGAAACCAGCAACGACGCGGCGCGACCGCGAACGGAGACTATCATGAAAATCGTCATCATCGGGGGCACCGGGCTTATCGGCTCCAAGACGGTCGAACGGCTGCGCAAGCAGGGCTGCGAGGTGGTTGCCGCCGCCCCGAATACCGGCGTCAACACCATCACGGGCGAAGGCCTGGAGGCGGCGCTGGCTGGCGCCGAGGTCGTCATCGACCTCGCCAATTCACCTTCGTTCGAGGACCAGCCCGCCATGGATTTCTTCACCACTTCGGGCCGCAACCTGCTCGCCGCGGGCAAAGTTGCCGGGGTCAGGCACCACATCGCGCTCTCGGTTGTCGGGACCGAACGCCTGCAGGACTGCGGCTATTTTCGCGCCAAGCTCGTCCAGGAAGAGCTGATCAAGGCCTCCGGCATCCCCTACACCATCGTTCATTCGACGCAGTTCATGGAATTCCTGGCCAGCATCGCCAAGTCCGGCACGGTCGGCGAGGCCGTGCACCTGTCGCCGGCCTATGTGCAGCCTATCGCATCGGACGACGTCGCCGATGCGATGGCCGGGATCGCGCTCGGCGCGCCGATCAACGGCATGATCGAGATTTCCGGTCCGGAGCGTGCGCGCATGAGCGAACTCGTCGCCCGCTACCTCAAGGCTGTCGGCGATCCCCGCGAGGTCGTGGCTGATCCGGAGGCGCTCTACTTCGGCGCGAGGCTGAACGACACTTCGCTCGTCTCCGACAACAATCCGCGCCTTGGCCGCATCACCTTCGAACAATGGTTCGCCACCGCGGCGCGGAAATGACCGGCAGGATGCGCCGTAGCTCAACACACAAAGGAGTTTTCGAATGATCAAGTCAATCGCCATCGCGCTCGCCCTGACGGCGGCACTGGCCGGCCCGGTTGGAGCCAAGGAGACCCATCGCGCCGGCGAGAAGGCCGCCAAGGTCACCCTCGTCTATGAGCATGAACTGCCGAATGCCCCCGGCAAGAGCATCAAGGGCATCCTCGTCGAATATGGCCCGGGCGGCTATTCGGAGGCGCATACGCATCCAAGCTCCGCCTTCATCTATGCCACCGTTCTGGAAGGCTCCATCCGCAGCCAGGTCAACGACGACCCGGTCAAGGTCTACAAGGCCGGCGAGAGCTTTTCGGAGATGCCGGGTGATCGCCACAGTGTTAGCGAAAACGGCAGCGAGACGAAGCCCGCGAAGCTGCTGGCGGTGTTCGTGGTCGATAGCGCCCAGAAGGAATTGACCTATCCGGCCAAGAAATAGGGGCGCAAGGCCGGTCGCCCTTCCTCGCGTCCGGCCCTGCCGCCAGCCAAAATACTGTCGGTGAGCCCATGTTCGGCGATCATCATTTCCTGGCTCTGGTCTTGATCAACCTTCTCGGGCTTGCCGGCATCGTGTCTGGTATTTCCAGGGCCGTGGGCGTCCCATGGCACGCCTGAGGCCGCGAGAAGCGCGCCTGCTCCAGGACCTGGTGGTCGCCGCCATCTATCTCGGCGTGGCGCTGTCGATAACGGGTGCCCGGAACGATGCGGGCATGACTAGCCGCCTGCATGCCGGCGACGGGAGACCGGCCGCCCGCGACGGTCATGCGGCCACGTTCATCCGGCGCGCTCTAGCACCCATTCGAAGCTGTTTTTCCAAAGCTCCGCGGGGATGTCGAGCGCCAACGCTTCGGTGAGGTCGGAAAGCCTGACGGCGCGCAATTTTGCGCGCCAGGCCTCATCGGCCTCCCACATGATGCGCGCCACCGGGCAAGGATTGCTTTCGCAATAGCCCTGGGGACGACACGGATTGTTCTCGCGGATATTGTTGCAGACAAACGTCCGCGCCTTGCCCTCAACCGCCTCCACGATGTCGAGGAAGGTCAGCTCTGCCGGCGTCCGCGCCAACCGGTATCCACCCGACGGCCCCAGCGTCGTGTGCACCAGTCCCGCCTGCGACAGGCTTTGCAGTGCCTTGGAGAGATATTCCTTGGGAAGGCCGTGGAACTCGGCAAGCGCTTTTGTGGAGAGATACCGCCCCTCGGGCAGACCGGCGAGAATGGCGCAGCAGTGCAGTGCCCATTCGACTTGGCTTTTCAGGATCATCCACGGGTTCCCGGGTCGGTACCGACCGACTTATTAAGGATAAAAAGTATCCCTATTCCACCGTGGTGTAAACAGAGACGGATTCTGGCGGGAGCCAGATCCGTCAGCACATGCGCTCAGGCTCCGGAATGCGGATCGATACCGTAGGGATGGACGGGGTAGCCGGGTCCGATGGCATCGCGCACGCGGTCCGTCCATGCGGCGAACGCTGGATAGTCAGGCAGCGAAAAGCCGCAATCCCCGGCGCGATGGCTGTAGGCATAGACGGCGATGTCGGCGACGGTGAAGTCGCTGCCGGCGAGGAACGGCGTCTCGCCGAGGCTGCGGTCCAGGGCGGCGAGCGTACGGGCTGCGGCTTCGCGTTTTCCGGCAACCATGGCCTGGTTGCGCTCGAGCCGTCCCGTCAAGGTCCAGAAGCGCAGCGAGCCGATGACGGGCTCGATATTGTACTGTTCGAAGAACAGCCATTGCATGACCTTGGCACGCCGATAGCGGTCCGACGGCAGGAAGGACGTGCCTTCGGCGAGGTAGGTGAGGATCGCATTGGATTCAGCAATGGCGCTGCCGTCTTGGAGTTGAAGTACGGGAACAGCGCCTGCCGGGTTGAGCGCCAGGAAGGCGTCGGTATGGCTCTCGCCCTCGAAAATCGAGACGGGATGACTGTCGTAGGGAATCTCAAGCAATCCGAGCAGGACCCGGACCTTCCAGCCGTTCTGCGATGGCAGATAATCGTCGAGCGTGAGCATGACCGGTCCTCATGATGGATCAACGATCGCATGGCGCAGCGCCGGCCGACACCCGATTCCTGCGCAAACCAATCCATGCAATCGATCGCACAATGACTGCGATCTCCGCCGCCTAATAAATCAATTCCCTCCGTGCCATCTTCGCTTCGATGATCGGCAGCCACAAAGGCATGACAGATGAACACCCATTCCGACAAAGTCGCCCTCGTCACAGGCGCCAATCGCGGCATCGGTCAGGAAACCGGCCGGCAATTGGCCAAGCTCGGCTTCACCGTACTGCTCGGCGTGCGCGATATCGCCAAGGGCGAGGCGGCGGCCAAGGCGCTCGATGGCCATGTCGAGGTCATCGCGCTCGATGTCGCCGCGCCTGACGCGGCTCAGACGGCAGCCGAAGAGGTGCAGCGGCGGTTCGGCCGGCTCGACGTGCTGATCAACAATGCCGCCCTCCATTACGACACCGGCTCGCGCGCCTCGCGGCCCGACTGGACCGTCATCCGCGAGGCGTTCGAGACCAACGTCTTCGGCGCCTGGCGGGCGGCCGCCGCCTTCGCGCCGCTGCTCGGGGCGGGCGGCCATGGCCGACTGGTCAATGGGTCGTCCGAAGGCGGTTCGCTAGCCTCGATGGGGGCGGGGACGCCGGCCTATTCGACCTCGAAGGCGACGCTCAACGCGCTGACGCGCGTGCTGGCGGCGGAGCTGCGCGGCTCCGGCGTGCTGGTCAATGCCGTCTGCCCTGGCTGGGTCGCCACCGACATGGGAGGACCGGGCGGACGCCCGGTCGCGCAAGGGGCGGCCGGCATCGTCTGGGCCGCGACCTTGCCGGACGACGGCCCGACCGGCGGCTTTTTTCGCGATGGCGAGAGATTGCCGTGGTGACGGCAGGACTGCCGTGGTGATGGCGTGCAGAATTCCTCGACCGCGTTCTACCCGGATTCCACCCAGATCCGTCATCAGGACTTTGCCGCCATCCAGCAAGGGCAAGACATGCTGCGCGAGGGCGGACCGCTCGCGGCATTGCCCGCGGGAAAAAGCCGCCCTTTTTCGTGACGGGTCTTCAAGGGTGGTGACTGCTCGTCACTGGTTGAGGTCGACCGGTGTCACACCGAGGAGCTTCAGGGCGTTGGCGTAGGTCCGGATGCCTTGCGCCTGCTTGCTCTCGGCACAGAACCGGTTCGCCTTGTCCTGCAGTGCCGTTGCCTGCGCGATCTGGCTCGCACTGGCACCGGGCCTGGCCCTGGTCTGGATGGCGCCGTCGAGTTGAAGACCGAGCCGGCTGCAATATTCGCTTCGGGTGACCGCCGCCTCCGCACCCGACTGTGCGACCGCGAGCATGGCCAGCGAAATGCCTGCGAGGGCACTCATCCATCCGGTCGAATGTCGTTGCATCGCGGGCAGCATCCCTTTGCATTGGTGGCGACCGCTGCCCGGTTGCCACGAGCATGTTATGCCCGACGATGTTTTCCTCAGTTTTTCCCGGATGTTGAATCTTGTTTCTGGAGTGTTTCTGGCGGTCGGGATCACACCTCGTCGGCGTCGAACAACAGCATCGTCAGATCGTCGTCGCCCGGAGCCAGTATCCGCCGGTCGGCGGCGCAGGCGACGCCGACTTCCGAGGCGAAGGCGGCGCGGATGTCGTCGAGGCTGTCGAAATACAATGTTCCCACCAGATAAGGCATCTCGCCCGCCGAGAGCTTGACGATGGGCCGCCTGCTGACATCATAGCGCCGCAGCCCGGGAAGCTTCTTGGCAAGTGGTATGTGCACGTCGAAATAGTGGCGGTCGAAGGCGGCCGGATCGGCCGGGGTTTTGTAGATCACGAGCATCTTGGCCATTGCCATGGTCCTGTCCTGTTGGCGTTTCTGGTCTGGCCGTGCAGGCCACCGCGTCAAAGTCGTTCGACAAGGGCGGATTTCGACCGCCCGCCGATTTTTCATGGACGCCGGCAGGCAGGAGCAGCCATGCAAACAGCGGATTTCCCCCAGCCGAGGAGATCGGCGCCTCGTGCTCCGCCAGGCATCTGCGGCGCTTCTGCCTCTTCCCCTGGCATCTTCATTCGCGTAAGGGCGCGGGCAAATCCTCCAATCTCCTTTGAGCCTCCCCGGATCACCATGATCAGACTTGAAAACATCGGCAAACAGAACGGCCGTCAGCTTGTCTTCATCGAGGCGTCGGCCACGCTGCAGAAGGGCGAGAAGATCGGCCTCGTCGGGCCGAACGGCGCCGGCAAGACGACCTTGTTTCGCATGATCACCGGCCAGGAGCAGCCTGACGAGGGCCAGGTGCAGGTCGATTGTGGCGTCACCATCGGCTATTTCAGCCAGGATGTCGGCGACATGGCCGGCCACAGCGCGGTCGCGGAAGTGATGAACGGTGCTGGGCCGGTGAGCGACGTGGCGGCCGAAATGGCGGAACTCGAGGCTGCGATGGCCGACCCCGACCAGGCCGACCGGATGGATGAGATCATCGAAAAGTATGGCGAGGCGCAGCATCGCTTCGAGGAACTCGACGGTTATGCGCTGGACGGGCGTGCCCGCGAGGTGCTGGACGGTCTGGGCTTCAGCCAGGAGATGATGGACGGCGACGTCGGCAAACTCTCGGGCGGCTGGAAGATGCGCGTGGCGCTGGCCCGCATCCTGCTGATGCGGCCCGACGCCATGCTGCTCGACGAACCGTCGAACCATCTCGACCTGGAAAGCCTGATCTGGCTGGAGCAGTTCCTGAAAGGCTATGACGGCGCGCTGCTGATGACCTCGCACGACCGCGAGTTCATGAACCGCATCGTCAACAAGATCGTCGAGATCGATGCGGGATCGCTCACCGCCTATTCCGGCAATTACGAATTCTACCAGCAGCAGCGGGCGATCGCCGACAAGCAGCAGCAGGCTCAGTTCGAACGTCAGCAGGCGATGCTGGCCAAGGAGATCGCCTTCATCGAGCGCTTCAAGGCGCGTGCCTCGCATGCCGCGCAGGTGCAGAGCCGGGTGAAGAAGCTAGACAAAATCGACCGCGTCGAGCCGCCAAAGCGCCGCCAGGTGGTGAATTTCGAGTTCCAGCCGGCGCCGCGCTGCGGCGAGGACGTCGTCACCTTGAAGAACGTGCACAAGGCCTATGGCAGCCGCACCATCTATGAAGGGCTCGACTTCCAGGTCCGCCGCCGCGAGCGTTGGTGCATCATGGGCGTCAATGGCGCGGGAAAATCGACGCTGCTGAAGCTGGTGGCCGGCGCTTCCGATCCCGATACCGGCACGGTGGCGCGGGGACCGAGTGTGAAAATGGGCTATTTCGCCCAGCACGCCATGGAGTTGCTCGAAGGCGAGCGCACCGTGTTCCAGACGCTGGAGGATAATTTTCCGCAGGCCGGCCAGGCGCCGCTTCGGGCACTTGCCGGCTGTTTCGGCTTTTCCGGCGACGAGATCGAGAAGAAATGCCGGGTGCTGTCAGGCGGCGAGAAGGCGCGGCTGGTGATGGCGCTGATGCTGTTCGACCCGCCCAACCTCCTGGTGCTGGACGAACCGACCAACCATCTGGACATCACCACCAAGCAGATGCTGATTGAGGCGTTGTCGCAGTATGAAGGCACGATGCTGTTCGTCTCGCACGACCGGCATTTCCTGGCCGCGCTGTCGAACCGCGTGCTCGAACTGACGCCGGAAGGCATCCACACCTATGGTGGCGGCTATACGGAATATGTCGAGCGCACTGGACAGGAAGCGCCGGGGTTGAGGAGCTGATTTCCAGTTTCAAAATGTGCGCCGGAGCGCGTCGCACGGTCATGGCGACGCGCTTCACGCCACGAGGCTTATCTCAGCGAGATGGCGAGCCCGCTCAGATCGGCGTTGACCTGCAGGCCAACCTGTCGGCCCGTGAGTTCAAGCTGGGCGCCCTTGTCGTTGGTCATCACGATCACCTGGGCGCCTTTGCCGAGCGTGCCGCCGCCGCCGGCGGCGCCGTACACGCCAGTCACGTCCCGGACGCGCTTGATGTGGCGCACGGTGCCCTGGAAATAAGTCTTGGAGACGCCGAAGGCGAGGCCGCCCGAGACGCCGCCGATCGAGATCGGGTATTTGCGGCCATGAAAAGTCAGCGTGCCCTCGCCACCGGAGCCTCCGACAAAGAAGGCCGCTTTGTAGACGGAGAAGCGGATTTTACCACTGTCGGCATGCGCGGCGCTGGCCAGGCTGACGCCCGCAGCGGCGATCGCGGCAATGGCGATTGAACGAAATCCGGACGAAATAGTCATGATGGGAACTCCTGAAGATGTCCGCCTTGCCCGCCGGCAAGAATGTCAGCGTCGTATCAAGTTACAACTGAACAGTCTCGCCCATCATTGGTTCCCAGCCGCGGTCCAAATCTGGCGACGGGCGGGCCCCAGGAAACGAGGCCGGCTCTCTGGTCGCAACGCTTCCCTTGTGAGATGAAGGCGTCCATGTACTCTCCACGGTGGTTGGCAAAGGGCTTCTGGATGAAAATTGCGGTGGGGCTTGCAACGTCCGCATTGGCCGCGACGATGGCCGGATGCGCGACCTCTCCAGTCGATTACGGAGCCTCTCTTTCGCAGCAGGACCAGAAATGGGCGTCGCCGCAATGCCAGCAAGCTCGAGCGGCGGCTTCGGACTACGCGGTCCGCGAAAAAACGCATCCGGGTTGGGAATTCGTCGCACTTGGCCCGTATGGATTGGGGATCATAGCAGCCACCAAGGAGCACGAGCAGAAGCAGCGAAAGCTGCTCGCCCGCGACGTCCATCTGCAATGTTCGAGCCTTCCCCTGCCCAAGGAGTTGCAAGGCGATCTCGGCGCTGCCGGCCCCGGTAAGGCGCAATATCCGTAGACGAGTGGGGCGCGAGCGCGACCCTCGCCGGAAAAATCGCTTTCCTGGGGTTGCTCTACCGCAGCAATCCTTCCGCCTCGAACGTGTCCCAGCCCTCGAGCTTGGGCGCGTCGTCTTTTCCCGAATTCCTGGTCTTGCGGGCGTTGCCCGTCCGCTTGCCTGCTCGCGTCAGCGCGGCCTTGCCGGCTCCGCGCCTCCTGTTTTCGGATGTTTCCCGCGCATCCTCCTCCCGCCAGGCGGTCGCCAGGTCACGATCAAGAACGTCCTCGATGTGGCGTGGATCGAAGACATGGAAGGTCACGGCCTTGGATCGCCCGCGCATCTTCACGGTGCGCGTGCCGATGCTTTTCAGGCGACCGTCCCTGAGCCACCTGTGCCGCTCGCGCGACGAGATGGTGAGAATGTCCTCCGCTTCTCGCGGAAGCACGGCCAGCGCTTCGATCCCCTCCAGCGTCCTGGAGATGGTCGCCGAGGCGGCCCGGAACGCATCCGCGTCGGCCTGCAGCATGCGCAAGACGATGCGGCCGGTCTCGGCCTTGGCAAATTTCCTCACTGTCCAGGGCAGCCTGGCCCGTACTTCGCGTTCGATCCCTTTCAGGCGCAAGGAGGAGCCAAGCGTCGCCGACGGCGGCAGCGGCCATTCGGCAACCATTGACGCGGTGCTCGCGCCTTGCTCGGCCCTCCGGTCAGGGGTGGTCGCAATCGCCGCTGCGATGCCACCTAGGACCTTCCGCAGGGAACCGCGCCGCTTGGCTGCAGGTTTCATATTTTATCTTCGCTCGTCAGGTGCCTGCCGTGCAACGATCGTTCGCACAACAGACAACCGAAATCAGGCTCGATCAGTTCCCCTGGCATGGGACCCGGCGGGTGTTCGGCTTCATCGGCGGGGCAGTTGGATTCGCCGCCCGATGGACACGCTTCATTCGGGTTCGCCAAACCACCGCGCCGCGGCCTTGGCAACTCCCTCGAGGTCCGGATCAGCGTCGGTGGCCCAGCGGCCGCCACCGCAGCCAATAAGCCAGCGCGCGCGAAGTGTCTCGCCGCCGGCGCGGACGGTCATGTGCTGATCCGACTTGCTCGAAGTCCTCGACGCCGAGGCCGCGCCTGATCTCGGCGCTGATCGCGCTTGCCCGCGCGGCGAGAAGGGTTGCGATCGCCTTCATGTCGGACGCGACGGGCGCTTGAGCAGCGTCCGATGTTCGTCGCGGGGATCTCGTGCACGAAGCCGAAGACCAGAACTTTCCCGGCGAAAGGAATTCGCTGGCGAAAGGAGTTGGGCTTGCCAAACCAACTCTGCCTTTTCCGACACGGGCTATATAAGGGGTGGCGAGTGATGCGCAACAGGGTGCAATCAGAGGGCACGAGGACGGTTCCGAACAACAATGGCCAGGCGTTTTGCGTTTCTCCTCGTTCGCGACTTCACGCTGTCGCCGCTATCGTTGTTCATCGACACGCTGCGGCTGGCGGGCGATGAGGGCGACCGCAGCCGCAGGATAGAGTTCGACTGGGAGATCGTCGGCGAACGCGGCCTGCCGATCCGGGCAAGTTGCGGCGTCGAATTGCTGCCGACCGGGGGGATCGGCAACCCCGAGGATTTCGATAACGTGGTCGTGGTCGGCGGCCTGCTCGACACAAACCGCAGCCTGAGTTCCGAGAAGGAGGCGTTTCTTTTGCGTGCCGCCGGCAAGGGAGTGCCGCTGACGGCGCTCTGCACGGGAAGCTTCGTGCTGGCGCGCTACGGGTTGCTCGACGGCTACAGCGCTGCCGTCAGCTGGTTCCACATCAAGGATTTCCGCAGCCGGTTCCCGGAGGTCAACGCCCATGCCGACAGCCTTTTTACCGTCGACCGGGGCCGCGCGACATGCGCGGGCGGCACGGGTGCCGCCGACCTCGCGGGCCATTTCGTGTCCCAGTTCATCGGCCAGAAGGCGGCCGAGAAGGCCGCCAAGATCCTGGTGCTCGACCGGATCAGGAGCAGCCGCGACGTGCAGCCCGTCGGCGACCTGTTTCCGGCGGCGTCGAGCCGGGCGGTGAAGCGGGCCTTGCTGTTGATGGAGAGCAACCTGCAGGAGACGCTGTCGGTGGCCGAGATCGCAAGCCGCCTGAACTGCTCGCGGCGCCAGCTCGAACGGCTCTTCGGGTTGGAACTGGGAATCGGCCCGATGGCGGCATATCTGGCGCTCAGGGTGCATCATGCGAAGTCGCTGCTGGAAGGCAGCGACTTGCAGATCGGCGACATCGCCTACCGCTGCGGCTTCACCAATGCCGGCCATTTCAGCCGTGTGTTCCGCCAGCAGACCGGCATCACGCCAACCCACCTCAGGCATCCGAACCGGGCAGTGGCGGCGGGAGGATAATGGTCGGTGACGGCCTGGTCGTGTCGCATACTCCGCCTGGCCGATTGCGTCGGTGCAGAAGCTGGCCATAGCATTGCGACGAGCGGCGGTGCCGCCGCCGCCTTGACGGTCAAATTCGCCAGCGAGAGCCATGCCGCATTATCCCGACGCCATGCCTGGATCAAAGAGCCTCTTCGAGCGCGCCAAGGAGGTGATGCCGGGCGGCAATACGCGCACCACCGTCTTTGTCGATCCGTTTCCGATCTATGCCGCGCGAGGCGAGGGGTGCAGGGTCTGGGATGTCGACGGCAACGTCTACTATGACTGCATCAACAATTTCACCTCGATGATCCATGGCTACACGCATCCCGATGTCGCTGCCGCCGTGGTCGAGCAACTGCCGTTCGGCACGGCCTTCGGCGCCCCGACGCTCAGCGAGATCGAGCTTGCCGAGGTTCTCGTCGACCGGCTGCCCTCCGTCGACCGGATCCGCTTCACCAACTCCGGCACGGAGGGGGTGATGATGGCCATCAAGGCCGCGCGCGCCTTCACCGGGCGGCCGAAGATCGTCAAGATCGAAGGCGCCTACCATGGGTCGTATGATTTCGCCGAGGTGAGCCTGGACAGTTCCCCGTCCAATTGGGGCGACATGCCAAGATCGACGCCTTACGCAATGGGAACGCCGCGCGGGGTGCTGGACGATGTGATTGCCGTGCCCTTCAACGATGTCGAGGCGCTTCGCGCCGTCTTCGCCGCCCAGGGCGACAGCATAGCAGGCGTGCTGATCGATCCGATGCCCAATCGTGCCGGCCTCATCCCGGCACGCCGGGACTATCTGCACGCAATGGTCGAGATTGCCCGCGCGGCCGGGACCCTGATTGTCTTCGACGAAGTCATCTCGTTTCGCCTTGGCTGGTCGGGCGCGCAGGGGTTGTGGGGCATCGAGCCCGACCTGACCGCGCTCGGAAAGATCATCGGCGGCGGCTTCCCCGTGGGCGCCGTTGGCGGGCGCGCCGATGTCATGGCGGTGTTCGATCCGACCAGGGGCAAGCCCGCTCTTCCCCATGGCGGCACGTTCACCGCCAATCCGGTGACCATGCGGGCCGGGCTCGCCTCGATGCGGGCGCTGACGAAGGAGAGCTTTGCCCATCTCGATACACTGGGCGCATTCCTGCGCGAAGGGGTGTCCGCCTCGTTCGACAGGCATGGCCTTGCCGGCCAATGCGTGGGCCTCGGTTCGCTGTTCAAGGTTCATTTTACCTCGCATCCGGTTACCGACTATAGATCCGTCTATCCGGGCCAGGCCGAGCACCGGAGGTTCGATACATTCCACAAGGGCTTGCTCAGCCGCGGCGTCCTGTCTGCCAGCTACGGCCTGTTCGCGCTCTCGACGCCAATGACACAGGCGGACGCGCGCAGCATTCTGCATGCGATCGACGACACCCTGGGCGAGATCGCAGCGCAGCGTGGATCAGGATGACGTTTGGTCGATTCGCCTCCCTATCTCTTTGTCGAAGCATGAGCTCTGGAACATCGGGGATCATGCCTGAAAGCAGGTGACCCTATATGACAGCTTCCTTCCATGTCGTGGTGATCGGTGCGGGCACGCTGGGCCTATGCACGGCGCTCACCCTCCTCGAACAGGGCGCGCGCGTGACGGTGCTGGAAGCGCAGTCGATCGCTTCAGGCTCGAGCGGCAGGTCGGTCGGCGTTGTCGGGTCGCAATTTACCGATCCGTTCGAGATCATGCTTCGCGTTCAATCGTTCCGCCGGTTTCGCCAGTGGGAGGGGCAGGGGCTTCAATTCAACCACATCGGTTATCTTCGGCTCGCGCGCACGCCCGCGCAGATGGAGCTGTTCGCGAAATCAGTCGAGATTCAGGGCGGGGCCGGCCTGAAGTCGCGCCTGATCCGCGCGAACGAACTCAGGGACCTTGTTCCCCACCTCAGCCCCGACGGGCTCGAAGGCGGTTTGTTCGGACCCGACAACGGCTTTCTCGATCCCTATGACATGTGCAATTTCCTGGCGCGGATCGTCCGCGAAAAGGCCGGCGACATCCGCCAGTACCGCAAGGTGCTCGGGGTGGGAAGGCGGCCAGGCGGCTACAGGCTGGAGACCAATGGCGATCCGGTCGAATGCGATGCCGTGGTCAACGCAGGCGGCGCCTGGGCGCCGCGGGTCGCCGAGCTCTTCGGCCAGCGCCTGCACATATGGCCCGAGCGCCATGAGGCGGTCGTCATCCATCTGGACAGGCCGCTCGACTATACGATGCCGATGGTCATGGACCTCGTGGACGGCGAGGGCAGCGGCCTTAATTTCCGCCACGACAAGCCAGGCGCGCTGATTGCCGAGATCCACAAGGTGACGTCCATCGCTCCCGAGGATCCGGACAATTACAACGACCAGTGCGAGGAGCAATCGAAGGTCCACCTGGCCGAACTGCTGCTGGAACGGCTGCCCGATCTGCCGGGCGCGCGGCTTGGCCGTGGCTGGGCCGGCCTTTATCCTGTCACGGCCGATCATCGGCCGCTCGTCGGACCGATCGATGCCTCGGAACCGGCATTGGTCACCGCCGCCGGCGCCGGAGGCTATGGCATCCAGCTGGCGCCGGTGATCGGGCAGATCGCGGCGGATTGGGTTCTTCAAGGCGCGCCGGCTTCAGTGCCCGGAGCCGGGAGCCTTGCACCCACGGCCGAGCGCAACATCCGCAAAGTCGATCACTGACCGGTGCGAGTTGAAACCAGACCGGCGCTGCCGGAATTGCGGAAACAAGCGTTTAGAGCCCCGATGGGGATCTGCAGACCCCACGCCTTCAGGCGGCTGGGATCTGGGCTGTTGCGCGAGACGGCACGGGCGCGTCAAATGGTGGCTGAACCGCACCAAGCGCCCGCGACCTTCAGGAAATCCGCTTCCCGGCCCCGTCCAGCAGCACGCAGCCGTCCGGGGCAAAACCCAACTCGATCGTCTCGCCTTCGCGAAGCACGCGGCCAGTGATCGGTGTATTGGCGCGGAGGCTGGTCTTGCCGCCGATGTCGATCTCGTAGATCGCGCTGCCGCCCAGATAGGAGGCCGAGATCACGCGGCCGGACAGCCGATTGGCGCTCGTTCCAGCACCGACCGAAAATTTCTGCGGCCGCACCACGACGGTGACCTTGCTGCCGTCGGCAAGCGGCCTTGGACAAGCCACGCTGACCGTCTGGCTGGTGCCAAGCACCACCGTTACCGTTCCTTGGCCGGACCGGCTCACGGTCCCTGCAAGCATGTTGGCCTTGCCGAGGAAGTCGGCGACGAAGGCTGTCGCCGGCGCCTCGTAGACCTCCTCCGGAGTGCCGATCTGCTCCACCGCGCCCGCGTTCATCACCACGATACGATCCGACATGGAAAGGGCTTCTTCCTGGTCGTGCGTGACGAAGATGGCGGTGATGCCGGTTTCCTTCTGGATCTTCTTGATCTCGACGCGCATCTCCTCGCGCATGTTGGCGTCCAGCGCCGACAACGGCTCATCCAGCAGCAGCACCTGCGGCTCGAAGACGATGGCGCGGGCAAGCGCGATGCGCTGCTGCTGCCCGCCCGACAGTTGCGACGGCAGCTTCTTCTCGCTGCCCGGCAGCCGTACCATCTCGAGCGCCTTGCCGACCTTGCGCACGATCTCGGGCTTCGGCACGTTGCGGTACTTCAGCCCGAAGGCGACGTTATCGAACACGTTCTTGTGCGGGAACAGCGCGTAGCTCTGGAAGACCAGCCCGATGTTGCGCTTGTAGATCGGAACGTCGTCGACCCTCCGCCCGTCGATCATGATCTGGCCGCCCGAAATGTCGACCAGGCCGGCGATGGAGCGCAGGATCGTGGTCTTGCCGCAACCCGAGGGCCCGAGCAGGGTGACGAAGCTGCCCTTGCGGATCGACAGCGAGAAATCGCGCACCGCGACGAACTTGCCGTAGGCGATGTCGATGTCGCGGAACTCGACCGCCGGGCTGTTCGCCTCGGCGGCCGCGCTCGCGCCGGCTGCCCCGGCCCGGACAGGCCGGGGATGGAGTGTCGTGTCCTGGCTGTCAGGCACCCTTCGAGATCCTGTTCCACTGCTTGGTCCAGGCGTCCTCGTTGGTCGCCCAGTAGGTCGGATCGGCAAAGGTCAGCGACTTCATCGTGCCCGTCTTGTCGAATGCCGGCAGCTTCTCGATCTTCTCGGTCAGCTTGACCTTGTTAGGATCGAGCGACGGCGGATAGCTCTGGCCTTCGGCCACCGCGATCGAGGTCGCCGGGTCGAGCATGAAGTTGATGAGTTCCTCGCATTCGGCCATGGGCGAACCCTTCAGGATCAGCATGTCCTCCATCCAGGCGTAGGAGCCGGCCGGATCGAGATAGCCGATAGGATGGCCCTGGTCCTGCAGCGCGGCGACGCGGCCCGACCAGGCATCGGTCACCACGATCTCACCCTTGGAAAGCAGGTCCATCAGCTCCGCGCCGGAACTCCAGAACTTCTTGGCGAGGTCGCGCGTTTCGCGCACCTTGGCCCAGATGGCGTCCATGTCCTTGAGGTTGTTGGGGTCCTGCCCGGTGGCGATCGCCGCATACCAGACGCGCGTCGTCATGTCGGAATAGCCGCCGACCTTGCCGGCATATTTCTTGTCGAGCAGGAGCCCGGCGCCCTTCTCCTTGGCTTCCTCCGGCGAGATCACCTTGGTGTTGTAGGCGATGCCGGTCGTGCCGTAGTCGTAGGGCACGGCGGAGAGCTTCGGCGTCAGCTTGCGGAATGGCTCGATCATCGGCTGCAGCACGTTCGCCATGTTGGGAATGTTGGCCTCGTTGATTTCCGAGGTCAGGCCGGCGTTCACGTATTTGATGTAGTAGTTGACGCCGGAGGAATGGATGACCTGGTAGTCGCCGGGCTTGGCGGTCTTGATCTTGGTGATGATCTCGTCCTCGTCGCCGAACGTGCCCTGGACCACCTTGATCTTGGTCTTGGTCGTGTAGGGCTGGAAGGCGAACTTGTCGATCGCATCCTGCACCGTGCCGCCCCAACCGTCGAAGCGAACCTCCTGGACCGCGGCGAGCGCCCGGCCCATCCAGGGCATGGAAAGGCCCGCCGATGCTGCCGCGGCTGCGGTCAGCGTCAGGAACGTGCGGCGGCTCAGGTCGCCATTGGCGTATCGATCGTGCAGCCGTTCCAGCCGCTTGGTGGTGGTGAGTTTCATTGTATTTCCTCCTTTGGTTCGCCACGTCTTCTCAGTTTTGTCAGGCTTTGCAGGATCAGGCCACCGATCAGCGGGATGCCGACGGTCACCAGGATCATCACGGTGCCGAGCGCGTTGATCTCCGGGCTGATCGAAATCTTGAGCATGGAAAGGATCTGGGTCGGCATGGTCTCGACGCCGGCCGGCCGCCAGAACAGGCTGGCCGAGGTGTTGTCGAACGAAATGGTGAAGGCGAGCAGGGCGCCGCCGACAACGGCCGGGATGAGCAGCGGCAGCGTGATCTCGCGGAAGGACGAGAAGCGAGAGGCGCCAAGCGACAGTGCGGCCTCCTCGTAGACGCGCCGGATGCCGATCATGCGCGCCTGGGCGATCAGCACCACATAGGGCACGGCGAGCAGGATATGGCCAAGCACCAGGAGCAGCATGGTCCTCGGCTGGTCGATGGCCTTGATCAGCACCAGCAGGCCGACGCCGAGGATGGTTTCCGGCACCAATGCCGGCAGGATCACCAGCGTGCTCAGCGCCTGCTTGCCGCGAAATTCGAAGCGGACCAAGGCAAACGCCGTGGTGACGCCGATGGCGGTGGTGACGATGGCGGTGACCAATGCGATCCACAAGGATGTTCGAAAGGCAGCCAGCACCGCCTCGTTGGCCATCAGCTTGCCGTACCATTGCAGGCTGAAGCCGGTCATCGGGAAGCCGCCGAACATCGAGGCGTTGAACGACAGGACCACCGTCGCCACGATCGGCGCGAACATGAAGACGTAGACGCAGACCGTGACAAAGCCGGTCAGCCGCCAGGCCCATCTCCCTTCCTGCCTGCGCCGTGTTCCCCTCATCCTGCAAGCCCCGTCATCCGCCAAGCCCTTTGACGATCTGCGACATGCCCATGTAGCGCGTGTAGACGGCGGCGAAGAAGCCGAGCACGATGAACAGCACGATCGAAAGCGTGGCTCCCATCGGCCAGTTCAATTCGCCCATGATGGTGTCGTAGATCAGGTTGCCGAACAGAGCGTCGCGGCCCGAGCCGAGAAGCTGCGGCGTCACATAGCTGCCGGCGGCCAGCACGAAGCAAAGCAGCAGGCCCGCCGCCAGGCCGGGCAGCGACAGCGGCAGCGTGACCTCCCGGAACGCCTGCGCACTCGTGCAGCCCATCGAGCGGGCCGCCGAAATCAACGTGCGATCAATGCTCTCCAGGCTGACATAGACGTTGAGGATCATGTAGGGCAGCAGGAAGTGCAGCATGCCCAGGATGACCGCGCCTTCGTTGTAGAGCATCTGCAGCGGCTCATGGATGATGCCCATTTTGAGCAGCGCGACGTTGATGACGCCCTGTTCCCCCAGGATGTTGATCCAGGAAAAGGTGCGGATGGTGAAGCTGATCCAGAACGGCACGATCAGCAAAAGCAGCAGCAGCCATTTGTGCTTGAAGGTCGTGGCCCAGATGAAATAGGCGGGGAAGTAGCCGAGCACGCCGCACAGCAGCGCCGTCATGGCTCCGACCCTCAGCGTCTTCAGGAGGAAGCCGTGATAGTAGCTGTCGGTGAGGAATTCGTGCCAGTTCGCGGTCGTCAGCGCGCTCGTTTCCACGCCGGCGGTGACAAAGGTGAAGAAGGTATAGCCGGCCATCACGGCGATCGGCAGCACCAGGAAAATAATCAGCAGCAAGAGCACCGGCGCGACCAGCATCCAGGCCAGCCGTGGATCATACAATGTCCATCGTCGTTCCATGAGCACCCGGAAGTCCGCGCCTTCTTTGAAGGCCTGTTTTGTTCCCGGGCCAAGATTGGGTGATTGGCGGCCCGATGTCTACAGTCGGCGATTGAGCCAGCGGACTTCAGCGCGTTGCCGGGTGCGAGAGATGCCGAAATTTGTCGGGAGACGGGGTCGCCACGCAACCCCGTTCGACCACACGTCGGGAACGGCTGGCCGGCGTCTCCTCAGCCCTTCGAAATACCGCGCGCGATCAGCCGGGCGAGGCGCTCCGAAAACGCCCTTGCGTCGGCCGGCTTGTCGCCGTCGAGGACGCGCGCCTCGTCGTAGAGAAGGTGGGCGGCATCCTCCTTGAAGGCTTGCTCGTCTTCGCCGAGGTTGGCGAGTGCCAGGACGCGCTCGTGGCGGGGGTTGATCTCGAGGATCGGTTTGGCCGTCTTGTCGAGGCGGCCGGCGGCGTTGAGCAGCCGCTCGAACTGCCGGTCGGGACCGTGTTCGGGCGCCACCAGGCAGACCGCGCTTTCGGTCAGGCGGTCGGAGGCCTTCACGTCCGACACGGCATCGCCAAGCGCCGCCTTGACGAAGGCCAGGAAGCCATCGACCTCGGGCGCCGCCGCCGCATCCGGCTTGTTCGCCTCGTCGAGCAGCGGGATCTCGGAAAGTTCAGCCACGCCCTGCGTCACCGACCTGAACGGCTTGCCGTCGAATTCGGGCGCCATCGACGTCCAGAAACTGTCGACCGGGTCGGTGAGCAGCAGCACCTCGATGCCGCGTGCCTTGAAACCTTCGAGCTGCGGCGAGGCTTCGAGCCGTGCACGGTCGTCGCCGGCCATGAAGAAGATCGCCTTCTGGCCTTCCTTCATCGCCGAGACGTAGTCGGCAAGGCCGCGCCAGCCTTCGCCGGAGGCGGTTGAGCGGAAGCGGGCGAGCTTCAAGAGCTGCTCGCGCCGCTCATGGTCCTCGTAGAGCCCTTCCTTGAGGACGACGCCGAAGTTTTCCCAGATCTTCGCATAGGCCTCGGTCTCGTTCTCCGCCAGCTTGGCGAGATCGCCAAGCACGCGGTTGGTCAGGCCCTTGCGGATCGCGGCAAGCAGCGGGCTTTCCTGGATCATCTCGCGCGAGACGTTGAGCGGCAGGTCGGCGGAATCGACCAGCCCGCGCATGAAGCGCAGGTAGCGCGGCAACAGATCGGCATCGTCGGTGATGAAGACGCGGCGCACATAGAGCTTCATGCGGCCCTTCCGGTCCTGGTCGAAGAGATCGAAGGGACGCGAGCCGGGCACGAAGGCCAGCACGCTATATTCCTGCCGGCCCTCGGCGCGGAAATGGATGGTGGCGGCCGGCTCGTCATACTGGCCGGAGACGCCGCGGTAGAAATCGGTGTATTCCTCGGGCTTGATCTCGCTTTTCGGCCTGACCCAAAGGGCCGTGCCGTCGGCAATGTCGCGCGCCTCGGCACCGGGCTTCTCGATGAGCGTGATCGGCACCGGCACATGGCCCGACTGCGACTTGGCCAGTTGCTCGAGCCGATAGGATCCGGTGTAGGACGCGGCGTCGTCCATCAGATGCAGCACGACGCGGGTGCCGCGTTTGGGCGCTGCTTCGAGCGGGGCGGGCGCGATCTCGTAGGAACCCTTGCCGTCGGACGACCAGCGCCAGGCTTCTTCGCTTCCCGCCAGGCGGCTGATGACGTCGACGCGGGTCGCGACCATGAAGGCGGAGTAGAAGCCGACGCCGAACTGGCCGATCAGCTGCGTGTCCTCGCTCGAATTGCCGGCGCCGACGCGCTCGATGAAAGCGCGCGTGCCCGAGCGCGCGATCGTGCCCAGCGCCTCCGTCATGTCGTCGCGGCTCATGCCGATGCCGTTGTCCTCGACGGTGATCAGCTTGCCGTCGGGATCGGCTGCAATCGAGATGCGGGGCTTCGGATCGTCGGCCAGCAATTCGGGGCGGCTGACGGCCTCGAAGCGCAGCTTCTCGCAGGCGTCGGCGGCGTTGGAAATCAGTTCGCGCAGGAAGACGTCCTTATCGGAATAGACCGAATGCACCATCATGTGCAGCAGCCGCGAAACATCCGCCTCGAATGCCTTGGTTTCCGTCGCTTTCGTGTCTGTCGTCATTCCGAGTTTCCCACGCTTTCATCCGCCCGTCGCGCCATGCGCGATCGGGACTTCCTTTCACCAATTTTCAACGGTGCTGGCAACTGCCGTCAGCAAGACCAGCGCGCCGGCAATATCGTGATGGCGTGCGGAGGCCGCAAGGGGTGGAAACGGTGCTGACGACGAAACAGCCAATCTTCCCCCCAAGGGGGAGATTGGCAGCGTCGGCGCCGCGTCCGCCTTGCGCCCTACTTCCCAGCCATCTGGTCGGCAAGCGTCTGCGCCTGGGCAAGCAGCGTGGGGAAGGCCGGGTTGTCGCGCAGGTTCTTGCCCATGCAGGCGCGGAAGTCGCTGTCGCCTTTTGCCCAGGCGGCGTCGGCGGCATCGGATGTATTTTCGTCGCTGTCGTCGGTGGCCTGCTTGACCAGTTTCTGGGCGGCGGCGTCAGCCGCGGTCCACACCGCGTCGCAGGCCGCGATCCTTGGGACGGGCGGTGTCGCGGGCGCCTCGGCGATCATGACACTGTTGCCCTTGACCAGCGTGACGACGATTTCCTGGTCGTAGTTAGGTCCGACATCCTGTGCCCAGCCGCCAAGGCGGGCGATCGCCATGTCGGCGCCGTCGGGCGTCTTCAGGTTGAAGTCGAGCGTGTCGGTGAAAGCGGCGTCGCTGCCGATCGCCTGGGTGTAGAACGCATCGAGCTTCAGCGCCGCGTCGAAGCTGGTGGGCAGTTTGAGATCGGCGTCCGTCTCCGCCGCACGCGATTGCAGCCAGCGCTCGACCAACCCGCGTGTCGACGCGACGATGCTGGGGCCGTCCTCGGTGCCGTGACGCAGCCCGTCCAGCATGCCGAAGCCGACATCGGAGGAACTGAGGCTTTCGATATTGATCCTGCCGGCCGCCGGAAAACCCTTGACCGTGAAAGGTCCAAGAAGCGTCGAAAGGCGCTGTTCGAGATCGGCGCGGGCCTTCTCATTGGCGGCGTCGAGCGTTTCCACGGGAGCGTTCGCGCTTTCCATCGCGGCGATGGCCGCGATCGCCTTGTCGCGCGCGGCGATGTAGTCGTCCTCCGGCGAAGCCGCATACGCCGCACCGCTCGCCAGCGCGAACACCAAAGTCCAGACCAGACGCATCGTGAAAACCTCCGTTTTACAAGCTCTTCGCGTGGCTTGGTGGCGATTGTGCGGCGGTGAACTCATGGCGAGACGTGGCGGATATCGGGGCACCAGGACAGCCCTGGCAAGGTCGCAAGCCCTCATGATGAAACCTTCCGATACCCAGGCCGTTATGGCCGTTGTGGCAGACATCAAACCCAAACAGAGGCCGGCCGGCGGCGCCAAGCCAAACGGTGCCAGGAAGCCCCGCCGGGAGAAGGTACCCGATGTCGAGGCCGCATCCGAGGTCGTCGGCGAGGCGGCGCCGCCGCCAGCGGCGGTGGAACCTGATCCGCAGCTGAGCCCCGAACAGGCCGAACAGGCGCGCAAGAAATACCTGCTGAAGCGCTTCTGGATCAGCGCGCGCGGCTATTGGAGCCGGCGGGGCGACAAGCTCGCCTGGCCATGCACGATCGCGCTCCTGATCCTGATCTGCGTCAATGTCGGCTTTCAGTACGGGATCAATGTCTGGAACCGCTCGATCTTCGACGCCATCGAACAGCGCAATGCACCGACCGTGTATTTCCTGAGCGCCGTGTTCGTGCCGCTGGTGCTTGGAAGCGTCAGCCTCGTCGTTGCGCAGGTCTATCTGCGCATGACGATCCAGCGCCGCTGGCGCTCCTGGCTCACCACATCCGTCATCGGCCGCTGGCTCACCAACGGCCGCTACTACCAGCTCAATCTCGTCAGCGGCGATCACCAGAACCCGGAAGCCCGCATCGCCGACGATTTGCGGATCGCCACCGAATCGCCTGTCGATTTCGTCTCCGGCGTTCTCAATGCCTTCCTGGCGGCCTCGACCTTCATCGTCGTCTTGTGGACCATCGGCGGCGCGCTGACACTGCCGATCGGCTCCTCGACCGTCACCATTCCGGGCTTCCTCGTCATCACCGCGGTTATCTATGCCGGCATCACCTCCACCTCGATGGTGGTCATCGGCCGGCATTTCGTCGAACTCTCCGAGCAGAAGAACCAGGCGGAAGCGGAATTTCGCTACACGCTGATGCGCGTGCGCGAAAACGGCGAGAGCATTGCCCTGCTCGGCGGCGAGGAGGAGGAGCGCAGCGGCATCGACAGGACCTTCGCCGGCGTGCTGGGCAAGTGGGCGATGCTTGCTGGCCAGCACATGCGCACGGCGCTGGTCTCGCAGGGATCGAGCCTGTTCGCGCCGGTGGTGCCGGTGCTTTTGTGCGCGC
The DNA here is from genome assembly GCF_020164885.1 of Mesorhizobium sp. CO1-1-7. Lineage (NCBI taxonomy): Bacteria > Pseudomonadati > Pseudomonadota > Alphaproteobacteria > Hyphomicrobiales > Phyllobacteriaceae > Mesorhizobium > Mesorhizobium sp. CO1-1-7. Next base: position 274,017 of record NZ_JAIUHA010000006.1, on the reverse strand, counting down.
CAAAATTCCTCGACGGCTCGATGTCGCTTGGGCAGGTCATGCAGGCGGCATCCGCCTTTGCCATCGTGCAGGGCGCGTTCGGATGGCTGGTCGACAATTACCCGCGCCTGGCCGACTGGAACGCCTCGGCACGGCGCATCGCCTCGCTGATGATGTCGCTGGATGGGCTCGAGCGCGCGGAAGAGAGCGACGCGCTCGGACGCATCAATCGCGGCGAGACCAAGGACGACACGATGCTCAGCCTCAACAATCTGTCCGTGTCGCTCGATGACGGCACCGCCGTGGTCAAGGAAACCGAGGTCGTGATCCAGCCGGGTGAGCGGCTGCTGGTGGCCGGCGAATCCGGTTCGGGCAAGAGCACGCTGGTGCGGGCGATAGCGGGCTTGTGGCCGTGGGGCGGCGGCAGCGTCGATTTCCACCCGGGCAAGCGCATGTTCATGCTGCCGCAGCGCCCCTACATCCCCTCGGGCACGCTGCGCCGGGCCGCTGCCTATCCGGGCGCCGCCGAGGATTGGACGATCCCGCAGATCAGGGCTGCCCTCGACAAGGTTGGGCTCGGTCATCTTGGCGACCGGATCGAGGAAGACGCGCCGTGGGACCAGACCCTGTCGGGCGGCGAGAAGCAGCGCCTGGCCTTCGCGCGGCTGCTCCTGCACGCGCCCGATATCATCGTGCTGGACGAGGCGACGGCGGCACTCGACGAGAAGAGCCAGGACAGGATGATGGAGACCATCATCCACGAATTGCCTAATGTGACCATCTTGAGCGTGGCGCACCGCGCCGAGCTGGAGGCCTTCCACAGCCGCAAGATCACGCTCGAGCGGCGCAAGGGTGGCGCCAAGCTGGTCAGCGATATCGACCTCGCCCCGCGCAAACGCAGGGGCTTGCTCGGCCGCGCCCTATGGGGTTCCGGCACTTCCGCCGAAAAGCGCGGCGCCGCCCGTAAAAAGAGTTGATGGCGCTCAGGCGAGTTCTGATTTCAGCTCGAGGGATGGCCTTCCATCAGCCGTGCAATTCCTCCCGATGCGCCTTGGCGAGGTCGGCCATGCTGTCGAAGCGGAAGTCCACCTTCGGCATCTCGCCGGGATCCATCGTGGCGCCGAAACCCTGATCGGCATGCCGGCGGTGGATCCAGCACGATTTAAGGCCCAGGCGGTTGGTCACGGCATGGTCATGAAACAGGCTTTCGGCCGTGTGCAGGACTTGCTTGTCGCCGATCCCGAGCGTCGCCAGTTTTTCCAGCATATAGTCGAAATTCCGGGGCGACGGCTTGTAGGAGCCGATGTCCTCCGCCGTGTAGATCGCATCGAAATCGACGCCGAGCTTCCTGTTGCTGAAGGAGAAGCTCGTATTGTCGACGTTGGAGAGGATGACGAGCTTGTAGTGCTGCTTGAGGTATTGCAGGGCGGCGGCGGTATCGGCAAAGGCCGGCCAGTCCTTCACGCTTTGGCCATAGGCGATGCATTCCTCCGGCGTGGTCACGACGCCCCATTCCTCGGCGAGCCGCTTGTAGACGACAGCCAGAAGGTCGCAGTAGCGCTTTTGCGGCGTCCAGTCCTGCTGGCTGGATTCGTGCCTGGCATGCGCCTGCAGGATCTCGTCGCGGCCGAGGCCGCGGCCAACCCGCCCGGTCAGCGGCTTCAGGGCGTCGATCATGCCGGATTCCCAATCGATTAGCGTGCCGTAGCAATCGAAGGTCAAGGCCTTGAAATCAGTCAGCTTCATGGTTCACTCCCTTGAGTTGGATAATTGGCTGGCGTTTGCGTGGATCGCGATCAATCGGCCGGCTGCCCGGCTGGGCGCAAACCTGCCTCGCCCTTCGATGTGGTGCCACGCGACGATGTCAGCCAGACGCCGAACAGCGTAACCGCGAGGCCGAGGACCATCGCCGCCGAAAGCGGCTCGCCGAAGAGCAGCCAGGCCCAGAGCATCGTCACCGGCGGGCTGAGATAGATCACGCTGCTGACCTGCGCGGCGCTATGGAGGCGCAGGCTCGCATAATAGACGCCGTAGCAGAAGAAGGTCGAAAACAGCACCAGCCAGGCGATGCCGAACTCGAACCGGCCATCAAGGGGCGGCATCAGCCCGCCTTTCCATTCGGCGCAAACGGCAAAAAACAGCGCCGCCGTCAGGCATTGGATGCACAGGCTCTGGTGGATGGGCATGTTGATCGTCCCCATCCGCTTCTGCAGCACGGTCGCCAGAGCGAAGACCATCATGGAAGCGATCGTGACCACGTACGCCCAGGCCGGCGCGCTGCCGAGGCTGAGGCTGTTCAGCGAAACGATCAGGACGCCCAGCACGCCGAGAGCCGTTCCGGTCCACTGCCTCGATGTCAGCCGGTGGCCGAGAACGGGGTGCGACAGTGCCGCGATGGCGAGGGGGACGAGGTCGGAGATCAGCGCGACAAGGCCGGTCGGCACGCGCTGGCCGATGGCAAGCGCGAAGCCGCCGAGATAGAGGAACATCATCGCCACGCCGAACGCCATCTGCTGGAGCAGCGCCCGGACGCCGATGCGCGGCCCGACCATGAGCACGAAGGGCAGGAGGACCAGCCCTGACATCAGAGTTCGCCAGAACAGCACCAGCATGACGTCGGCGCTCTCGCTGGCGTAACGGATGCCGACAAAGCCCGAACTCCAGCTTACGACCAGGGCTGCCGCCAGAAGCGGCCAGGCCAGGCGACGGGACGGAGGTTTCGAGAGCGTCATGCAGTCTCTTCGTCGAAGCGGGTTCGCCAGCGGATCACGGCCGATCTCGGATGCGGGATTTATGGCGGCGCACAAGCGCCTTTGCACATGACAAATTTCGATATATCCATGAAATAGGCGCGAGATGTGGCATATCTGATTGCCCTCAAAGCCCGTTCTCTGCCGAGACCCTGGAGCACTGCTTTCGTTTCAAACGAGGATTGTCATGGCTGGAGTGATGAACCGCCGCCTGGATGTCGATGCCTTGCGGGCGATGGTGGCGATCGAGAAACATGGCGGCGTTACCCGGGCGGCCGAGATGCTCGGCCTGTCGCAATCGGCCGTCAGCCACAAGATCAGGCGGCTGGAAGCGAGTCTCGACTGCGAAATCCTCAGCCGCAAGGCGAATGCGCCGATGTTCACCAGTTCAGGGCAGGATCTGCTGGGCTATGCCAGGCGCATCCTGGGCATCCATGACGAGGCGATCCTGAGCCTGTCGAAGAGCACGCTGCAAGGCAAGATTGCATTGGGGATGACCGAGGATACGACCTGCACGGACCTTTCGCGCATCCTTGGCCGGTTTCGTCGGCTATACCCCGAGGTGAGCGTGCGCACGCAGGTGCGCATGAGCCTGGCCTTGCAGAAGCTGTTGGGCGAGGGCGCGCTCGACGCTGCCATCATCCAGGTGTTCCAGCACGATGTCCGCCCCACCGATGTCCTGCTGTTCCGCGAGACCCTGCATTGGGTGAAGTCGCCCGAGCTGACCCTGGCGAAAGGCGACCCCGTGCCATTCCTGTCCTTCGACGAGAACTGCTTCTATCGCCGTTGGGGCCTCGATCTCGGCCAGGACGAGGGAACGGTGTTCGAGATCGTGTTCGAATGTTCGAGCGCCGCCGGCATCATCGCCGGCGTGACCTCCGGCCTCGGCGTCGCGCTGCTCAGCCAGCGGCATCTGCGGCCCGGCATGGAGATCGTCGACAAGTCGTTCCCCAAGCCTCCGAACCTCGCCTACGTCATTCGCCGCGCCCGCAACGTCCGCAATCCCGCGCTGGAGACGCTGGTGCGGGAGATAGAGGCTGAGGTGAAGCGCCACCGCTTCCCCTTCGCAAGCTCGTCGATCAGCTTATCGAGGTAGCGAATTTCCTTCATCAGTGGATCCTCGATATCTCCCACGCGGACGCCGCAGACCACCCCTGTAATCAAATTCCGCAAAGGATTCAGTCGAGAGGCCTGGCCAAAGAAATCCTCGAAGCTGGTTTTCTTCTCCAGTTCGGCCTCGAGTTCCTTCTCGGTGTAGCCCGTCAGCCAGCAGATGATCTCATCGACCTCGGCTCTGGTGCGTCCTTTCCTTTGCGCCTTGGCGACATAGTGCGGATAGACGCTGGCAAAGCTTGTGGAATAGATTCGATGCTCCGTCATGACGTGCCCTTACCGGTGGCGCCTATCGCCCGCACTCAACTTTGCCTCCAATGCGCAGGTCTCAGCAATTGGCGCAGGACCGACTCCAATCTTCCCGCCGCCCTTCACCCGTTCCTTTTCTCCACCTCAGCCTTGCGCAACAAGAACCGTTGGATCTTGCCGCTAGGGGTCTTCGGCAATTCCCCGACGAAGTCGATCTCGCGCGGATAGGCATGGGCCGAGAGGCGTTTGCGGACATGCTGCGCCAATTCTTCGGCGAGTTCCGGGCTGCCCTCGTAGGCGGGCGCCAGGATGACGAAGGCCTTGACGATCTCGGTGCGCTGCGGGTCGGGTACGCCGACCACCGCCGCCTCGTTGACGGCGGGATGTTCGATCAGCGCGCTTTCGACGTCGAAGGGGCCGATGCGGTAGCCTGACGAGGTGATGACGTCGTCGGCGCGGCCGATGAAGGAGACCGAGGCGTCCGGCTCGTATTCCACCGTGTCACCGGTGCGGTAGTAGCCGCCCGATATGGCCGGCGTTTCGGCCTGGTGGTAGCCGTCGAACCAGCGCAACGGCGAGTTGGCGATGTCGACGGCGAGGATGCCGGGCTGGTTGGGGCCGAGCTCGTTGCCGGCCTCGTCCAGCACCACCATGCGATAGCCCGGCATGGCAAAGCCCGCCGAGCCGGCGCGGACAGGGTGCGCCAGGCCGTGATGGTTGTTGACCATCATGCCGTTCTCGGTCTGGCCGTAATGGTCGTGGATGGGTGCGGCGAGATGGGCGTCGAACCAGCGGATCACTTCCGGGTTGAGCGGCTCGCCGGCGCTGCTCACCACACGCAGCCGGCCTTTTGCACGCGCGGCGGCGTCGGGACCTTCGGCGAGCAGCAGGCGGAAGGCGGTGGGCGAGCCGGCAAGGCTGGTGACGCCAAGCCGCTCGATGACATCATAGGTGTTTTTGGCGGTGAAGGCGCCCTCGTTGAAGGTCGTGGCGATGCCGAGCAGCAGGGGTCCCGTGATGGCGTAGTAGAGGCCATAGGCCCAACCCGGATCGGCGATGTTCCAGAAGATGTCGCCGGGGCGCAAGCCGATCGCGTCGCGCATATAGGCGCCGAAGGCGAGCAGCGCGTTGAGCGGCACCGGCACGCCCTTCGGCAGGCCGGTGGTGCCCGAGGTCGACATCATCATGAACAGGTCTTCGCCCTTGCGCATCACCGGGTCGCAGTTGGGTGAGGCGGCGGCAAGCGCGGCACGGAAATCGATGTCGCCCGGGGACAGGGCGTCGCCAGCACCGAGGATGGTGGCGATTTGCGGAGGGTTCGCGACCTCGTCGAGCTTGCCGCGATTGGCCGGATTGGTCACCACCAGCCTGGCGCCGCTGTAGCCGAGCCGGTGTTCGATCGCCTTCGGGCCGAAGGCCGTGAACAGCGGCTGGTAGACCGCGCCGATGCGCCAGGCGCCGAGGATCAGCGCCACCAGTTCGGGGATGCGCGGCAGCATGCCGGCCACGACATCGCCGGGGCCGACGCCCAACTCCTTCAGCAGAGTGCCGACGCGGCCCGACATGTCGGCGAGATCCTCGAAGCTGAATTCGCTGAGTTCGCCCCCGGCAGAGATGGCGCGCAGGGCCAGGCGGTTTCCGCCGGTGTGCCGGCCGCAGCATTCGACATAGGCGTTGATTCCGGTCGCGGGGTCGCCCTGCAGTCGAGCGATCTCATCCTCAATACGAAAGCTTGCAACGGCATCGTCATAGCGCGGCAAGCCGGCTTGCTGCTTGGTCATGAAAATCCTCCCTGGCGGTGCGCCATCTCCCCATGGCGCGCTGTCGCGGCGACATTGACATCAGATGGCGCCGATGGGCAACGGCGAGTGCCTGTTCCTTTGTGCTGACGCGTTCCGGACGGAAAACCGCTACACACTTTTCCCGGAATTGCTCTTACAAGTTCGCCTCGGCGAAAATGCGTGCCGCCCAGTCGAGAAAGACGCGCAGGCGCGGCGAAAGCTGCCGGTTCTGCGGATAGAGCGCCGACAGCGGTGTCGGCGAGGGCGGATACTCGGCCAGCACCTCGACCAGTGTTCCCTCTGCCAAATCCTTCTCGAAGCGATAGCGCGGCGCCTGGATGAGGCCGAGGCCAAGCCGGGCGAGGTCGGCGGCGGTGTCGGAATTGTTGGCGGCGACGCGGCCGGGCAGCCTGACCTCGCGCGTCTTGCCGCCGACGGTGAATTCGAAGGGCAGCACTTCGCCGGTGCGGGAGGAGACGAAACCGATCGCCTGGTGGCCGTCCAGCGCATCGGGGGAGGCGGGCGTGCCGTGGCGGGAGAGATAGGCGGGGCTGGCGCAGGTCATCTCGCGGATCATGCCAAGGCGGCGCATGATCATGCCGCTGTCCGGCGGCTCGCCGACGCGGATGACGCAGTCGACACCCTCGCGCACCAGGTCGACCAGCCGGTCGCTCTGTCCGATCTGCAGGTCGATGCGAGGAAAGCGGGCGAGGAATTCCAGCAGGCGCGGCAACAGGAAGGTGCGGGTGAGCACCGTGCTGGCGTCGATGCGCAGCAGGCCGAACGGTTCGGCATTGCGGAAGGCGGCCTCGGCATCCTCGATCTCGGCCAGGATGGACAGGCAGCGCCGGTAATAGGCCTCGCCATCCTGCGTGGCGTTCACCTGGCGCGTGGTGCGCTCGAGCAGCCTTGCGCCGAGATGTTCTTCCAGCCGCCGGACCGCTTCCGTCGCGGTCGAGCGCGGCAGGCCGAGATCGGCGGCGGCAGCGGTGAAGCTGCGCCGCTCCAGCACGCGAACGAAGAGTCGCATCGTGTCCAGGCGATCCATGCTCTTTGTTCGCAATTTCCGAATAGTGATGTCAAGACAAGGCTGATTGTCCGGAAGCTGGCTCCGCCTATATCCGTCTCACCAACAAGAAGGAGAGACTTCCATGACTTCAGGCCAAACGAGCACGGGCCAAACCAAAGCGGCGATCGTGACCGGCGCCTCCAAGGGCATCGGCGCGGCGATCGCGCGGAGGCTGGCCCGCGACGGCATCGCCGTCGTCGTCAATTACGCGCGGGGACAGGCCGAGGCCGAGGCGCTGGTGCGCGCCATCGAAGCCGATGGCGGCAAGGCGATCGCCGTGCAAGCCGATATCGCGGTTCCGGCCGGTATCGCCAGCCTCTTCGACGCCGGCGAGAAGGCGCTCGGAGGCATCGATATACTGGTCAACAATGCCGGCATCATGAAGCTTTCGCCGATCGTACAGGCCGATGATGCCTTCTTCGACACCCAGGTCGCGATCAATTTCGGCGGCGTGTTCCGTGGCATGCGCGAAGGCGCAAAACGCATTCGCGATGGCGGCCGCATCGTCAATTTTTCGAGCAGCGTGGTCGGCCTCTACCAGCCGGGTTACGGCGTCTATGCCGCCACCAAGGCGGCGGTCGAGGCGATGACGCACATCTTGGCCAAGGAGCTTGGCGCGCGCGGCATCACCGTCAACGCGGTGGCGCCCGGACCGGTCGAGACGGCGCTGTTCACCGATGGCAAGAGCGCGGCGCAGATCGAGGCCACGGCCAAGATGATCCCGCTCGGCAGGCTCGGCCAGCCCGACGACATTGCCGGCGTGGTCTCGTTCCTGGCAGGGCCGGACAGTGGCTGGGTCAACGGGCAAATCATCCGCGCCAATGGCGGCGTGATCTGAAGGAGGCTGGCCGCTGCTGCTGTGGCGGTCTGCCTCCCGTTCCATTCGAAACCTAGCCCAAATGATTGAGAAGACAAGGAAAACACCATGCCATTCGCCAACATCAAGATGCCGCAGGCGGCGCTCTCCAAGGCACAGAAAGAAGACCTCATCCATCGCACGACCGCCATGTTCGTCGACTTTTTCGGCGAGGGCGTGCGGCCCTACACGATGGTGCTTGTGGAGGAAGTCGCCGATGGCGGCTATGGCCGCGCCGACGAAGTGTTCGTGGTGCCGGACGCTTTTCGCGCCAAGGACTAAGGTTGCCGATGTCCGGCCGGCCTGCACATGGCTCACGCCCGCGCTTCCGGTACTCACATGCTCAAAAGCACCCTCCGTTAGCCGCAGCATGGCCCGGCGGAGGGGCCACAGCAGGCCTTGGCCTTCTTTTCCTCCTCCAGCCAGCGGTCGTGCGGCTTGCAACTCGCTGGCCGTGGCGCAAGCGCGACATGCACGGCGCCGTCGGCCAGCCGGGGCAGGGCGGCCCGGTAGAGCTGCATCGGGCGCACGCCGTCGCTGACCTCGAAGGTCAGCTTGGCCGCCTGGTCGAGACCGACATGCTCGGTCACTTTCCGGATGATCGCCGCGAATTTTCCAGCCGGCATATGGGTGCGGTCCTCATTGACGTCCCATAGCTGCACGAAGATCTCCGACCATGATTCCGGATTCCCGCCGCAGTCGAGCGCGTCGAAGCGGCCGGCCTTGACCTCGGTGACATGGTAGCCCGGCAACACTGGCCTGCCTTCATGGAAAAACACCAGTGGCTTTTCCCTGTGATCCGCCAGAAAGCCCAGCAAGCCGGCCATGGTGATGTCCCGCGGGTCGGCCGTGATCACGGGATCAAATTCCCGATTGTCAGAGGCGAGCATGTGCGATAATCCTTGCTTCAATATTCATAGGATTGTTGAAATATGAATGAACGTCAAGCCCTGTCGGCCTTCGCGGCGCTGTCGCAGGAAACACGGCTGCGCGTGCTGCGCCATCTGGTGATCGCCGGCCCCGACGGCATCGCCGCCGGGGCGATCGCCGAAAAGGTCGAGGTTTCGGCGTCCAACGTCAGCTTCCACCTTAAGGAGCTTGAACGCGCGGGGCTGGTGAGCGTGCGCCGCGCTTCCCGCTCCATGGTCTACAGCGCCGAGTATGACATGCTGAGCGGTCTTATCCGCTTCCTGATGGAGGATTGTTGCTCCGGCCGGCCGGAAATCTGCGCGCCGGCGGTGTTGCCGGGCTGCTGTGCGGCCGACACGCGGGAGCCTGCCCGATGACTGGCGGCCACACTGTGTCTGGCGCGTCCTCCATCAGGGACACGGCCGGTTTTGATTTGCCGCGCCGGCTCACGGCGGAAGCTCTCGGCACCGGCTTGCTGGTGGCCACGGTGGTCGGCTCCGGCATCATGGCGCAGTCGCTGACGACCGATCGCGCGCTGGCGCTGCTTGGCAACACCTTGCCGACGGGGGCAATCCTCGTGGTGCTCATCACCATACTGGGGCCGGTCTCGGGCGCTCATTTCAATCCGGCCGTTTCAATGGCCCTGGCGCTGTCGCGCCGGCTGCCGGCGAGCGACTGCGCCTGGTATGTGCTCGCCCAATTCTCGGGCGGCGTCGCCGGCACGGTCGGCGCGCACCTGATGTTCGGGCTTTCGCCGCTCGCCCTGTCGACGCATGACCGAACGGGACCCGCGCTCTGGCTTTCGGAAGGGATTGCGACCTTCGGGTTGCTGGCGGTCATTCTCGCCGGCCTGCGTTTCAAGCGCTCGGCCATCCCCTGGCTGGTCGGCCTCTATATCACCGCCGCCTACTGGTTCACCGCATCGACATCGTTCGCCAACCCGGCGGTCGCGGCCGCACGGTCACTGACGGACAGTTTTTCCGGAATCAGTCCGGCAAGCCTGCCGGGCTTCATCGCCGCCGAACTGGCCGGCGCGGGCATTGCCCTGGCGCTGACGACATGGCTGCTGCAGCCGCACGTTCAACCGTTCCCCATCGAGGCCAGGCCATGACGATCACCATCTACCACAATCCGGACTGCGGCACCTCGCGCAACACGCTTGCCATGATCAGGGCGAGCGGCGAGGAGCCGACCATCGTCGAATATCTGAAACACCCGCCGCCACGTGCGCGGCTGGAGCAACTGATAGCGACGCTCGAAATTCCCGTGCGCGCCCTGCTGCGTGAAAAGGGCACCCCCTATGCCGAACTGGGCCTGGCCGATCCAAAATGGTCCGACGGCCAACTGCTCGATGCCATGCTCGAGCATCCGATCCTGATCAACCGGCCGATCGTCGAAACGCCGAGAGGGACACGGCTGTGCCGTCCGTCCGAGCTTGTGCTGGATCTGCTCGACCACCCGGTGAGCCGGTTCACCAAGGAAGACGGCGAGGTGGTGAGCCATGACCGCGGTGGGCAATGATGGAAGCCTTGCAAAAGCCGAAACCGCGGAGCGTGCCCCGATAGCGGCTGTCGCCGCGCTCGGGATCACCCAGATTATCGGCTACGGTACGCTTTACTACAGTTTCAGCATCCTTGCCGGCGACATGGCGAAGGATATGGGCTGGCCAACCGAATGGATATTCGGCGCGCTATCGGCCGCGCTGCTGGCCGGCGGGCTAACCGCCCCCTTGCTCGGCGGCTGGATCGACCGTTTTGGCGCGGGACGGATCATGACCGCGGGCTCGGCCGTTGCTGCCGCTGCGCTTGCCGCCTGTGCCTATGCGCCCAACGGTCCAGCCTTCGTCGGCGCGCTGATTGCGCTGGAGGCAGCATCGAACCTTGTCCAATACGGCGCGGCCTTCGCGCTGCTGGTCCAGATACGGCCGCGTGCCGCGCAGCGCAGCATAACCTATCTCACCCTCGTCGCCGGTTTCGCATCGACAGTCTTCTGGCCGATCACATCGGCCATGCATGCGCATTTGCCTTGGCGAGACGTCTACCTCGTCTTTGCCGGGCTGAACCTGCTGGTCTGCCTACCGCTGCACGCCTGGCTATCGCAGGGGCTGGCCAGGAGCAGGCGCGCGGCGATCGAGCCGCCACGGCACGTCGCGGGATCGCTGCCGGCCCCGGCGCGGCCGCTCGGCTTTGCCTTGATGGTTGTCGCTTTCTCGCTCCAGAACCTGGTCAGCGCCGCCGTGCTGGTCCATATGGTGCCGCTGCTGTCCGGGCTCGGTCTGGGTGCCGCCGCCGCCATCGTTGGAACGCTGTTCGGGCCGTCGCAGGTGCTCAGCCGTTTCATCAATATGGTCTTCGGGATCAACCTGCCGCCGCTGCGGCTCGCCATCATCTCGGCCGTGCTGATGACGGCGGGCGTGGTCATCCTGCTTGGCACCGCGCCTTCGATCGCCGGCGCGATGGCGTTCGCCGTCGTCTTCGGAATGGGCAACGGGCTGTTCAGCATCGTCACCGGGGCACTGCCACTGATGCTGTTCGGCAGCGAAGGCTATGGCCGGCTGCAGGGACGCGCCATGTCCGCCCGCCTGATCGTCTCGGCGGTCGCGCCGTTCGCCCTGGCATTGGCGATGGCCCATATCGGCATTTCCTGGTCGCTGGGCCTGATGGCGCTTGTTGGCTGTCTGGCTCTGCTGGTGCTGGCGGCGATCGCGAAAGTGTCGAGCGCCACCTGAAACCGGGCAGGGATGCCCAGAGGCGGTTTGGCGCCACTCCGCCGGCTCAATTTCCCCTCTCGGAACCGTCGTGGATCGGCTTGTGATGCGTCAAATCGTCGGCCGCAGCAGCGAATGTCTGGCGTCTCAAAACTGGCCGCCGAACAGTGGCTACGCGCCTTTGTCACGACGGCAGGTTCATCTGTTTTCGGAGGCTTTTGTCGAAGGCATGCGCGGGAACAAACCGTCGCAGCAGGTATAGGCGATGCGCCTGCTTGCTGGCGGGATAGCGCAGCTTCGGCGATGTCGCGGTGGCCGCGGTGACGACCGCCTGGCCGACGACCTCGGGAGCATCGCCGGTTTCGATCGCCCTGTTCCAGACCGCGGTTGCCGTTGCCCGCGCCTGGTCATAGACACTCATCATCCTGTCCGGCTTCGTCGCATTGTGATCGAGAGCCGTACGGGTGAAGGCCGGTTCGACCAGCAGGACGCGAATACCGAAGGGGCGGACCTCATGGTCCAGCGACTCGGAGTAGCCCTCGACGGCATGTTTCGTGGATGTGTAGAGCGCGCTGAACGGGCTGGGGACAAAGCCGACAACCGAGCTGATGTTGACGATCCGGCCGCCGCCCTGACGTCGCATGATCGGCAGCACCTCGTTTGTGACGCGGATGAGACCGAAAACGTTGACGTCGAAAAGGGTCTTTGCCTGTTCGACGGACGATTCTTCCGCACCCGCGATCAGTGCATTGCCGGCATTGTTGACCAGCAGGTCGATGCGCCCGGCCTGGCTTATCACTTGCGACACCATGCTTGCGACGGAGTCTGCGTCGGTCACGTCGCAGCTCAGCATCGTGATCCCGGGCGGTGACCCGGTCGCGGCTTTCCGGCTCGTGCCGAAGACGCGGTAGCCGGCCGACTGAAGGGCTTTGGCTGTCGCAAGCCCGATGCCGCCCGCTGCTCCGGTGACGACGGCGACGCCGCGATTTTTGTTGTTCATTTCAATATCCTTCGAGATGCATGATCATGACGCTTTGTGCCGACGGACTTGTCAGCCGTGTACGCTCAGATGAAGCATGGGGTGATGTTCGTAATGGCCGGCGCCATTTCTCACGATGGGGTCTTGTGAGGTTATCGCCTGGATGTCCTGGTCGTCGGCGATCCGGTATAGTGACAAGCCATAGCCGCCGCCTGGATCCATCACCGGACCATGGGCGACGATCAGTCCGCGGTCGAGCAACTCGTCCAAGAAGGCGCCATGCTGCCTCATCCATTCCCGCTCGTCGCCGGTCATGGATGCAAGAAAGTCGGCACGGGGCGGGATGTACTTGCACAGATAGAATTTCATTTGGGACTCCCAGCGGCGCGATGACCGGCCGTCACCATCATTTTTCGGTGGAACGGCCTCGCGAGATCAGATACTATCAAATTAATAGTAAGTCACTATCAAAATGGTATCGACGTGAAGAATCTTTCCAACCAGCCCTGTTTGATCGCCCGCAGCCTCGGCACGGTGGGCGACACGTGGAGCATGCTGATCATGCGCGATGCCCATGCGGGGCTCAGCCGCTTCGACGAATTCCGCAAGAACCTCGGCATCGCTCCGACGATGCTGACCAGCCGGTTGGCGACCTTGACGCAGGAAGGGCTGCTGGAGAAACGGCGATATTCGGAGCGGCCGCCACGGGATGAATATGTGCTGACCGAGGCCGGTCGGGATTTGCTTCCGGTGCTGTTCTCGCTCGCCGCCTGGGGCAGCAAGCACCGGGGCGGTGGCAATTTCACTCGGTTCTTCGACGCCGAGACAGGAACCGAAATCGACCCAGTCAGCATCGATCGCGGGACCGGAACGCCGATCGGGAGCCGTCCCATACGGATCGTGATGCCCAAGCTGCCTGACGGCCCGTCGGACTGACTGGATGCGCCGGAGCGAAAGGCGATAGCTGGCCGGCAAGAGAGGGAATTCAGGTGGGCGCTCCTCGGATCAGCCGCTCTTCTTCGCGCCAATCCAGTCGGCCGCCACTTCGGCGAACAGCCAGTCGCGGAACGCCCTGATCTTTTTCTGGCGCAGCGCGCCTTCGGGATAGACGACGTAGTAGCTGGCCGCCGATTTCAGCGCGAGATCGAAGGGCCGGACCAGCCGGCCTGCCGCGAGGTCGGCCGAGACCAGCGCGCTGCGGCCGAGCAGTACGCCTTCGCCATGCACGGCGGCCTCGACGGCGAAGGTGGCGGAATCGAAGCGCACGCCGCGTGTGGGGTCGATGCCTTCGACACCGGCGTGCTCAAGCCATGTCGCCCAGTCGATGCGAAAGGCGTCGTGGATCAGCTTGTGGTGCCTCAAATCGTCCGGCTGTCGCAGCGGATGCTCGCCTTGCTGCAGTTCCGGGCTGCAGACGGGGAAAACCTCCTCATCGGCGAGGAACTCCGCCGTCACCCCGGTATAGCCGCCGCGGCCGTAGCGGATGGATATGTCGATGCCGTCGCTGACGAAATCGGCCAGCACGCCCGAAGTCGCCAGCCGCACGTCGATATCGGGATTGGCGCGATGGAAACGATGCAGCCTCGGCACCAGCCAGCGGCCGGCGAAACCGTCGGACGTGCTGACATTGAGGATGCGCGTCGAGCGGTCGGGCGTGGCGGCGATGGTGGCGGCGGCGATCTGGTCGAGCGCCTTGCCGACCTCCGCCGCATAGGCCGCGCCGACGCCCGTAAGGCGCACGGAGCGTGTGCCGCGATCGAAGAGCTGGATGCCCAGCCTGTCCTCGATGTTGCGGATGGCGCGGCTGACCGCGCCATGGGTGAGGTTGAGCTCCTCCGCGGCCTTGGAGAAACTCAAATGCCTGGCCGCCGCGTCGAAGGCGGGCAAAGCGGTGAGGGGCGGCAGTCTGCGCGGCATCGGATCGACCTGTGAGTGTTACTCACAAATCCTGCACAAAGAGTCGCTTGTCGTCCAGCCCTTAATGGCCCAATATTCAGGCGTACCAAGCATCCACACCGGCTTTCCGGTTCATCGATGCGCTGAATTGACCAGACAAGTGTGAGCAATCGTCATGCTCGCCCCACTCGGGCGACATCGGCAGGCTTGCGCCCAGTGAAACACAGGAGACGGATTATGACCTTGACCCTTCGCCCCATCGGCGCCGCGATGAGCGGCCTTGCCATGCGAAGCGCGGCAGCGTTCGAGCGCCGCCGCACGTTGCGCCGGATCTCCCGGCTTTCCGATCGCCGTTTGCATGACATCGGCCTCGAACGCGACTGGGACGGTTCCATCCTTGCTAACGGAATTCTGGCCAATGGGAGGACGATATGACCAGCACCCTGATCATCGGCGCGACCGGACTGCTCGGCAGCGAGATGGCCAAGGCCAGCGCGCGCAATGGCGACAGCCTCCATGTCTTGGTCCGGCAGGCAACGTCGGCCAATGAAGCGCGGATGCGCCCGCTGAAGGATCTCGGCGCCACGGTGCATGTCGGCGATCTCGACGACTATGACAGCCTCGTGCGCGCCGTCGGCAAGGTCGACCGCGTCGTCAGCTCGGTGCATGTGGGGTCGGCCAGCGAGATGACGCTGGTGCGCGCCATCAGGGATGCCGGTATCTCCCGCTATGTCCCGTCCGCCGGCTTCGGCCTCGACTTTGCCGCCGCCGCACCCGGCTCGATCGAACCGCTCGACATCAAGCGGGCCGTCTTCGACGCGGTCCGGGAGGCCGACCTGCCCTATACGGTGATCTACACCAACGGCTTCTTCTCGACCTGGGTGGCGACGCTGGGCGACCTGACGCGCTTCGGCTCGTCGCCGCTGCCGCCCGACGAGGTGACGCTCTATGGCGAGGGCAACGTTCCGGCGACCTTCGTCAGCGAGAAGGATATCGCTGCGGTCACCATGCGCGCACTGGAGGATGCCAATGCTGTTCGCAGCGAGATACGGATCGCGCAAAACAAGATCACCCAAGGTGAAATGATCGAGCTGTGGCGGCAAGTGAGCGGCCGTTCGCCCCGCGTCAAGCAGATGAGCGCCGAGGAGCTGGAGGCGCTGATCGCGGCGGTTCCCGGCCTTGGATTGCTGCGCGCATTCTGGATCCGCGGCGAGACCGCGCTCGAGACGGCCACCCCGGAAGCCGGGACGCTTTATCCGGAGCTGAGGTTCGAGGCGATTGAAAGCGCTTTTGTGGCGATGGCTGGCGCGGGTGGGCACAGGTTGTGAAGGCGGCGGATATGGTTGGCGTTGCGACAGCGGTTGACCGCGCTGTCCATCCGGCCGATAGGTCCGCGCAAACAGCCGAGACGCCGATGCCCAATCTCAAAGATGCGACCCGCGCCGCCGACACCGCCTGGCAGGACGATGTCCGCGCCGGCGTGCGCCATGTGCGCGACCTCGCTTCCCTGCCGCTCTCGCCGGCCGAGCGCGAAGCCGCGCAAGCCGCCGCGGCGCTTCACAAGGTGCGGGCGCCAAAGGCCTATCTCGACTTGATCGACTGGAACGATCCCGCCGATCCGATCCGGGCGCAGGTGATCCCGTCGCCTGGGGAATTGGACAAGACTGAGGGTGAGCTTGGCGACCCGATCGCCGATCACGAATTCAGCCCGGTGCCGCGGCTGACGCATCGCCATGCCGATAGGGTGCTTTTGTTCCCGACCTATCAATGCGCGGTCTATTGCCGGTTCTGCTTCCGCAAGGAATCGCTGACGTCGATCGGTCGTGGTTATACGCGCGAGGCGCTGGAGCCGGCGCTGGCCTATATATCGGAGCATCCCGAAATCCGCGAAGTGATCCTGACCGGCGGCGATCCGCTGTCGCTGCCCGACAAGGCACTGGCCGAGATCCGAGCGCGCATCGAGGACATCGCCCATGTGCGATTGCTGCGCCTCCACACGCGCGTGCCGGTGGCACTGCCGTCGCGCATCACGCCAGGGCTGGTCGCGGCGCTGCAGGGCCGGCTTATGGTGACGGTGGTCACCCACTTCAACCACGCGCGCGAGATCACCGACGCCACCGAAGTGGCCTGCCGCGCCTTGCGACAGGCCGGCTTCGTGATGCTCAACCAGAGCGTTCTGCTGAAGGGCGTCAACGATACGGTCGAAGCGCTGGAAGAGCTCTGCCGCGAGCTGATGTACCGGCTGGGGATAAAACCCTACTACCTCCACCATGGCGATCTCGCACGCGGCATGGCACACAGGCGCACCACGATCGCGCAAGGCCAGGCGCTGGTGGAAGCGCTGCGCGCGCGCCTGTCGGGCATCTGCAACCCTGTCTATGTCCTCGACCTGCCCGACGGGGGAGGGAAAGTGCCGCTCGGACCTTGCCATGTCGAGGAACAGGACGGGCAAAGCTGGCGCATACGTGGGCTGGATGGCGCGGTGAGGGCCTATCGAGAGGTGGTTGGCGAATAGGCCAACGCCTATCTGGCAACAAACGCCAGCACGACCACGCGCGGGGCGATACAGTGTGCGAGGCTGACCTTGCGACCGGTCCTCGTTGTCGCGTGGCCGGTTTCGAGGTCCACGGCGATATCCTCATAGCCCAGCACCTCGCGATCCAGCGGATAGGCGGCCTTGTAGACCGCTTCCTTGGCGGCGAAAAGGATGCGGCCGGCAAGCTGCCGGTCGGCGGCGTCGATCCGGTCCTGGGGAATTGCCACGAGCGAGAAAATCTCATCGGGCAGGGGCAGCGCCGGCTCGACGTCGATGCCGAGCGAGATAATGCCGGCAACAGCCGCGACCGCCGCTACGGCCATGTCGTCGTCATGCGCGAGCGAGCCCGTTATCCCGTTCGGCCATGCGGGTGCACCGGACGGCGTGCGCAAGAGGGCGAAACCGTCGAAGCCGCCATCCGCGAGCAGCCGGTGCGCGAGCAATCGCGCCGCGCCGCTGGCCCGCCGCATGGACGGCTGGCGAGCGGGGATGGAGCTTGCTTCCGCCGGCAACAGATGGGTCTCGTCACCTTCGCGGATGATCCGGCAACCGGTGCGGACCCCGGCCGGAGCCATGGCGGCCATGGCGCGCGCCAGGGCGATTTCCTCGGACGGATCGGCGGGCGGCGTCATCGGTCGCCGGTTGGCAGAATGAGATCGGCGATCATTTCGCCGTCCTCGTCGAGCCCCTGTTCGACGAAACCGGCACTGCGATAAAGCTGCCGCGCCGCCTCGTTCTCCGGTTCGTAGCAGATCGACACGTGGCTGATGTGGCCGAGCCCGCCGATTTCCTCCAGCACTTCACGCAACGCGGCCTTGCCGTAGCCCCGGCCTTGCCAGGCGCGGTCGATCATGAAGCGGTAGATGCGCGCCTCGTCATCGTCCCGCGGCGCCTCGTACATCAGGAACCCGACGATCTGGTCGCCTGCCATGACGGCGCGTGGCCGCGCGTCCCGATCGGATCTGGCCTCACGCAGGGAGGCTGCGTTGCTGGCGACGAAATCGATCTGCTCCGGCGCCAGCTGCAATGCGGTGACCAAAGCGCGATTGGCTGGGGTCACCGGGCCGATCCGGATGTCCACGGTGCTTCCGGATCGCTCTGCCATGTGGCCTCCGACGATATCGGGATCGAGCGTCAGGACGACGCCCTGGAGCCGTCTTCCATGACCGGCTCGACGAACCGGTGCAGCTTGGCCGGATTGCCGCGCCAGATCGAGTTCGGCTCCAACTCCTCGCCCTTCATCACGAAGGAATCGGCATCGACCATCGATCCCTTGCCCATCACCACGCCGTAATGGACAAAGGCGGACGGTCCGAGCGTGCAGCCATCGCCGATACGGATGAAGTCGGACTTGAACGCACCTTCTTCCAGCGAGTGGGCCTGGATGACGCAGCCTTCATTGAGCGTGACGTCATCGCCGATCACCACGAGGGAACGCTCGGTCAGGTTGGCGCCGCCGTCATAGACGCGCTTGCCCACCTTGACTCCAAGCATGCGCAGGATCATCGGCCGGAACGGGGTGCCGGCGAACAGGCGCACAACAGGCGAATCCGCGAGCTTCCAGTGGCGCTCGTGGCGCCAGAATGTGACGTCGTAGATCGTCGTTATCTGCGGCTTCAGCTTGCGAAAACCGAGGCTTGCCCGCTCGACGAAGATGTAGAACGGAATGGTGATCGCCGAGGTCAAAAGCACCGCCACGAAGAGGGCGATCTCAGCCCATTCGGTGTAGTAGTTCAGTGCCCGGTCCCAGATCGCCAGCGTGGCGAACAGCATGATCCATTGCGTCGCCATGAACAGGAGGATCGTCACCAGGTTGTGACGGTTCTTGAGCGGGATGCGCTGGCGTCGGTCTTGCTCGTCGATGCCGGCGATGAGTTCCTTGTCGCGGTTCACCATGCGCGGGATTTCAAAGGGCGGCGAGCCGAGAAGGCCGACATTCTCGCGCAATGACCCGTCGATGGGGACCATCACCTTGGTGCCGAGCAGGACGTTGTCGCCCGTGCGTCCATCCGGCGGATAGTAGATGTTGTTGCCGAGATAGTTGCGCTCGCCGATCCGGGTCGGCTCGAGCCGGAACGCGGAAGCGGACTTGTGCATGTTGATCATGAAAAGCCCGTCCGACACCATGGTCTGGGTGCCGATCTCGCACAGGAGCGGGTTTTCGTGCTGCTGGTTGGAGCCGAAATTGGAGCCCGTCTGCACCACCTTGTTGAGGTTCCAGCCGATGGCGCTCATGTAATGGACGATGGCCGAGCTGTCACCGAACAGCAGCCCGAGCACGCGGGAGTTGCTCGAGAACTCGGCAACCGTCTGCAGCCAGTAGCGGAAGCCATAAAGCGTGTAGGTACGGCCGGGTTTCAGGATCAGGCTGAACAGGCGCGGCACCACCGTGGCGGCGAAAAAGGCCGCGGCGATGTAGCCGAACAGCGTGACCGTGGTGCCGATCGCCACAATGCCGATCGTCTCCTGATAGTCGTCCCCGACATTCTCCCAATAGCTGTGGAACAAAAGCGGCAGCGGGGTGACGATGGCAAACAGGCCTATCAGCTGCACGGCCTCGTAGAGGAAGCGCCGGATGCGGGGAGGATTGACGTTGCGCACCTTGCAATAGTCCGCCGTGGTCGGCACCGCGGGCGATCCATGCCAGTGTTCGCCGTCGGGGATGCTTTGCCCGTGCTGCAGCGAGGAGGAATGACCGAGCTGGCCGCCGTCGCCGATCGCGGTGTCGATGTCGAGCGTGCAGCCGACGCCGACGAAGGCGTCGCGGCCGATGGTCAGCGGCCCGGTGTGGATATAGCCGGCCTGGGCGCGATAGCCGAGGATCAGCGATTCCTTGCGCAGGATCGTTCGGTCGCCGATCGAAATCAGGTCCGTGCACACCGGCACCGCCCGGGATTCGATGACCACGTTCTTGCCGATCCTGGTTCCCAGAAGCTGCAGGTAGAGGCTGTAGAGCGGGCTTCCGCGGAACAGCACGACGGGTGCCGTGCGGATCAAGGTTTTGACCACCCAGAAGCGATAGTAGCGCAGGCCCCAGATCGGGAACGCTTCCGCCTTCCAGCGGCCCACCAGCAGCCATTTGGCGGCAATGGCGAAGCCCGACATGCCGAAGAACACGCCGGCAGAGAGCACCACGCACCTGACGTAAAGCTGCAGCGGGTCGTCGAGCGTGTCATAGACCCAGTTGAGGCCGTCATTGATCGCCCACAGCGCCACGTAGCTGTAGAGCGCGTAAAACAGCAACTGCGCCGCGCCGCAGGTCCAGTAGACGAAATTGGACGCCTGGCGGGTGAGAACGGGCTCGTTGGTGGCCGTCGTCATCTCTTCCGCCACGCTCAGGTGCTTGGCCAGGCGCGCCACCGTCGGATAGAGATAGATGTCGCGCATCGACGTCGTCGCCCATTCCTTGCGGGTGCGCACACGCGCGCAAAAATGCGCCATCAGCAACGAGTTGGCGCCGAGATCGTCGAAGAAATTGTCCTCGACGGACACGTCGTCGAACTTCAGCACGGCGCATAGCGCGTCGGCCAGGAAACGCTCGCCGTCATTGCCGGGCGGCACCATGGCGCGATCGGCCGAGAGCCGGACGCTGGTTGGTTTGGGCAACTGGCGAAGGTCGACCTTGTTGGAGACCGTCATCGGGATTGCCGGCAGTTCCTCCAGATAGGAGGGCACCATGTAGTCGGGCAGCCGCCGCTTCATCGTCTGGGCAATGTCGGCGCGCGAGAGCGCCGGCTGGCCGACCTTGGGCGCGTAATAGGCAACGAGTTCGACGCGGCCGGGCTCGATCTCCCAGGTGGTGACGGCGGCCTGCGCGATCTCGGGCTGGTCGAGCAGCACGGCCTCGATCTCGCCGAGTTCAATGCGATAGCCGCGGATCTTCACCTGGGTATCGATGCGCCCAGCATACTCGATCTCGCCGGCGTCACTGATCCGGCCAACGTCGCCGGTGCGGTAGATGCGCTTCGACGGGTTGTTCGGCAGGCCGAGGAAATCGGCGATGAATTTCTGTTCGGTCAGGTCCGGCCGGTTGAGATAGCCGACCGCCAGCCCGATGCCGGCAATGCCGATCTCGCCCAGTTCGCCAGGTTTGGCGAGCCGCGGCAGCGAAGGGTCGAGAATGACGATCGAGTAGGTGGGCAGCGGCGCGCCGATCGTCACCGGCCGGTCCGGCGTCAATGCACCCATGGTTGCCGTGACGGTCGCCTCGGTCGGGCCATAGGTGTTGAGGATCTGCCGGCCGGGCTTCGACCAGCGCACCACCAGATTGTGCGGGCAGGCCTCGCCGCCGACCAGCAGCGTGCGCAGGCTGGGCACGTCCGATGTCATGGACGACAGAAGCGTCGGGCTGCAGGCCATGCAGGTGATGTCGTGATGGCGCAGGAAATCGGCGAGCTCTTCGCCCACGAGAGGCATCTGGCCTGGTGCCGGCACGACCGTCGCGCCGGCGACGAACGGCACCCAGATTTCCTCGGAGGAAAAGTCGAAGGCGATGGTCATGCCCTGATAGACGCGATCGCCCGGCCGGTAGCCGTAGGATGCGGCGGCGACGCGGATGAAGTTGACGAAGCTCTGGTGGCGGATGGCCACGCCCTTCGGCCTGCCGGTCGTGCCGGACGTATAGAGGATGTAACAGATGTCTTCTGCCGCAGTGGGGGCCGGCGTCTTGTGCGGCTTCAGCGGCGCGTCGGACTGGGCTGATATTTCGGCGGCGGCGCTGTCGATCAACAGGTGCGGAACCGGCAGCTGGTCGGCCCGCGAAGCGTAGGTGGCGATGGTGACGACCAGGCTGACGCTGGCGTCTTCGATGATGAGCGCCATGCGCTCTTGCGGAAAGGCGGTGGCCAGCGGCACGAAGGCGGCACCCGCCTTCACCACGGCGAGCAGGGCCACATAGGTTTCCGCGGACCGGTCGAGGATGAGCCCGACACGGTGACCCGGCCGTACGCCGCGCTTGACCAGCAGACGGGCGAACTGATTGGCGCGCTTGTCCAGCTCCCGATAGGTCCAGGCGCGGCCCTCGGAGATCACCGCCGGCAGCGTGGCGAATGTCTCGGCGAGTTGCTCGAAGACCTTGTCGAGTCGCTCGTCCGGTTGACCCGCCCGGGCAAAATCGGCGCCCGCCAGGACCTGGCCGTGTGCTCCGGAGGCAATTCCCGCAAGTGCATCGACGCTGTCGGAGCTGGTCTCGGGTCCTGCGCCCGATCTTGCCGCTTCCCTGTCCAGTTCGGCGATATCGATACCGTGGTCCATTTCCAAACTTTCTCGTCCTGGCAAGCCGTTACAGGCACATCTCGGTCACGCCGCCGCGCCGGCGGGCATTGCCGGCTGTGCCGTCGCTGCAATTTGATCGTTGTTCATGGAGGGGGAATGACTGAAGCTTCCAGAACGGAAGATTCCGGAATTCAGACCGGCGATCGCCGGCCGCACCCTCTTTGGCCGGGCGGTTATCACGGAATCGACCGTCCTGTCTTCACAGTTTCGGGAGCATGGGCGTGGGGCGAGAGCGCGCATTGCCTGGGCGCTGCCGGCGGCGAGCGACATGCCGGGCAGGCCACCCATCGATCCGTTCGAACCTCGTTGCATTTGCCCTTACCCAATTCGGTGCGCCTGTGTCCGTGCGCTTGTGCGGCGGCCAGATTTCCGGCCATTGAGGGATGCTTATGCCATCCGATCTTTTCGCCAGTTTTTCCGAACTGTTGAATCTTGTTTCTGAATTGTGTCTGGGCAGCTTTCCGTAGGGCCGCTTTCTGCGGTTTCAGCCCTTCCAGAAAAATCTCATAGCGCCCGGGAATAAAGCGCGGCCCTTGCGGGTCTTCTCTGCAAGCGGGGCAATCTTGCGGTCCGCGACCCATAGAAAACGAAACAAGGATTTACCGAAATGACCAAGCTCGCTCTCAGCGTGGCTGCGATGTTGCTTGCCTCGACTTCTGCCTTTGCCGGCAGCGACCATTTCAACGCCAATGCCCCCAACCAGCCGGGCGTCGCCGTCGACACCAATGCCACCGCCTCGATCCCCTACACGGCAGGTCCTCACGGCGTCGACACCAAGGTGACGACCAAGCCGAGCCGGCCGGCGACCAAATCCGATGCGGACGAACCCGGCCAGGGCATCTGGGGCAACTGAGTTCACGGGTCGACACCCGATCCCGGCGGCGCCAATCCGATCCGCGACCAGCGACGGAGGGCCAGGGCTTGGCGCTCCGTCATTCCCTTCGACCTTTCGCCTTAGCCACCACTCAACAGAGGAGATCACCATGTTCAGCATGTCACGCCGCACAGTGCTTCAATCCGCCGCCGCCGCTGCCGCCTTCGGCCTTGCCGGCAAGCTGGAATTCACCCGTCCCGCTTTCGCGCAGACGCCGGTGGAACCCACCGTCGGTTTCTACAAATACACGGTCGGCGATATCGAGGTGACCGCCGTCTATGACGGCATCTGGAAGAAGCCGCACGACCCGGCCTTCATCAAGGATGTTTCGGTCGACGATACCAAGGCAGCGCTCGCCAAGGCGGGGCTGACGACCGACTTCATGCCCATTCCGCTCACCGTAGCCGTGCTCAAGATGGGCGGCAGGCTGATCATGATGGATGCCGGCTCGGGCGTCGGCCAGTGGCAGGCCAACGCCACGCACCTGCCGGCCAACATGGCCGCCGCCGGAATCGACTACAAGGCGATCGACACCATCATGATCTCGCATTTCCACCCCGACCATGTCTGGGGCCTCATGGAGAAGGGCACCAACACGCCGGTGTTCCCCAATGCCGAGCTCATCGTCAACGCCACCGAATACAATTGGTGGACCGACCCGAGCAGGCTGGCGAAGCTGCCCGAGGGCCGCAAGCCGGCGGGCAAGCGCATCGCCGAAAACTTCCCGAAATGGAAGAACTGGAAGCTGGTCGAGGATGGCGCCGAGGTCGCGCCCGGCATCCAGATCATCGCCGCCCCCGGCCACACGCCCGGCCATTCGGTGTACCTCGCCAATTCCGGCAAGGAACAACTGATGATCTCGGCCGACACCATGTATGTGCCGGCGCTTCTCGCACCGCATCCGGAATGGCAGGGCGCCTATGACCAGGACGGGCCGACGGCGATCGCCACGCGCCACAAGATCATCGACCGGGTGATCGCGGACAACATCCGCATTTCCGGTTCGCACTTCCCGTTCCCGGGCACCGGCGTCTTCGTCAAGGACGGCAATGCCTACGGCTTCACGCCTGTCGAAATCTGAGCGCGAGCTCCCAACCCAAGCGAGACAGACAATGAAACAATCCTTTTTGGGCAAGCACGCCCTGTTCGGCCTGCTCGGCGCCATTGCCGTGCTGACCGTGGTTCCCGTCGCAACCATCATCCCAGCCTATGCGGTCGACGACATCGAGGGCGCCGACGCGCCCGACCTCACCGCCGTCAAGGCCAAGATCGACGCCAAGGATTACAAGGGCGCGCTGGCGGACCTGCGCGACCTCGCGCAGGACAACCAGCAGGCCGACGTCTACAATTTGCTCGGCTTCACGCTGCGCAAGACCGGCGACTTCACCACCGCGCTGACCTACTACAACAAGGCACTGGAGCTGAAACCCGACCACAAGGCCGCCCGCGAATATCTGGGCGAGCTCTATGTCGAAACCGGCGACATGGCCAAGGCCGATGAGCAACTGGCCTCGCTGCAGAAACTGTGCCCGACCGGCTGCGACGAGCTTTCCGACCTGCGGAAAGCCATCGATACCAAGGTGACGAAGTAAGTTCTCCCCCCGGATTGCCCCCACTTGCGAAGGGCAATTCGGGGCAATCCGACCTCCCCCTCGGGGAGAGGAGGCGCCGCCTTTCTCTTCTCCCCGCTGGGGAGAGGTGGCCGCGAAGCGCCCGGATGAGGGGCTTGGCGCTAACCCACCAAAGTTCGGGCGCTCGTGGCTGGCGCCCATTGCCGGAGCCGGCGCCTCTCCCTCGAGCCGGCTCCGGCCCTTTCAAGCATCACATTCGGCAGGCGCCGTCCTCGCGCGGCGCATGCACGGTGTCAAAATATCGGAGGCTGACCATGACCCTGAACGAACGCGCAGAGAAGCTGCACGCCCTCGCCATCAAACTCTATGTCAGGGATCTGACCCTGCTTGTCGGGCGCCTGCTCATGTCCTTCATCTTCCTGCATGAGGGGGTGACACTGGCCACCCATTTCGACGGCGCCGCCAAGGCGATGGCCGCGCAAGGCGTCGGTCTGCCGCTGTTTGTCGCCACCATCGCGTTGCAACTGGGGGCAGGGCTCTCGGTGGCAACGGGCGTGCTGACGCGGCTGGGGGCGATCGGCCTCGGCCTCTTCTGCCTGGCAACGGCCACACTGTTCCACACCAACTTCGCCAGCCAGAGCGAGCTGCTGAATTTCGAAAAGGATCTGGCGATCGCCGGCGGCATGTTCGTTCTGGCCGTAGCCGGCGCCGGCCGGATCTCGCTGGATTGGCTGCTGGCCTGCACTCTGCAGCAGCGCCAGCGCGATCGGGAAACGGTGGCGTCGCTGCTGGCGGTCGAGAACCAGTTTTCCCAGAGGTGAGGCTGCCGGTCTGAGGAGGAGCTGAGCGCGCGCGACCCGTTCAAGCGCCTGCGACACGTACTTTGCTGGAACCAGCCTTGATGCTCCGCATTCTATAAGCAGGGGCTGAAGGAGCGTGACGTGAAAGCGATTTTGGCATTGGTCGGCGGCTTTGTCTTGACCCTTGCGGTCTTCGGCAGCGGGCTGGGCTTTGCCGCCTGGTTGCTCGCCGCCAAGCCCGCGCATGAGGCAAGGCCGACCGTCAGCGTGGCGGAACTGTGGACCAGGGACGCGCGGCCGGTGAACAAGGCGGCGCAAAATCTGCAACGCTTGCCGGCCGACCAGCCCGCGCCGCCCGATATCGCCGTCAAGCCGCGGGCACCCGATCCGGCCGCGACCGGATCGATCGCGCCGGCGGCTGGAGCCGACGCGCTGCCGGCGTCCCATGTCAGTTGGTGCGCGAACCGCTACCGCTCCTACAATCCGGATGACAACAGCTACATGTCCTATAGCGGGCAGCAGCGCCCCTGCGTCTCGCCCTATCTCGACGCCGGCGACGACCAGGGCGCGCAGCCATCGGCAGCCGTCAGCTATGTCGAGGGCGGTGTCGCCCCGGCGGTCGCGACGACGGCGCTTTCCGCCGACCATGTCGATTCCTGCTTCAGCCGCTACCGCTCCTACAGGCCCGACGACAACAGCTATCAGCCATATTCCGGCGGACCCAGGCGCCAGTGCGAGTAGCCGCCGTTGCCGTGCAGGCCTGGCTGAAGGGTTGCATCTTGTCGTCCCGACGATCACGCAGATTTTTTGGATCGTTCGCACCGGCGCGGCGTTCATGCCTCACATGAGTGGAGGAATGACATGAGCGACGACCGCGACGACAAGATCAGGAACCGCGCCTACGAGATCTGGCAACGCGAAGGCGGCGGCCATGGCGACCATGAGCGGCACTGGAGCCGGGCCGAGATGGAGATCGACAGGGAAGCCGCCCTGCCGCTGACGGCGGATGACGCGCTGCCACAAACCGGCGAGATCGCGAGCTCCGACGTTCTGACGGTGGAGGAACTGGCGATCCGCGCGGGCATATCGGGCGAGGAGGCGCAGGAGCTGATCGACCGTCTCGGCACCGACCGCGCCGCGATCGAGCAAGCCGCGCGCAGCCTCAAGCCAAAGCGCGGGCGCTGAACGCGCGAGCCTTTCGAAACAACGCGTTGGTGCAACTCGATGACAAGATGATTCATCGAGCCACCGAGCGCAAAACCATGATCGCCCCGAAGCCGGCGCTCTCTTGGAGCGCTATCCCTGGTCATCTCCGACAATGTCGGAACCCTTGGCCGCCTCGGAGGTTCACCCTGTCCCACCGCAAAGGAGATGCACTCATGGACCACGCCAATCACGTAAGGCTCAGCCGCGCCGAACTGACCCCGGATACGCTTGAAGGCGCGACCATCTACGGCCCCAACGACGAGAAGATCGGCTCCGTCGACCATATGCATGGCAGCAGCCAGGTCGTCATCGACGTCGGCGGCTTCCTCGGCATCGGCGCCAAGCCGGTCGCCGTCGCCGCCAACGAACTCGATTTCATGCGCGACGAGGACGGCGACGTTCACGCCGTGACCAGCTGGACCAAGGATCAGCTGAAAGCCATGCCCGAACACCGCGACTGACAATAGGAAGGGCTCGGCGATCGCCGGGCCCTTCGTCCTTTCCTGAGGAGAGACCAATGATCAGGAAGCTGAAACACGGAAAATGTCGGCTTTATTCAAGGAAAAAGGACGAGAAGACGGGCAAGCGGCGAAATCTGGGCACGTTCGACAGCCGCGAAGCGGCGGAGAAGCACGAAAGGGAAGTGCAGTATTTCAAGCGGCATTGATGAGGATCGCAGTGCGCAGCGGTACACAGAGGCCGAGACCGCTGTAGGCCAACCGGCCTTCTTCGTCCTCCTAGGGGGCCAGCAAAGCGCGGCGGACCTTTCAGCCGCGCTTGCAAGCCATATGGAACCAAATACGCGGCCACGCGTTAAGGGCTTCGGCCCGATCCGGCCGGGGGTTCGCGTGGAGGGGTTTTTGGGCGCATCTCGGTTACCAAAAGAACAACTGGACTCTCGACAAATCCTTAGCGCTCTCAAAGCTTTTCGAAACGGCGATTTCTCCGTCCGCATCGAAAACGTCTATGATGGGCTGAGTGGCGAGATTGCAGACACGTTCAATCAAATCGTCGAACTCAATGACCAGGTGACGCGGGAATTCGCGCGGCTCAGCCGGGTGGTCGGCAAGGACGGGCGCATCAGCGAGCGCGGCCATGTCAGGAACGCCAAAGGTAGCTGGGAATCGAGCGTCCGATCGGTCAACGACCTGATCGAGGACATGGTGCAACCGACCGCCGAGGTGGCCCGGGTCATCGGCGCCGTCGCCAAGGGCGATCTGTCCCAGACCATGATGGTGGAGATCGACGGCAGGCCGCTGCGCGGCGAATTCCTGCGGATCGGCAAGATCGTCAACACAATGGTCGAGCAACTCGCCTCGTTCACTTCGGAGGTGACGCGCGTGGCGCGCGAGGTCGGCACCGAGGGCAAGCTAGGCGGTCAGGCCCGGGTCAAGGGGGTGGCGGGCACCTGGAAGGATCTGACCGACAATGTGAACGCGATGGCGACCAACCTGACGAGCCAGGTGCGCAACATCGCGGAGGTGACCACCGCAGTCGCTTCGGGCGATTTGTCGAAGAAGATCACCGTCGACGTGAAGGGCGAGATCCTGGAGCTGAAGTCGACCATCAACACCATGGTCGACCAGCTCAACTCGTTTGCCGGCGAGGTGACGCGCGTCGCGCGCGAAGTCGGCACCGAGGGAAAGCTCGGCGGCCAAGCCCGCGTCGAGGGCGTCGGTGGCACCTGGAAGGACCTGACGGACAGCGTGAACCTGATGGCCGCCAATTTGACCGGCCAGGTCCGCAATATCGCCGATGTGACGACCGCGGTGGCGCTCGGCGACCTGTCGAAGAAGATCACCGTCGACGTGAAGGGAGAGATTTTGGAGCTGAAGTCCACCATCAATACGATGGTCGACCAGCTCAACTCATTTGCCGGCGAGGTGACGCGCGTTGCACGCGAGGTGGGCACGGAGGGAAAGCTCGGCGGGCAGGCGCAGGTGCGGGGTGTCGCCGGAACCTGGAAAGATTTGACCGATAACGTCAATTCTATGGCGGCCAACCTGACCGGCCAGGTGCGCAACATCGCCGAAGTGACCACCGCGGTGGCTCTTGGCGATCTGTCGAAGAAGATCACGGTCGACGTGAAGGGCGAGATCCTGGAGCTTAAGAACACCATCAACACGATGGTGGACCAGCTGAATTCCTTCGCCTCGGAAGTGACGCGCGTCGCGCGCGAAGTCGGCACCGAGGGAAAGCTCGGCGGTCAGGCGGAAGTCCGTGGCGTCGGAGGCACCTGGAAAGACCTGACCGACAACGTCAATCTGATGGCCGCCAATCTCACCGGCCAGGTGCGCAACATCGCCGATGTGACGACGGCCGTCGCGCGGGGTGATCTCTCCAAGAAGATCACGGTCGACGTGAAGGGCGAAATCCTCGAGCTCAAGAACACCGTCAACACGATGGTGGACCAGCTCAACTCATTCGCCTCCGAAGTCACGCGCGTTGCCCGCGAAGTGGGCTCGGAGGGAAAACTCGGCGGCCAGGCCCATGTCGAGGGGGTCGGCGGCACCTGGAAGGACCTGACCGACAACGTCAACGCCATGGCCGGCAACCTGACCGTGCAGTTGCGCGATGTCTCCAAGGTCGCGACCGCGATCGCGACCGGCGATCTCACCCAGAAAATCACCGTCGATGCGCTGGGAGAGATTCTGCAGATCAAGGACGTCATCAACACGATGGTGGACCAGCTGAACTCCTTCGCATCCGAGGTGACGCGCGTTGCCCGCGAAGTGGGATCGGACGGCAAGCTTGGCGGCCAGGCACAGGTCCGCGGTGTCGCCGGCACGTGGAAGGACCTGACGGATAACGTCAACGCCATGGCCGCCAATCTGACGGGCCAGGTCCGCAACATCGCGGAAGTGACGACCGCCGTTGCGCTGGGCGACCTGTCGAAAAAGATCACGGTCGACGTTCGCGGCGAAATTCTCGAGCTCAAGGACACCATCAACACGATGGTGGATCAGCTCAACTCTTTCGCCTCGGAAGTGACGCGTGTCGCGCGCGAAGTCGGCACCGAGGGGAAGCTTGGCGGCCAGGCACAGGTGCGCGGCGTCGCCGGCACCTGGAAGGACCTGACCGACAACGTCAATTCGATGGCCGAGAATCTGACCGGCCAGGTGCGCAACATCGCCGATGTGACGACCGCGGTGGCGCGAGGCGATCTGTCGAAGAAGATCACCGTCGACGTCAAGGGCGAGATCCTGGAGCTGAAGTCCACCATCAACACCATGGTAGACCAGCTCAACTCATTCGCAGGCGAGGTGACGCGTGTGGCGCGCGAAGTCGGCACCGAGGGCAAGCTCGGCGGCCAGGCACAGGTCGAGGGCGTGGCGGGCACCTGGAAGGACCTGACCGACAACGTCAACCTCATGGCGACCAACCTGACCAACCAGGTGCGCGGCATCGCCGATGTCGTCACCGCCGTGGCGCAGGGCAATCTCAAGCGCAAACTCGCCGTCGATGCCAAGGGCGAGATCGCGTCCCTGGCGGACACCATCAACGGCATGATCGAAACGCTGGCGACCTTCGCCGATCAGGTGACCAACGTCGCCCGCGAGGTCGGCATCGAGGGCAAGCTCGGCGGCCAGGCGAGGGTGCCTGGCGCCGCCGGCCTGTGGCGCGACCTGACCGACAACGTCAATCAGCTGGCGGCGAACCTGACCACACAGGTGCGGGCCATCGCCGAGGTGTCGACCGCGGTCACCAAGGGCGATCTTACCCGTTCCATCAGCGTCCAGGCTTCCGGGGAGGTCGCGGCGCTCAAGGACAACATCAACGAGATGATCCGCAACCTGAAGGATCAGACGCTCAAGAATGCCGAGCAGGATTGGCTGAAGACCAACCTCGCGCGGTTCTCGCGCATGCTGCAGGGCGAGCGCGATCTGGCCACGGTGTCGCGCATGATCATATCGGAACTCGCGCCGCTGGTGAACGCGCAGTATGGTGTTTTCTACGTGACCAATCGCGACGAGGAAGAATCTTATCTGGAACTGGCCGCGTCCTACGCCGCCGAGGGCAAAGCCAAGATCCGCCAGCGTGTGGACTTCCGGGAAGGCCTGATCGGTCAAAGCGCGGCCGACAAACGGGCGATCATGCTCGACGAGGTTCCCTCGAGCTTCCTGCGCATCAGCTCGGGCCTCGGTGAAGCGCCGCCGGCCAGCGCCATCGTTCTGCCGGCATTGTTCGAGGAAGAGGTCAAGGCGGTCATCGAACTCGCTTCGTTCAGCCGCTTCAGCGACACGCATCGCCTGTTCCTCGAGCAATTGATGGAGTCAGTCGGTATCGTGCTCAACACGATCGCCGCGACCATGCGCACGGAAGGGCTTCTCAAGCAGTCACAGCTTCTGACGTCCGAACTGCAGTCGCGCCAGACCGAGCTCACCAAGAAACAGGAAGAGCTTCACGCCACCAACGAGGAATTGCAGGAGAAGGCGCAGCTTCTCGAGAACGAGAAAAAGCAGGTCGAGAACAAGAATCTCGAGATCGAAATGGCCAGACGCGCACTCGAGGAGAAAGCGGAACAGCTGGCGCTGACGTCCAAGTACAAGTCCGAATTCCTGGCCAATATGAGCCACGAGCTGAGAACGCCGCTGAACTCGCTGCTGATCCTGTCCAACCTGCTCGCGACCAACCAGCAGGGCAACCTGAACGACAAGCAGATCGAGTTCGCTCGCACGATCAACTCGGCGGGCACGGACCTGCTCAGTCTCATCAACGACATACTGGATCTTTCGAAAATCGAATCCGGCACGGTTTCGATCGAGCTCAACGACATGCCGCTCGCACATCTGCGCCAGCATATGGAGCGGACCTTCCGGCAGCTTGCGGCCGACAAGGGGCTTGGGTTTACGATCAAGATCGATCAGATCCTGCCCGAGACGATCCGCACGGACGAAAAACGGCTGCAGCAGATCGTCCTCAACCTTTTGTCCAACGCCTTCAAGTTTACCTCTCAAGGCGACGTGACGCTCAGCATCCATGCCGAGCGGACCGGCCGCGCAAACGGCGCGGCGGCACTGCCGCAAGCGCTGGCCATCGCCGTCACCGACACGGGCATCGGCATTCCGGAGGACAAGCAAAAGCTGATCTTCGAGGCGTTCCAACAAGCCGACGGCACCACCAGCCGCAAATATGGCGGCACTGGTCTCGGCCTCTCGATCAGCCGTGAAATCGCCCGCCTGCTCGGCGGCGAGTTGCGCGTAGAAAGCCAGCCTGGAACGGGATCGACCTTCACGCTTGTCATTCCCTTCGACGGCCCGCGCAGCAGCAGTCTTGCACCGCAGATCGAGCTTTCGCCGGCCGCCGTTTCCGTTGCGGCCAGCAGCACGACAGGAACGCCGGAACTCGCCGACGACCGTGATGCGATCGGTCCATCGGACAGGGTGGTGCTGATCGTGGAGGACGACCCCACTTTTGGCGGGCTGCTGCTTGGTCTTGCGCGATCGGCCGGATTGAAAGGCGTGCTCTCCACGGCCGGCTCGGGAACGCTGGCGCTTACGCGCAAGCTCATGCCCGATGCGATCACGCTGGATCTCGGCCTTTCGGACATTGATGGCTGGGTGCTTTTCGACCTTTTACGGCACGATCCGAAGACCAGGAACATACCCATCCACGTTATCTCCGGCGCCGAAGACATCGAGCTCCTCACGCGCCGAGGCGCCGCAAGCGTTTCCAGCAAGCCGGTGTCCGCCGGCGAGCTTTCGCGTGTCTTCGACGACATTCAGTCGAGGACGCTCAGGACACAACGCAATGTGCTGGTCGCGGATCCGGACCCCGAGCGTCGCCTGGCGCTGGTCGAAGCCATTCGCGACGGCGTCACGTCGGTCACCGCCATCGGCCGCGTCGCGGCCAATGCCGACGGGGGTGGTATTGCCGGATATGATGCCGTCGTGTTCGGTTTTGGCCGTTCGGCCAAGGACAACGCCCAGATGCTCGATGAGATCATGTCCCAGTTCGGCGATTTTGTCCCGCGCCTGCTCTTCTTCACGCCCCATCCGGACGCCTTTCAACAGCAGATCGCCTTGCATCCGCCGCTCAGCGATGTTCCACGTGCCGACAACTTTGCCCAGCTTGGCTTGTTGATGTCCGCCGCCCTTCCAGGCGACAGGCCCGACAAGGAAATCCTGGCTTCCGAGCAACTCGACAACGCCGATCTGGCCGGAGCCAAGGTTCTGATCGTCGACGACGACATTCGCAACATCTATTCGCTGACCAGCGTGCTGGAGACCTACGGTATCGAGGTGCAGCATGCCGAGCGGGGGCGGGACGGCATAGCCATGCTTGAAGAGGCGCCGGACGTCGACGTCGCCCTGATCGACATCATGATGCCCGAGATGGACGGGTACGAGACAATGCGCCGGATACGCTCCCAGCCGGAAATCGCGCACATTCCGCTGATTTCCGTCACGGCCAAGGCGATGAAAGGAGATCGCCAGAAATGTCTGGACGCCGGCGCGTCCGACTACATCGCCAAGCCCGTCGACCTCGACCTGCTCCTCGCCCTGCTGCGGGTTTGGGTCGGTCGCTCGCGCTCGCGAGCGGGGACATCGCGGGCAGACGGCGACGACCGCAATCTGATCGCGCCCCGGCGGATTTAGCAATGGCGGCGATGGAAGCAGAAAGCAGCGAACCGTTCGAAAAGCTGGGGCCGGTTCGCGTTCTGGCTGTCGACGACGACGCGCGAAATCTCCTTGCCATTGAGGAGGCACTTGACGGGGTCGGGCAGGTGATTTGCGCCCAGTCGGGCGACGAGGCGCTGCGCTTTCTGCTCAAGGACGACTTCGCCGTCATTCTGCTGGATGTGCTGATGCCCGGTCTCGACGGCTACGAAACCGCTTCGCTGATCCGGAGGCGCGAACGTTCGAACGGCACGCCGATCATCTTCCTGACGGCCATCAACAAGGAAGAAGCACATATGCTGCGCGGCTATGACGCCGGCGCGGTGGATTATCTGTTCAAGCCATTCGACCCGTCGATGCTGCGGTCCAAGGTCATGGTCTTCGTCGATCTCTATGAAAAGACGAGGGAAATCGAACGGAATGCGGCCAGGGAGCAACTGCTGCTTGAGCGAGCGCTGAAGGCGACCTCCGACAAGCTCGACGCCGAGCGGGCGCTGCGGCATTCCGAGGCCCGGCAGGAGACGATCCTGGCTTCGCTGCCGATCTGTTTTCACGCCCGCGTGGCCGAGGCGCCATTCGCCGCAAGCTATGTTTCCAAGGGGGTCGAGCGGTTGACGGGATTTTCTCCGGACCGGTTCATGGCGGATCCAGATTTCGGCATCAGCCGGGTCCATCCGGCTGACCGGGACGCGGTGACAAGATCGCTTTCGGCCGCCCACGAGACCGGCTCTTATGCGTGCGAGTTCCGCTGGCGATGCGCCAATGAGGAATACCGGATATTCCTCGACCAGGGAGTGGTCGCCAGGGATGGCGCCGGGCTCGAACTGCTGGGCACCATGCAGGACATCACCGAGCAGCGCCATCTGGAAAGCCAATTGCTGCAATCGCAGCGGCTCGATGCGATCGGCAAGCTGACCGGCGGACTTGCCCACGATTTCAACAATCTGCTTGCGGCGATCCTCTCCGGGCTGAGCCTGCTCGAAAGGCAAGTGAGCCTCGACGGCAAGGCGGCCCAGGTTCTCGACATGACGCGCCGCTCCGCTTCCCAGGGCAAGGACCTCATCCAGCGCATGCTCGCCTTTTCAAGGCGCCAGGATCTGAAACCGGTTGCCGTGCGGATGTCGAGCCTGGGAGACACGATGACCGGCCTTGTGGCGCCGATCCTGGGCGGCCTGGTGCGCTTCGACTGGCATGTCGGTGACGACATATGGCCGGTGCATGCGGACCCGGCGCAGCTTGAGCTTGCTTTGATGAACCTGGTCTTCAATGCCCGCGACGCGATGCCTTCCGGCGGGACAATCTGCGTCAGGGCCCACAATCGCAGCGTCGGCCATTCCGGCCAGGGGCTTGCCGCGGGCGATTATGTCAGGCTTGCGGTCGAGGACACCGGGACAGGTATCGCCGCGGATGTCATCAGCAAGGTGATCGAGCCGTTCTTCACGACAAAGCCGATCGGGAAGGGCACGGGTCTGGGCCTCAGCACTGTCTATGGTTTCGCCAAGCAGTCGGGTGGCACGCTCAGGATTGACAGCGAGCTTGGCCACGGCACCACCATGGAGCTCTGGCTGCCCCGTTCACGCGAGGCGCAAGACGTTACCGCCAGGGATGAGCTCGTTTTCGAAGCCAGTGCCGCCAACAATGCCGGCACGGACCTCCCGACGGCGGTTGAGGATCAGTTGCCGACTGTTCTGCTCGTCGACGACAGTCAATCCCTGCGGGAGTTGACGGCGATGTCGCTGCGGCAATCGGGCTTCGACGTGACGGCGTTTTCCGGCGGCGCCCAGGCACTGGCCGCCATCGAAAAGGAACCGGACCGTTTCGACGTCATCGTAACCGACTTCGCCATGCCGCTCATTTCGGGCATCGACGTCATCCGCTTCGCCCGAAGCCTGCGCGCGGATTGGCCGGCACTCATCGTCACGGGCTACGCCGATGCCGAGAAGATCTCGGACCGCCCTCACGACGTGGCGTTGATCAGCAAGCCCTTCGAAGATGCTCACCTGGTAGCAGCCATTCGATCAGCTTCGCGCCGCCGCTGAAGGCCGTGGTTCGTGGGGAGCCGCACTTGTCGTCGATCCTTGGAGGGCGCTTAGCCGACCTCCCAATTTCTCGCACCAGCTGCCGAGTTGCCCCTTGCCGTTAACCATTCGTTAACCATTAACCCCCTAGCGTTTACCTCTCAGTAAGGATTCGCTGGCCGTGACCTTTGCCACCCCCGTCGAAACAAAATCCATTCGTTTTCGCGCCCGTTCTTTCGTGGCCTTTACGCTCACGCCGGAGGCGCCGATTTCCGCCTGGCTGGAGGGGCTGGATCACTGGATCGGCAATTCGCCGGGGTATTTTGCGGGACGGCCGGTGGTGCTCGATCTGAACGTGCTGAAGCCCGAAATCGCCGACATCGGGCTGCTGGTTGCTTCGCTCGGTGCGCGAGGCATCCGGGTCTATGCGATAGAGCTTGAAGGCGCCTCGCTCGGGCTTGACCTGCCGCCGTTGCTTGGCGGCGCCAAGGAGGCCACCACGGATGGCCTGCTGTCGCAGCCCGGCCGCAAGGGCAAGGCGGAGGCGGCTGATGAAGCCGGCAAGCTGGAAACGGTGTTTTCGGATCGCGGCAAGGATGCCGGCAAGGCCGGCGAAGTCAAGGCAGGCGAGGGCAAGGCCGGCGAAGCCAGGGCCGAGGCGGGCAAGGGCAAGGCAGCCAAGGCCGCGGAAGCAGGCGCGATCGAAACGGTCCAGGCCGGCACGCTGATGGTCAAGTCGCCGATCCGCTCGGGTCAGTCGATCTTCCATCCGCATGGCGATGTCATCGTTTTGGGCTCGGTCGCGTCCGGCTCCGAAATCATCGCGGCGGGCTCTATCCATGTCTATGGCACCTTACGCGGCCGCGCCATCGCCGGCTCGCAGGGCAATCGCTCGGCACGCATCTTCTGCCGCAAGAACGAGGCTGAGCTGATTTCGGTCGACGGCTGGTACACCACCGCCGAAGAGATGGAAGGCGTCTCGCGCGGCAAGGCCGTGCAGGCCTTCCTCGAAGGCGACATGCTCGCCGTCGTGCCGCTGAACTAGGGCGGCGCGATGCTGACGCCCGGCTTCACGGTTCCGGCCCGGACAAGCGCCGAGGCACCATCGCCGCGCGCAAGCCTCGGACCGGTTTGGGATGGCATGATGGCAGGCTCTGACAACAGCCGTGCGGCGCACGGCACAACAAACGACAACAGGCAACGGAGGCTTTTTCCATGGGCAAGGTAGTGGTCGTCACATCGGGCAAGGGGGGCGTCGGCAAGACCACCTCGACGGCCGCGCTGGGTGCCGCGGTCGCCAAGACCGGCAAGAAGGTGGCGCTGGTCGATTTCGATGTAGGCCTGCGCAATCTCGACCTGATCATGGGCGCCGAGCGGCGCGTCGTGTTCGACCTCGTCAACGTCATCCAGGGTCAGGCCAAGCTGTCGCAGGCACTGATCCGCGACAAGCGCGTCGACACGCTGTTCCTGCTGCCGGCGTCGCAGACGCGCGACAAGGACGCGCTGACCGAGGACGGCGTCGGCGAGGTGATCGACAAGCTGCGCTCGGTCTTCGACTATGTCTTCTGCGACAGCCCGGCCGGCATCGAGCGCGGCGCGCAGCTCGCCATGCGCTTTGCCGACGAGGCCGTCATCGTCACCAATCCGGAAGTGTCGTCGGTGCGCGATTCCGACCGCATCATCGGTCTGCTCGACGCCCGCACCATGCGCGCCGAACAGGGCGAGCAGATCGCCAAGCATGTGCTGGTCACGCGCTATGACGCGGCGCGCGCCGCGCGGGGAGAAATGCTCTCGATCGACGACGTGCTGGAAATCCTGTCGGTGCCGCTGCTCGGCATCATCCCGGAAAGCCAGGATGTGCTGCGCGCCTCCAACCTCGGTTCGCCGGTGACGCTGTCGGAACCGCTCAACAACGCCGCCAAGGCCTATCTCGAAGCGGCACGGCGGCTTGAAGGCGAAGACTTGCCGGTGGTGGTGCCCTTCGAACGCAAGGGTTTCCTCGACCGTCTGCTCGGAAGGAGGGCCGCATGAGCATCCTCGACCTCTTCAAGCGGCGCACCAGCGCGCCGGTGGCGCGCGAGCGGCTGCAGGTGCTGCTCGCCTATGAGCGCCGCAGCCGTGGCCAGCCCGACCTCGTCTCCATTCTGCGGGAGGAGATCATGGCTGTGATCGCCAAGCATGTGCAGATCGACCAGGACTATCTCCAGGTGTCGATGGATCGGGGCGAGACCATGTCGACGCTGGAAATCGACATCCAGATCCCCAACAAGAGCGCCGTGCCGCTGGCCATGGCGGGGTAAAAAACGGTGCGCCTTTTCCTCGCCCCGCTCCACAGGGGGCGAGGAACCCGGATTGCCGGGCCGGCACCGCCGGTTTTCGTCCAGATCAGTTCAGCGAAAATCTCGACCTGAAGCCCGCGGCGCTGTTGCGATTGGGATAGTCCTGATCCGGTATCGCAACGTCCAGATGGGTGCACAGCGGTTCCCAACCGTCGCCAAGAGCGTGGACCAGCAGCCGCTCCCGTGGCACTTCGGCGTACACCGCACGGGCATTGGCCTCGTAGCAGGCAATGGCATGCGCTCGATCGCCGGGCCGGCCGCCGAACACCTGCCTGGCGATCAGGGCGAGGCCCAGCGATTCTTGATCGACGCTTTGCTCAAGTCCCCTCGCGATCGTTTTTTCAAAACTTTCCCACCAGCTTTCGGCCGAGCGGTAGGTCAGGATCACCCTGGCATTCGGATAGAATTCGATCAGTTCGCGCCAGTAGTACGCCGAAGGCCAGTCCAAACAGGAGACATAGCCCGACAGTAGCTGGTTCCAGTCCGGCGCGGCACCTTGGGCCACCGCACGCCACATCCGCTTCTGCTCCTCGTTGCCGATCACTTCATGCATGTGGTGACAGGGGCCGTAGCCGAGAATGGCCAGCGCCTCGCGCATCGAATCCGTGCCCGTTCGGCCAAAGCCGGTTCCGATCACCTTGATCGACATCTCCATCCCCTCCCGTTCGACCTGCAAGCCGTTTGCTGGCAGCATATCAGGCTGCACACCGAATATGCACGAGAAGCGTTGACATCGCCGCGAACGCTACGGTCTGTGCCAGCCCGGGACCCGGCACTGGCTGTCGCGGCGGTGCAAATCCCCAAATGTCTGAAATTTACATTTCCCTAGGGGGGCTTCCCCTGCGGAATAAGCGGATGTAAGGATACATATTAGCAGTTTGTTAAATATCTGGTTTTCTTTGCGTAAGAGGGAGTTCCGTATGAACTTCAAGAGCCTGATCAAGCGTGCTGAAGACGTAGACGACGCACTCCAGGAGTTGCAGGACGATCTGGCGGACGCCCTGGATGCCAGCCTCGACAGCGAATTCGAGGCACCGCCGCAGGGCGACGATATCCCCGATGACGCGTCAACCGTCTCGCCACCCCAAGCCGATGCGGCGCAAGCGGAGGGCGCGAACAATCCCGACGATGCGGGCAACACCGACACCGCCGAAACCACGCCACGACTGACGCCCCATGCCCAGACCCGGCTCGCGGCGTTGAACGCCTTCGAAGGAATGTTCCACGACGCCAGGGATTATCTGGATGAGATCAACGGCAAATTGTCGGAAATCTCGACCTCGCATCATCTGACGCGCGAATTCCTCAACATCCTCCACACCGACATTCTTCGCGCCAATGAGCTGGAGCTCGCAAACGCCGGCCTGATCGCCGAGCAAAGAGCGCTGTCGGAAAAGCTGCACGACACGGCGGCGAAGCTGCGCGAGCGTGACAGCACGTGCGAAGTGCTGCAGCAGCGCGAGACAGACCTGGTCCAGGACCGGGATGCGCTTCGCACAGCGCTCGCGGCGGCAAGGCTCGAGCTCGCCGAGATGGGCAATGCCAGCGCCAAACGCGACGCGGAATTCGGCGACATCGCCAACCGGCTGACCGCCAGGACGGTCGAGGCCAACAGGCGCTTGCGCGAGAGCAAGATGCTGCGGGAAAAACATGTCAGCCTGTCGGTCGAACTCGACAAGGTGCTGAAGCGGGAGAGCCAGGCGCGCCATAGGCTGGACGAGCTTTCGGCAGTCCACGCCAGCGAAGCGGCGCGCCTTGCCGAACTGATGGCGGCGCTCGGCAAGAGCGAGAAAGAGGAGATCCGGCTGCAGAAGGCGCTCGAGGCCACACAGGCGAAGCTGGCGGAAAAGACCGAAACGGCCAGCCTGATGGAAGGCGACTGGGAAGCCGAACGGGCTCGCGGCCAGACGGAGATGCGCGGATTGCGGTCCGAGATCCAAGACCTGGAATCGCGGCTGGAACGGGCCTCGAACGAGAACAGTGCGGCCGCCGCCGAAATCGCCAGGCTCAAGACCGATCTGGACGACGCAGTGGCCGAAAAGAAAATCGCCGATGAAAGATTGTCCGCGCTCACCGACGAGAACGAAGCCGACAAGCTGAGCCTTTCGAAAGCGAACGCCAATCTTTCGCAACTTGCGCTGCAACAGGCATCGGAGGACATACAACGGGATGTCCAGCGGCAGGAATGCGAGGATTTGCGGGCCGAAATCGCGTCGCTCAATGCCCGGATCAAGGAATTGCTGCCCTACGAGCGGCTCCACAAGGCCACCAACGGCAAATCGCGCGAGGGCGAGGTGGTGGAGATCGCTGGCGTGGTGGCCGAGAAAGCCCGTGCAACGGGCAGGCGTCCCATCCGCAGGAATCTGCGCGCCACGTCGTAGCGCGCTTCGCAGACCTCGTTGCTTGGCAGTCCCCGCATTGGGCTGCCTTTCGCGATGTGGACGGGCCTGACCCAATCACACCGCCGCGAACACCACCGTCTGCGCCAGCCCGCCGCCCTGGCGGTTCTCCAGCGTCACGGTGCCGCCGTAGCGCTCGATGATCTCCTTGGCGATGGCGAGGCCGAGGCCGGCGCCTGGAATGGATTGCTGGCGGCCGGGGTCGACGCGGAAGAAGGGCTCGAAGGCCTTGTTGATGAGGTCGGGCGGAATGCCCGGGCCGACGTCCGATATAGAGAGCACGGCGCGCCTGTCGGCGAGGTCGAGCGCGATCGTGCAGGCCCTGCCGTGGGTGACGGCGTTGACGACCAGATTGCGCAGGGCGCGGCGCAGGCCGAGCGCGCCGGCGCGGACCGCAACCCTGTCCAGATGCCCGATCGAGACGGAATGGCCGAGCGTGACCATCTCGGCAGATATGTCGCGCACCATCTTTTCCAGGTCGAGCGGCTCGACGGCATCCTGGTTCACCTCCTCGCGCACCAGGCGGATGGCGCTGTCGGCGATGCGGTCGAGCTCGTCGAGGTCGTGCAGCCACTTGTCGCGCTCCTCGTCGAGGAATTCGGCGCGCAGCCGCATGCGCGTCATCGGCGTGCGCAGATCGTGGCCGGCGGCGGCCACCAGCCGCATGCGGCTTTCCATGGCGGTCTTCAGCCTGGACGAGAGCTGGTTCAGTGCGTGCGCCGTGGCCTTGACCTCGGCCGAGCCTACCTCCGGCACTGGCGCCAGCACGCCGTCGCTGCCGATCTTGGAGACGGTGGCCTCCAGCATTTCGAGCGGCCGGATCAGCACCGAGGTGAAATAGACGGAGACTGCGGTGGCGCCGGCCACGATCAGCGAGATCCAGCCGGCCAGAACCAGCCATTCGCGCCTGGGCGGGTCGATATGTGCTATTTCGAGGATCGCCCACCGGCTGTCGGGCAGGCGCATCGAGGCACGTTGGCTGGGTTCACCCGGTTTGTCGCTGACGATGGCCAGCACGTCGAAGCCGCGGCGGCGCAGCAGATCATTGAGCATCGCCGTCTCCTGCCGGTCCACCTTGCCATCCGCCGGCCGGTCGCTGAATTGCACCCGCAGCACATCGGGTATGGGCCCCGGCAGCAGCCGCACCACGAGTTCCATCTGCTGGGCAACCCATGGCACGACGAGTTCCGGCGGCGGCCCGCCGCCGCGCACGCTGAGGACCGCCGCCGTCGCCAGGCCGACGACACCGACGATGGAGGCGACCAGCAAAAGGATGAGGCGGCGGCGCAGCGAGTTCACGCCTGCGCCTCCACCGTCTCGACGCGCGCGGTCAGCTGGTAGCCGCCATTGCGCACCGTCTTGAACAGCGGCCCGTCGCCGGTGTCGGTGAATTTGCGGCGCAGCCGGCTCATCAGCACGTCGACCGAGCGTTCGAGCGGGTCGCGTTCGCGGCCTTGTGTGAGATCAAGCAGCTGGTCGCGCGACAGCAGCCGGCCGGGGCGGTCGAGGAACACCTGCAACAGGTCGAATTCGGCGCCGGTGAGATCGACGGCCGCGCCCTGCGCATCCGTCACCTTGCGGGTGTCCGGCTCCAGCCTGTAGCTGGCGAAGCGGTAGGCGCGGGGCGGAGGCGCGGGCGCCGCTTCTTCCGGCGTCGAGCGCCTGAGCACGGCGCGGATGCGGGCGGTGAGCTCGCGGGGGTTGAACGGCTTGCCGAGATAGTCGTCGGCGCCGAGTTCCAGCCCGATGATGCGGTCGACATCCTCCTTCAGCGCCGTCAGCAGGATGACGGGAATATGCGGCTTGCGATCGCGCAAGCCCCGGCAGATGTCGAGCCCCGAACCATCCGGCAGCATGACGTCGAGCACGGCCAGGTCGAACTGGCCAGCGGCCAGCTTCTGCTCGCATTCGCGCCTGTCGGCCGCTACCGAGACGCGAAAACCCTGGCCGTCGAGATAGCGCCCGAGCAGCGTGCGGATTTCGCGATCGTCGTCGACGACGAGGATGTGGGGTTGTGACTGCATTATCGTGCCCTTGCCCATGATCCCGGGCTTGTCCTGATTATAGGGAGCGCGCGTGCAAGCGGCATCGAAAATTGCAACCCAATGTTTCTGGCCGGGGGATGGCAACATTCGGAAACAAATTGCCCTTTTGCGGAAACCTTCGGCAACATGCCGACGCGAAACAGACAAACACGCTTCCTATCCTCCTGACGTCCAAAGCATGGATGAAAGGAATACCGTCATGCGAAGCAGACTTCTTGCGCTCGGCCTGTTTTCCGCCGCCGTCATCCACCCCGC
Organism: Mesorhizobium sp. CO1-1-7; assembly: GCF_020164885.1. Taxonomy (NCBI): domain Bacteria; kingdom Pseudomonadati; phylum Pseudomonadota; class Alphaproteobacteria; order Hyphomicrobiales; family Phyllobacteriaceae; genus Mesorhizobium; species Mesorhizobium sp. CO1-1-7. The sequence continues at coordinate 231,792 of NZ_JAIUHA010000006.1, read as the reverse complement.
GCTGGCGGCGCAGCCCGACCCGGGCGCGGCGCCAGGCGAGCCGCCGCCTGCCATGGCAATGCAGGATGGAACGGATCATGGCTCGATGCCGCATCCTCCGCAAGGATGGGGTCCGCGAGGTTTTGGCCCGCACAGTTTCGGCCCGCAAGGCTTCGGCCCCCGCCGCGTGGGGCCGCCGCCGGAATTCATGCTGGCCGCCCGGCTCGCCGCGCTCGAAACACGCGTCGGCATCCGCAGCGAACAGCTCGACGCCTGGCGCGACTACACCAGCGCGCTGCAGGCGGTGCTTTCGCCACCGCGGCCGGATCGTGGTCCGGGCGGCACTGGCCGGCCTGGAGGGCCGGATGGCGGGCCGCAGGCGAGAGGCCCCGATGCAGGGCCGGCCGGCAAGCCCGATCCGTTCGCCTTCCAGGAAAGGCTGGCAGACGACGTCACGGCGCGTGCGGCTTCGGCCGCCAAGCTGAAGGACGCGATCGCCGAGCTGCGCGCCAAGCTCACGCCTGAACAGCTCGAAATCCTCGTTTCGGCGGAACGCCCCCATGGACCACCCCCCGGTCCATGGGGCGGCCCGCCGAATGACGCAGTCGGTCCGGCAGGCCCGCCCAATGATGGCCCGATGCCGCCGCCCCAGCCCGGGAACGGCTGACAACCGACCGGCTGCGCCGGCCGGCCCCGGTACCCAACCGGTTCCCGGGCCGGCCGGGTTTCCTTCTCCGGGATGGCGGATCGCGCCTTCCCGGATTCACCCCATGCAACAAGGCACGACAATGTGGGAAGCCCTGATGCTGCTGCGGCTGATCGCATCGGCCAGCCCGAAATATTCGTTCGGCCGGCGCATCGATCATGCCGCAACGCCGCCGGCCTTGCCGGTCGACACGCTGCAAGGCGCGATCCGGCTGGAATTCGCCGCCTGGCGCCTGTCGCTGCCGATCTCGCGGCACGCCGATGGCCACGGAAATCATGACCGCAAGATCGCGTGAGACCTGGCAAGGCGCTTGGCATGTCGGTGCTGATCGGCATAATGGCGCGGAGGGCATCGCGGCCAGCCATCCGATCCTCGGGTGCGCTCCAGCCAGGAAGAAGGAGCGCGACATGAGCCGCTTCGAAGCACTGCTCGACGCCGCCCGCAAGTGGGCGCGACCCCTCGTCACGACATCGTCCGTCTCAAGCCTCACCTGCGACCGCCGGCGTTCGCCCTCGCTTTGTATTGGCCAACGCCCAGGCGGTCACCGCACCTCCAGCGAAAGATCATTCAGCCATGTCCATGCAGTCTAGGCAGTCCTCCCCGCCAGTTCGCCGGTTCGCGTCCTGGACGGCGCTTGCCGCGGCTCTTCTCCTGGCGGCCTGCTCACAGGAGGGCGGCAAGGCTCCCGCAGGCATGGGCGGCGTCGGCAAACCGGAAGTCGGCGTCGTCACGCTGCATCCGCAATCGGTGGCGATCACAGCCGAACTGTCGGGGCGCACGGCGGCCTCGCTGATCGCCGAGGTGCGTCCACAAGTGAACGGCATCATCCAGCAACGACTGTTCAAGGAAGGCAGCGAGGTGGCGGCGGGACAGCCGCTCTACCTCATCGACCCGGCGAGCTACAAGGCGGCTTATGACAGCGCGGTCGCGGCGCAGCAGAAGGCGGCGGCGGCGGTGCCTACCGCGCAGGCCAAGTTCGACAGATACGCCGGCCTGTTGAAGCAGAACGTTGTTTCCAAACAGGATTATGATGACGCCGCCGCCACGCTTGCGCAGGCGCAGGCGGATGTGGCTTCCGCCAAGGCGAGCGCCGAAACCGCGCGCATCAGCCTCGACCGCACCTCGATCACCGCGCCGATCGCCGGCCGCATCGACAAGTCCACGCTGACACCGGGCGCGCTGGTGACCGCCAACCAGGAGACGGTGCTGACCACGATCCGTTCGCTCGACCCGATCAATGTCGACGTCACGCAGTCGAGCACCAATTTGCTCAACCTGCGCCAGGCGATCTCGGAAGGGCGGCTGAAGTTCAGCGGCCCCAATGTCAGCGTCAAGCTGAAGCTCGAGAACGGCACCATCTACGCGCAGACCGGCAAGCTGGAATTCGCCGGCGCCAATGTCGACCAGACCACCGGCACGTTCGCGCTCAGGGCCGAGTTCCCCAACCCCGACCGCCTGCTTCTGCCGGGCATGTATGTGCGGGCGCTGGTCGAGGAGGGCGTTGCCCAGAACAGTTTTCTCGTGCCGCAGCGCGCCGTCACCCGCAACACGAAGGGTGAGGCGACGGCCATGGTCATCAATGCGCAGGGCAAGGTCGAGACGCGCGTGCTCGCCGTGCGCAACACCGTCGGCAACAGCTGGCTGGTCGACAGCGGCGTGGGCGATGGTGACCGTGTCATCGTCGAGGGCCTGCAGCTCGTGCGCCCCGGCGGCGATGCGACCGGCGTCGAAGTGACGATTGACGAGGCGACCGGTGAGATCAAGGATCGCGGCCAGACCTCCGCCTTGCCGGCCCCATCCAAGGTGGCCAGCACCGGCCGGCAACCCGCCGCGTCGACCGGGAACTGAGACGATGTCAGCATTTTTCATCAACCGGCCGATCTTCGCCTGGGTGATCGCCATCGTGATCATGCTGGGCGGTCTGCTCGCACTCACCACGCTGCCGATCTCGCAATATCCGCAGATCGCGCCGACCACGGTCAATATCAGCGCCACCTATCCGGGCGCGGACGCCCAGACGGTCGAGAACTCGGTGACCAAGGTCATCGAGCAAGGCATGACCGGCATCGACAACCTCGATTACATGACGGCGACGTCGACCTCGACCGGTTCTGCGTCGATCACGCTGACCTTCACCAGTTCGGCCGACCCCGACACCGCCCAGGTGCAGACGCAGAACAAGCTGCAGCTGGTGCAGTCGCAACTGCCGCAGGTAGTGCAGAGCAACGGCATCACCGTCTCCAAATCCTCGACCGGCTTCCTGATGGTCATCGGCTTCGTCTCCAGCGACGGCAAGATGAACTCGACCGACCTCGCCGACTATGTCGACGCCACCGTCAACGACACGCTGAAGCGCGTCGAAGGCGTGGGCTCGACGCAGCTCTTCGGCTCGGGCTATGCGATGCGGATCTGGCTCGACCCCGACAAGCTGGCCAAATACGCGCTGATGCCAAGCGACGTGGCGAGCGCCATCGAGGCGCAGAACACGCAGGTTTCGGCCGGCCAGCTCGGCGGTCTGCCGGCGCGCAAGGGCCAGCAGCTCAACGCCACGGTGACCGCCAAGAGCCGGCTGCAAACCGCCGAACAGTTCCGCAATATCATCCTGAAGAGCCAGACGGACGGCTCGCTGGTCCGCCTCAACGACGTCGCCACCGTCGAACTCGGCGCCGAAAGCTATACGACGCAAGCCAACTACAACGGCAAGCCGGCGGCGGGCGTCGCCGTCAACCTGGCGACCGGTGCCAACGCGATCAGCACCGCCGAAGCGGTGCGCTCGACGATAAACCGGCTGAGCTCGACCTTCCCGCAAGGCGTCGAGGTCGTCTATCCCTACGACACCTCGCCCTTCGTGCGGCTGTCGATCGAGGAGGTGGTCAAGACGCTAGCCGAGGCGATCGTGCTGGTGTTCCTGGTGATGTTCATCTTCCTGCAGAACTTGCGGGCGACGATCATCCCGACCATCGCGGTGCCGGTGGTGCTGCTGGGCACGTTCGGCGTGCTGTCGCTGTTCGGTTATTCGGTCAACACGCTGACCATGTTCGCCATGGTGCTGGCCATCGGCCTGCTCGTCGACGACGCCATCGTCGTGGTCGAGAATGTCGAACGCGTCATGCAGGAGGAAGATCTGTCGCCGAAGGAGGCGACGCGAAAATCGATGAACGAGATCACCGGCGCGCTGGTCGGCATCGCCACCGTGCTGTCGGCGGTGTTCGTGCCGATGGCCTTCTTCGGCGGCTCGACCGGCATCATCTACCGGCAGTTCTCGGTGACCATCGTCTCGGCCATGGTGCTGTCCGTGTTGGTGGCGCTGGTGCTGACGCCGGCATTGTGCGCCACGATCCTGCGGCGGCCGAAGGACCATGCCGCGCAGACCGGTCCGTTCGGCTGGTTCAACAGGATGTTCGATCGCGGCACGACGGCCTATCGCGACGGCTCGCACGGCATCATCAACCGGTCGTGGCGATTTCTTGCCATCTTCCTCGCCATCGTCGTCGCCATGGGCTGGATGTTTGCGCGGTTGCCGAGCTCGTTCCTGCCGGAAGAAGACCAGGGCATCCTGATCACCAGCGTGCAATTGCCGGTCGGCGCCACGCAGGACCGCACGGAGCGCGTGCTGAAGCAAGTCACCGACCACTATCTCAACGACGAAAAGGACGCCGTCGACGGGGTCTTCACCGCGTCGGGCTTCGGCTTCGGCGGAGCCGGGCAGAATGTCGGCATCGGCTTCGTGCGGCTGAAGGATTTCGCCCAGCGCAAGTCATCCGCAATGGCCGCGCAGGCGATCGCCGGCCGCGCCATGGGCGCGTTCTCCAAGATCAGGGATGCGCAGGTCTTCGCGCTGGCGCCCCCGGCCATCCAGGGTTTCGGCAACACCAACGGCTTCGATTTCTACCTGCAGGACGTCAACGGCGCCGGCCATGACGCGCTGATCCAGACGCGCAACCAGCTTCTGGCCTTGGCTGGGCAGAGCAAGGTGCTCGCAAACACGCGTCCCAACGGCCAGGAGGACCAGCCGCAATTCTCGGTCGACATCGACCAGGAGAAGGCGAGCGCGCTGGGCGTCAGCCTTGCCGACATCAACAACACGTTGTCCAGCGCCTGGGGCAGCGATTACGTCAACGACTTCATCGATCGCGGACGGGTGAAGCCGGTCTACATGCAATCGGACGCGAATTTCCGCATGCAGCCGGAGGATCTCGACAAATGGCAGGTTCGCAATTCAAGCGGCGCCATGGTGCCGTTCTCGGCCTTTGCCTCCAGCCACTGGACATTCGGTTCGCCCCGGCTCGAACGCTATAATGGTTCGGCCGCGGTCGAGATCCAGGGCGCGGCGGCAGCGGGCGTGAGCTCGGGTGCGGCGATGGACGAGATCGACAAACTCGTCGCGCAACTGCCGGCCGGCTATTCGCATGAATGGACCGGGCTGTCGCATCAGGAGCGGCTTTCGGGCAACCAGGCGATGTCGCTCTATGCGATCTCGGCCTTGGTCGTGTTCCTGTGCCTGGCCGCGCTCTATGAGAGCTGGTCGATCCCGTTCGCGGTGATGCTGTCGGTACCGATCGGCATCTTCGGCGCGCTGCTGGCGGCAAGCCTGTTCGGCCAGACCAACGACGTCTATTTCAAGGTCGGCCTGCTGACCACGATCGGCCTCGCCGCCAAGAACGCCATCCTGATCGTCGAGTTCGCCATTGAACGGCAGGCGGCCGGCATGGGGCTGGTGGAGGCAACGCTCGAGGCGGCGCGACAGCGGTTGCGGCCGATCCTGATGACGTCGCTGGCCTTCATCCTCGGCGTCACGCCGCTTGCGATCGCCAGCGGCGCCGGCTCGGGCGCGCAGAACTCCGTCGGCATCGGCGTGATGGGCGGCATGATCGCCGCGACCGTGATCGGTGTGTTCCTGGTGCCGCTGCTGTTCGTCACGGTGCGGCGCATCTTCAAGGGCAGGGTGGCCAAACCAGATCCCGGGCAGGATAAGGGCGAAACGCCGGTGACGGCCAACCAGCAGTAAGGGTTCTTGCATGAGAGGTTTTGAACGTGGCTCGGTGGCCGCGACGCCCAGCGCTCGCTCTACTCGGTCGAGGATTCGCTGTTGCAGAGCCGCGTCCTTCTGGCGACCGACTACATCGCCCTCAACAAGGCGCTCTGCGGCGGCTGGGACGGCGCGGTCGACAGCGCCAGGCCCGAGATCGTCGACGGCAAGACCGGTCCGCGGCTGGCGAAGGTGGCCGGCCAGAGTTGACCGGTTCGGGTTCCTGCAGGGTTCCAGGCTGGGGAAGGCTTGCAATGCGATGCCATCATCAAGCTGAATTATCTTGGCGACGGCCTGGATTTCACCATGGCGCTGCCGTTGCGCGGGACCAGGCCGGCGCGGGCCTAGTCCTGATGCCGGTGAAAGTGGCACTTTTGGCGATAGCTCGCGCATCGCTTCGCTGATATTGGTGGCGTCCAGAAAATTCCTGGATGCAAGAGATGACATCGAATTCAGATAAGGCGGAAACGGTCGAGCAGTTGCTGGAAACGCCCGACCTTGCCAGCGCGCTGGAAAGCGAACAGTTCAAGAAGTTCCTCGACCAGGTGCCGATTGCCATCGCCGTTTCGGACCTCGGCGGGCAGGAACGTGTCGTCTATGCCAATCCGGAGTTCGAGAAACTGTCGGGCTTGAAGGCGGCCAGCCTCGCCCAGAAGCATTGGGCGGCACTTTCCGGCATTGGCCTGCACCAGCAGAAGGACAGCGCGCTGTCCGATGCGGTGGTCGACGGGACCGATTTCGTCGGCACGTTCCGGCTCGAGCGGGCCGAGGACAAGCCTGCGATCGTCGACGTCTATTCCAACGTCATCGAGGATGACAACGGCAAGGCCTGCTTCCGGCTGGTGGCACTGGTCGACGTCTCGGCCCATGGCGAGACCGAAGATGCGCGCTCGATCGAGGAGCGCGTCCGCGAGAAAGACACGCTGCTGCGGGAATTGCAGCACCGGGTGAAGAACAATCTGCAGATGATCACCGCCCTGATCCGCCTCGAAACGCGCAATGCGACCGAGCCGGACCGGAAACGCTTCGAAAGACTGGCCGGCCGCGTCGACGCCTTGGCCATCCTCTATCAAACGCTATCGGGCGAGGAGCACAAGGAGGAGGTCGATCTCGGCGTCTATCTGAGCCAGATCGCGTCAGCCGTGATGAGTTCGCATGCTGTCGAGGGCATTCGCCTCGACATGAAGGTGGACACCTACCCGGTTTCGATCAACGTTGCCATGCCCACCGGCCTGGTGGTCAACGAATTGCTGACCAACGCGCTCAAGCATGCATTTCGCGGGCGTGACAGCGGGACGATCACGCTGCACAGCGTCGTGAACGGGGATGGCTGCCGCGTCGTCGTCGCCGATGACGGGATCGGGTTGCCGGAAGGCGAGAGCTGGCCCAAGCAAGGCAAGCTCGGCGCGCTCATCGCACAATCGCTGACAGAGAACGCCAAGGCTGAGTTCGACGTGACTTCCAGCGCCGACGAAGGCACCCGGGTCACGATCGTGTTCAAGCGCTCCGCCGCCGCGGCCTAGGGCAATTCCAGGAAACCAACTGGTTAGGGCGGGTTCGGCGTTCTGCCAAATCCAGTCTGGAGCGGCGATCCTGCGCATGCTGCGCGACGACGGTCCGCAGTCGTGCCGAACTGAAGCGGCGCACGGCGCTTTCGCCCACCACGCTGACCGACTACGGCGCATCTGCTCAGGGCAGGGACCGTCGTCGAACTCAACCAGGCCGCCGCCAGCGACGCGTCCGTGGGCCGGCGGCCATCGGTGTCGCGCCGGTGCCCGATGCCCTGTCGGTGGCGGAATCGCCTTACGGCATCGACCGTTTCTGGCCGTGCCCCCATCGAGGCATCCGCGCTGTCTCACGACAGCCGGGCCGGTTCATCCTATTGCATGCTGCCGGGCAGGTTTTCGCCTCGCGGCATGGAGGATGAAGCACAAGTGACATCAATGCCGGTTGCCAGCCGCGAAGCCGCACCCTTGCCGGTCGCGGCGCTGATGGGGGCCATGGTGTCGATCCAGATCGGCGCCACCTTCGCCAAGACGCTGTTTCCGGTGATCGGCGCGCAAGGCACGACGGCGCTCAGGCTGGTCATCGGCGCGCTGATGCTGATCGCGGTGCTGCGGCCTTGGCAGGTACGGCCCTCGCGCGCCACCATGCCGTGGCTCGTCGCCTATGGGGTGACGCTGTGCGCGCTCAACCTTCTGTTCTACGCGGCACTTGCCAGGATCCCGCTCGGCGTCGCGGTGGCGCTGGAGTTTTCCGGTCCGCTGCTGGTGGCGACACTGACCTCTCGGCGGGCCAGCGACTTTGCCTGGATCGCACTTGCGGTCGCCGGCATCGTGCTGTTGTCGCCCTTCATCCACTCGCTAAAGCCGCTCGACCCGATCGGCGTGATGCTGGCGCTGGCGGCCGGCGGGTTCTGGGCGCTCTATATCGTTCTGGCGCAGAAGGCGGGCGCGGAACTCGGCACCCGCACCACCGCCTATGGCATGGCGATCGCCGCTGTGCTGGTGCTGCCCTTTGGCATTGCCGAGGCGGGAAGCGGCCTGCTCGCGCCGTCGATCCTGGTCAGCGCGCTGCTCGTCGGCCTGTTCTCGAGCGCGCTGCCGTTCTTCCTGGAGATGGTGGCGCTGACCCGCATGCCGGCGCGCATCTATGGCACGCTGACCTGCCTCGAGCCGGGGCTCGGCGCGCTGGCCGGGTTCCTGTTCCTGCGGGAAAGCCTGACCACGCCGCAATTGGCCGGCATCGCCGCCGTGATCGTGGCCGCCGCCGGCACCGCGCTGACCTCGAAGCCGCCGGTGCCGTCGCCGGAGTAGGGGGCGGACGCCAGGACCGCCCGGCGACGTCAATTTGGCGCGAGCCGGCGGCCTGTTGTCGTCAGAACTTGACACTGAGGTTTGCCTTGGCGCCGTTGTCGAAGGCGCCACCACCGAACTGCCCGGAATAGGACAGGCCGAGCGTGGCATTGGGCGACACTTTCATGTCGATGCCGGCTTCGACTACCGCCGCGTCCCTGGCGATCGGCACGCCGGCGATGGTGAAGGCGTCGCCGCCGGTGAAGGCGAAACTCGAGTTTGGCGTGACGTCGCCGAAAGCGTGGCGCCAGCCGAGCATGCCGCGCGCGGTGGCATTGACGCCGCCAAGCGCAAAATCGGTCGAGCCGCGCAGGCCGAGCGTGGTGAAGGTGGCGTTGCTGCTCGTGCTGGGGCTGGTCAAGGCCGCCGCACCGCCGGTTTCGCTGAAGCCGTCAGTGTGCAGGCTGACATAGGCGAGGTTGGCGAAGGGTTCGAACTTGAAGCCCCCGCCGGTCTCGGCCTTGTAAGCGAGTTCGCCGAACATCTGCGCGGTGCCCGCATCGTAGTCGGCCGAGAGCTTATCGGCAAAACCGGTGAAAGCGACGGAGCGCTTGGTCGAGAGGCTGCTCCAGCTGTAGGCCGCACCGGTGCGGAAGGCGATGACGCCCCAATTGGTGCCGCCATAGAGGCCGAGATGGTAGCCGTCGCTCTTGCCGGAGGAATTGCGACCGTCGGCGTCGAAGGAGGAATGGCTGTAGCCGCCGAGAACACCGACGCGCCAGCCGCCGACCAAAGCGTCGGCGCCGGCCAGTAGGCCGCCGGTCGAGCGGTCGAAGGCGGCGGCGTTGCCGTCGCTGTCGCTACTGCCCCAGGAACCGAACGCCTGGCCCCAGACGGCGAAGCGGTCGGTATCGGCGGCGACCATTTCCGGGCCGCCCTCGCCATAGGCCATGACCGGAAGCGCCGCCGCGCCGGCATCACCGAAGGCGGCAGCGATGCGGCTGTTGGCGGCGTCGCGGATGAAGCCGGAGTCCTCGATCAGCAGCCCCTTGGCCGAGGCGTGGATTTCGCCGGAAAGCTGGTCGAAGGCGTCCTGGGCGGCTGCCTCGCTCGGCAAGGCAAAGATGGCATCGAAGAGCGGATTGCCGGCGCCAAGGCTTTCGGCGCCGCCGCCGGTGGCGATCTGGTTAGGCGTCAGGCCTACACTGGCAAAGCTTGCCTTGGCCAGGTTGAGATAGACATTGTTCGCGTCATAGGTGAGCGTCGGCGCAATGAAGATCGAGCCGCTTTCGAGACTGGCCTTGTCGAAGGTGCCGGTGACACCGCCTGCCGCCGTGACGATCGTATAGGTCGTGCCGGTCGCATAATCCGGATAGGGGATAACGTCGACCGTGCCGCCGCCGATCGTCACGGTACCGGTGGCGCTGATCCGATCGGATGTGCCGCCGCTTTCGACTTCAACTGCATAAGTCGAACCGGCCGAGAAGGCTGTGTTGCTGACATTGATCGTGCCGATCGAATTGCCCGGTGCAAAGGTGCCGCCCGAAGCAATGGTCACGTTGCCTACCGTGCCCGACCCGCCAAGCAGGCCGCCGGTGACATTGATCGCGCCGCCGAGCAAGCCGTTGACATAGAGGCCGCCGCCGAGAACGTTCGCCGTCCCGGTGAAGCCGGAGGAATTACCGGTCAACTTAGTGTTGCCGGCGATCTGGTTGATCGTCCCCAGTCCGCTGATCGCCGAAGCGAAGCCATTGTTCGCGCTGGTATGATTGAAATTGAGCGTGCCGGTGCCGGCGCCGAACTGCAATGTGGTCGAATCGAGGACGCCGGCGCCCGCCGCCGCGGAGCCCGCCGCGCCGCCGATGTTAAGCGCGCCGACAGAGCCGGCCTGCCTGGCGATCACGGTAGAGCCGTCCACCAGAGCGGTGCCGCCGTTGGAGAGCGTCACCGAAGCAGTGCCGCCGAACCCGATATCCAGGTCGCCGTGCATCTCCCACAGTGAGGCCGGGCCATCAACGGTTGCCTGGCCGGTCGCACCGGCGGCGAACGCCATGTAGGTGCCGCCGCCGGATGCGACGCCGCCATTGGTGACGGCAAGAGTGCCGATTCCCAGACCGCCAAGGTACATGCCGTTCTTGTTGGTCCATTTCGAGCCCACGCCGTCGACGGTAACCGCACCGTTGGCTGTCGCCGCCTGGCCGACAAAGACGGAATCTGCATCCGCTGAACCGCCGCTGGAGATGGAAAGTGCCGCGTGACCGACGCTTCCCAGGATAAGATTGTCATCGGTGCTCCAGGAGGATCCCGCCCCGTCCACCGTCACGGTGGCGGTTGCGGTTTCAAACACTGCGAGGAGCGCGGCCTGGTTGAGGACATGGCCGCCATCTGCCACCTGGAGCGTGCCGGCGCCCTTGAAACCGAGGAACAGGTCGCCGGTATTCGTCCAGCTCGAACCCGGTCCATCGACCGTGACGGTGCCCATGGACCCGACGTCGTAGCCCGCAGAGCCAGTCTGGTTGCTAACGGCGCCGCCATTGGTGATGTCGAGCGTGCCGGTTCCTGATTGGCCGACAATGAGTTCGCCCGTATTCGCCCAGGTCGAGCCGGTGCCGTCCACCGTCGCCGTCCCGGTCGAGCCCGCGGCATATCCGAGATAGCCAGCAAGGTTGCTCACGCCGCCACCGTTCGTGACAACTAGCGTGCCCGTGCCCGCAACCCCAACCTTGAGGTTTCCGCTGTTGGTCCAGGTCGAGCCTGCACCGTCGACCATTGCCGTGCCCGTCGAGGCCGCCTCGAAGCCAAGGTAGCCCATGGCATTGCTGACTGCGCCACCGTTCAGGATTTTCAGCGTGCCAGTGCCTCCATCGCCGACATAGAAGTCGGAACTGCTTGTCCAGGTCGAGCCCGCACCGGTGATAGTGGCAAACCCCGTCGAGCCCGCCATGGTGCCCACAGCGCCTACAGTGTCGCTGACCGCGCCGCCGTTCGAGATCGTCAGCGTGCCCGTGCTGAGACCCCCGAGGTAGAGATTCCCGCTATTTGTCCACTTTGATCCCGCGCCGTCGACGAACACTTCGCCAGCCGAGCCCGCCGAGTTGCCGACAAAGCCCCAGGCGTTGGTGACGGCGCCGCCATTGCTTATCGCCAAAGTGCCGGCGCCGAAATCGCCAATACTCAGGTTTCCGCTGTTGGTCCAGGTCGAGCCGGCGCCGTCGACGAACGCCATGCCGATGGAGCCCGTCTTCGCGCCGACAGCGGCCCAGGTGTTGCTGACCACGCCGCCGTGAGTGATCCCCAGTGCGCCGTTACCCAAATTGCCCACAATCAGGTTGGAGCTGTTTGTCCAGATCGAGCCGGCGCCATCGACGAACGCGATGCCGGTCGAGCCCGTCTGCCCGCCGATCATACCGATGGTGTTGCTGACCGCGCCGCCATTCGAGACCGTCAGCATACCCTGGCCCTGGAAGCCGATGAAGAGGTCCGAAGTGTTGGTCCAGGCCGAGCCGACGCCGTCGACCGCCACCAGGCCCTTGGAGCCCGCGGCATAGCCGGCATAGCCCACCGAACTGGTGACCGCGCCGCCATTCGTGACCGTCAGCGCGCCGAAGCCCGCGTTCCCAACCGCAAGGGCCGCGTTCGCCCAGGTCGAGCCAGCACCGTCGACAGTTGCCGTGCCACTGGAGCCCGCCAGGTTGCCCAGGATACCGCTCAGATTGCTGACCTTGCCGCCGTTCGAGATTTTCAGCGCACCGGTGCCCTGATCGCCGACGTATAGGTGGGAGGAGTTTGTCCAGGTCGAACCCGCTCCGTCGACCGTCACCGTGCCGGTGGAGCCTACATGCCAACCGATGGTGCCCATGGCATTGCTGACCACGCCGCCATTGGTGATGTCCAGCGTGCCTGTGCCAAATTCGGCGATATAAAGATCTCCGCTGTTGGTCCATGTCGAGCCCGGGCCGTCCACCGTTACGGTGCCGGTGCCCGGGCCGTAGCCGACATGACCCACTTTGTCGCTCACAGCGCCGCCGCTGGAGATCGTCAAGGTGCCGTTGCTGTTCGTACCCAAGGCAAGGAAAAGGTCCGAACTGTTGCTCCAGACGGAGCCTGCTCCAGTGACGCTCACGGTGCCGCTCGCGTCCGAAGCGTAGCCGAGATAGCCGGCAGTGTCGGAGAGGGTGCCGCCATTGGTGATCGTCAGCGAGCCCGAGTAACTCGAAATGGTGCCGACAAACAGATAATGAGCGGCCGCATTCGCCGCATTGACCACGGTCGGGTGCGGGAACACCGGATCGAGCATGACATCGTCGCTCGATGTCGGAACAGCGGCGGGGTTCCAGTTTCCGGCGGTAAACCAATCCGTGGAGGCGGCGCCGGTCCAGATCTCGGCTGCCGATGCGGGGATCGGCAGGCCAAGGCAGACCAGTGCCGTCGACGCCAGCGCCAGGTTTTTCAATGCGTTGGCCTTGCGGCCTCCAAATGCATTCCGCGGCATTCGATCCCCTGACATGACGTTTCACCCTGAGGCTGACATGTCATTGGAGCCCGGCCTTGTCTTGGGCAGGGCCGCACCGGAATTGGACTGGAGTGAAAAGCAGCGTGTTTTGCGCGCATTGTGGCAGTTCGGCGTCATCGGTGGCGCAAGCCGCTGCGGAACGGCCTCGCACGGGCGGTACCGGACTGCTGGCGAAGGCTGCAAAACTTATCTGGCGCTTGTCGGCGTATAGCCGAAACGGCGACGAAAGCAGCGGTTGAAGTACGATACGTCGCTGAATCCGCTTGTCAGGGCGATGTCACTGACCCGCATGTCGCTGTGTTTGTGCGAGAGCATCCTGTGGGCGCTCTGCAGACGCAGTTCGAGAACGCGTTCGGAGAAACTCATTCCCGTCTCCTGAAGGAGGTCGTGGACGTAGCGCACCGACAGGCCGAGTTGTAGAGCGACACTTTGGGCGGAGATGCCGGGGTCGATAAAATCCTCGGCGATCCTTGCGAGGACGGCCTCCAGCCTGGCAGCGCGCAGGCCCCGAAGCCCGGCCAGTTCGGCAGCCCGACCTTTTGCGCCGGTCGCCAGGCCGATCAGATCCACGATCGTGTCCGTCGCGTGCGTGATCAGATCCGCGGAGGCAAGCGGGCTGCCGCTTTCAAGAAGCAGGCAATAGCGTTTGAGAAGCTCGAGGGCTTCGCTGTCGGCGCCGATCTTCAGCCCCAGCCTGTCATCGATCTGCGGGAAGGCGCGCAGGAGGATCGCGCGTGGGACCACCACATTCGTCCAGACATTGCTGTCGGCACCGTTCATTTTCAGAGCTTCCGATGCGGTGACAAGCACGGCCTCTCCCCGGCCGACGGCATATTCGCGGCCGGCATGTACCCCTGACAGCATGGTGTCGGCCTTGTTGATCATCAGCAGATAGCCGTCCTCGTCGTCATTGGCGATGTTGCTCGCTTTGCGTGTAGCATGCTTGACGGGTCCGGACATCTGGCCGAGAACCGCTGAACCGACGGCCGTGGCTTCGATGGCTTCGAAGTGCAGGTTTTCCGGACTGTCGTATTCGGCCGACCGTATTTCCGCGACAGGGATGTCTTGCCACGGGGAAAATCGTTCTCGTTCATCAAGATGCGGTGGCAACCGAGCCGATGAAAGCACCGTCTTTCGCGACAATGGGGAACCTCGACAACTGTCCACGGCTTAAAAAATATCGAACGCGATGCTTTCCATTGCGACAATAACCGGCAACAGTGGCGGCCCGGCGTTCAAGCGACCAAGTTCAACCCATAGTCGAGAGCGGCCGCGACTTGCGTCATCCAAAAGTATGATGTCACAAATTCCTCCGAGGCGAGATCGGGGCGTGCCTGGAGGTGTGATGGAAAGGCTGAGCAGCGAAGTCCTGAGTTCGATTATCGGCGATATCTACGATTGCGTTTTGAACCCGGAAGGCTGGGCCGGAGTCATGACCCGCGTCACGAAAGCTGTCGACGCGGCCTATACCACCATCGCGCTTGCCGGCACCGCCCATAATAGCGGCCGTTTCGCGGCTCAGTCGCCCTGGGATCCCGTGCAGATGCGGGCCCTCGAAGAAGACTATGACTTTGATGGAATTCCCGGACTGAAGGCAGCGGTCGTCGGCGATGTCGACCGGCCCGTTGCGACGCTGTCGCTCATGAGCGAAAGCGAACTCCAACTGACGCCGTTTTTTCAGAACTGGGCCAAACCGCAGGGACTGCGCGAGGCTTGCATCACCAAATTCGTTCATACGCCGGACCGAATCGGGCTTCTGGGCTGCACCACGCGAGCCAGCAGGGGAGGCATCTCGATCGAAGAGCAGCATTTCCTGGCATTGCTCTCGCCGCATCTGCGCCGTGCTTCGCTGATCGGCGATCTGCTCGACCAGGGCCGCATCACCATCGATCTTTATCGTCAGGCGCTCGATCATTTGGCTGTGCCTGTCGTGCTTACCCACGCCAATGGAGCAATCCTCCATGCGAATGCGGCCGCCGAACAGATGTTTTCGGTGCAGGGGCCCATTCTCTCCAGGAACGGCCTGCTCCAGGCACAGAATCGGGTCGTGGCCCGCGCCCTGCTCGACGCGATCGCCAGCACGGCGAGCGCGGATGCCTCGCTTGGCGCGCGCGGCATAGGGCTGCCGGTTTCGGCCCAAGGCCAGCCGCCCGCCGTTGCCTATGTGTTGCCGTTGACTGAAGGAACGGTGCGCGCGGTTTTCCGGCCGGCATGCGCGGCTGTGTTCATATCGACGACGACATCGGCTTCTCCCCTCCCGGAGGCCGTTCTGACCACGCTGTTCGATCTTACGCCCTCGGAGGCGCGGGTGCTGCTGCGGATCGGCAGCGGATTGTCAGCGTCCAAGAGCGCGTTGGCGCTCGGCATTGGCGAAAACACCTTGAAGACCCACCTCAACCGAATCTTTGCCAAAACCGGCACGAGACGCCAAGCCGACCTCGTCAAACTCGTGTCGGACATCGGCATGCCGCTGGCGGCTCATGGGCCCTGAAGCGCGCAGTCTCTACCGCGAGCGGGTCAGCGGCTTTACCGCCAGGGCGGTTCCGGCGCGAAGCGCTTGCCGATCCAGTCGGTGAAGGCGCGGGTCTTGGCGGCTTTTCCCTTGGCCGAGGGCGTGACGACATAGACGGCGCCTTCATCCGCCAAGGTCCACTCCTCCAGCACAGGCACCAGCCGTCCATCGGCAAGCTCGCGCCCGACCAGCCAGTCGGTGCTCATCATCAGGCCGAGCCCCTGCACGGCGGCCTCGACCAGCACCTCGGCATCGTCGCTGACCAACGGCCCGGAAACCTCGACGCGCGCGCGCGCGCCCTCGCGGTCGGTCATTTCCCAGGCCGGAAAGGTCTGGAAGCCCGAGAAGCCCAGGCAGGAATGATCGAGCAGCGCCTGCGGCGTCTCCGGCGTGCCCCTGCGGGCGAGATAGGAGGGAGCCGCGCAGAGCAGCCTGCGTCGCGTCGCCACCTTGCGTGCCACCAGGCGCGAATCCTCCAGGCTGCCCAGCCGCACGGCGACGTCGAAATTCTCGGCGACCAGATCGGTGAAGCGGTTGGAGAATTCGGCCTCGATGCGGACATCGGGAAATTCGGCAAGGAATTGAGGCAGCAGCGGCCCGATCCACATGCGCCCGAACGTGCCGGGCAGCGCCAGCCTGAGCACGCCGCGCGGGCGGCCTCCGGCATGCGCGGACGCGACGGCCTCGGCCTCGCCGACGGCTGCAAGGATGGCGCGCACGCGCATCAGGAATTCGGCGCCCGCTTCGGTCAGCGAGACGCTGCGCGTCGTGCGCGAGAGCAATCTCACCCCCAGCCGCGTTTCCAGCGATTGCAAGCGCCGCGACAGAATGGTCGCGTCGCGCCCGACCCGCGCCGCCGCTTTGGTGAAGGAGCGCGCCTCGGCGATGGCCGCGAACGCAGCCATCTCGGCAAGGGCAGCGGGTTCGTGAGATTGCTGCATCATTCACAGTTCTCAATTTCGCGAAACGAGGATTATCCAGAGATAACGCAGCAAATAGGTTCACTCAACCACCAATCGTCCACCGGAGTGAAACCATGAAAGCCATCGAACTCAGCCAGCCCAGGCTGGACGCCTTCCGCGCCGCCACCGTTGCAACCCCCGAACCGCAACGCGGAGAGGTGCTGATCCGCCAGCGTGCGGCGAGCCTCAATTTCGTCGATGTGGCGGTGGCAAGCGGCAATTATCCCGGACCGAGCTTTCCGCTCATCCCCGTAGCCGACGGCGCCGGCGAGATCGTCGCGCTGGGCGAGGACGTTGCGAGATTCGCCATCGGCGATCGCGTCATCGCCCATGCCAAGCCGCGCTGGATCGGTGGGCCGCCGCGGCCTTACGAAATGACGCAGATGCGCGGCATTTCGCTGCCGGGGTCACTGGCCGAATATGTCGCGTTGCCGGCCAATTCGCTGGTGCCGGTGCCGGCGCATCTTTCCTCCGAGGCGGCGTCGACGCTGCCCATCGCCGGCACCACCGCCTGGAACGCCATCCGCGCCGCCGATGTCGGGCCGGGCTCGGTCGTCGTGCTGCTTGGCACTGGCGGCGTCTCCATCTTCACCCTGCAGCTCGCCAAAGCCGCCGGCGCGACCGTCATCATCACCTCGTCGTCGGACGAAAAGCTGGAGCGGGCGAAGGCGCTCGGCGCCGATCATCTCATCAACTACCGCGCGACGCCCGAGTGGGATGGCAAGGTGCTGGAGCTGACCGGCGGCCTCGGCGCCGACCTTGTCGTCGAGACCGGGGGCAGCGCCACCTTCGCCCGCGCCGTCAACGCCACCGCGCCCGGCGGTACGCTGTTCACCATCGGCTTCGTCACCGGTGCCGAAGCCACGATCAATCTGCTGCCGATCATCATCAAGGCGCTGAAGGTGGTCGGCAACAACACCGGATCGGTGTCCGATCTCAGCGACGCCGCCCGCGCCGTCGGCGCGGCCCGGATCGAGCCGGTGGTCGACAAGGTGTTTTCGCCCGACGAAGCGGCCGAAGCCTACGCCCACATGGCCGCCGGCGGCCTGCACTTCGGCAAGCTGGTGTTCGGGCTGGAGTGGTGATCGGCGCAGGCGCTTTTTTTTCAATGTTGAAAATTGGCGGAACCGCCGCGACATCCAATCTCCCCCACGAGGGGGAAGATTGGCAGCCTCACCGTCAGATCAGCTTCTCCAGCGTGATCGGCAGATCCCGCACGCGCTTGCCTGTGGCATGGAACACCGCGTTGGCAATGGCCGGCGCCATGCCGACGATCGCCAGCTCGCCGACGCCCTTGCCGCCGAGCACCGAGGAGTGCGGGTCGGGAATCCCCACCGAGATCACCTCGATGTCGGGGATGTCGGCATTGGTGGGGATGAGATAGTCGGCGAGGTTGTTGTTGACGATGCGGCCGTGGCGGCGATCGACGATGCCTTCTTCGAGCAGCGCCTGGCCGATACCCATGATGATGCCGCCCTTCCACTGGCTCTCGGCGAGTTTCGGATTGTAGAGGCGGCCCGAATCCAGCGCCGACACGACGCGCGACACACGCACCGTGCCGAAATCCTCGTCGACGCGCACCTCGACGAAATGCGCGCACCAGGAATGGCGCGAATAGTCACCCTCCGTGTGTGGCAGCGCCATGGCGATGGTGGTGTAGTTCTTGTAGCGATCCTCGACGCTCGAATTGGCCGGCATGGTGTCGCCCGTCGCCTCGATGCGGTCGCGGCCGACGCTTTTGAGCAGTTCGGCGATCGAGACGTCGGGGCCGTCGCCCCGCGGCGCGGTGATGCGGCCATTGACGACGACCAGCGTGTTGGCCTGCAGCGCATGGAAGGGCGAGCGCGGATCGCTGATCGCCAGGCCGACCAGCTGGTCGAGCGCCGAGGTCGCGGCCTTGTGGACGGCGCCCGTCATCACGCCGGCCAGCCGCGAGCCGCCGGCGACGCCGGCGCGGGGGAAGCGCGAATCGCCGAGCTTCACCACCACGTCGTCGGCCGCAACGCCGACCGTTTCGGCGGCCGTCTGCGCCAGGATGGTGTAGGTGCCCTGGCCCATGTCGATGGAGGAGCTTTCGACCTCGACCGAGCCGTCGGCCAGGATGCGCACGATCGCCTCGCCATAGGCGCGCCGCACCGGATAGGTGCCGGCGGCCACGCCCCAGCCGACCAGATGGTTGCCGTCGCGCATCGAGCGTGGCTCGGGCGTGCGCCTGGCCCAGCCGAAGCGTTCGGCACCCGCTGCGAAAGCCTCGCGCAACTGCCTGGTCGACCAGGCTTTTTTCGCGTGCGGATCCTGTTCGGCGTAGTTGCGCAGCCGGATTTCCAGCGGATCGATGCCGATCTCGTAGGCGAGCTCGTCGATGGCACTTTCGATGCCGAAGGCCGACGGGTTTTCACCCGGTGCGCGCATGGCGCCCGGCACCACCGAATTCACCCGCACGACATTCTGTTTCGAGGAGAAGTTCGGCGTCGCGTACATGATCGAGGTGACCGAGCCCAGTGGCTCGACCCACATGCCGTCGATGGAGGTTTCGTTGACGCCGCGATGCACGATCGACTGGATTCTTCCGTCATGGTCGGCGCCGATCGTCACCGTCTGCCGCGTCGCGGCGCGGCCGCCATAGCCGGTGAAGGTCTGCGGCCGCGTCATGACCAGCCGCACCGGCCGGCCGAGCATTTTTGCCGCACTTGCGGCAATCGCGCCATGGCTGAGCGCCAGCGCCTTGGAGCCGAAGCCGCCGCCGACATAGGGCGACACCAGCCGCACATTCTCGAACGGCACGCCGAACCATTCGGCATAGGTGCGCGCCATGCCGTCCAGCCATTGGCTCGGCTCCCACACGGTGAGACGGTCGCCCTCCCAGCGGGCGATCAGGCCATGCGGCTCCATCGGCGCCTGGTATTCGCGCGGCGTGTTGTAGGCGGCGCAGATGCGCACCGGGGCGGAGGCGAAGGCGGCGGCCGCGTCGCCCCATTCCTTGGTCATGGCGTCGACCGGGATGCCGTCGCCGGCCTTGCCGTCGCTGAGGTCGACGATGGCCGAAGCCTCATCATAGCTGACCTTGACCATCGTCGCGGCGGCCACGGCCTGCTCGAACGTCTCGGCGATGACGGCGGCGACGTGCTGGCCCGAGAAGGTGACGTCGTGCGCCAGCGGACAATAGGGTTTGTCCGGCGGTGGCGTGCCGAACCAGTCCGAGGCGGTTTTCAGGCTGATGATCGTGTCTGGTGTCAACACCTTGAGGACGCCCGGCGCAGTCTCGGCCTCCGCCGTCTCGATGGCGCGCACCTTGCCGGATGCGATGGTGCTTTCGACCAGCACGGCATAGGCGAGCCCTTCGAGCTGCTGCTCGACGGCGTATTTCGCCGCACCCGTGATCTTGGCCGGGCCGTCGACGCGCGACAGCCGGCCGCCGACGGCCTCCACCTGCGCGCCGTCGGACGCGTCGCCATGTCTTCCGACGTAAACAGTGCTTGCGATGTGAACGGTCATGCCGCTTCTCCCAATTTGAGGATGGCGCGTGCGACGACGCGCGGCGCGAGTTCGATCTTGTAGCGGTTGGCGCCATGGTCGACGGCGCCTTCGACGGCGAGCAGGCTGGCCGTGCGAACGGCTTCCGGCTCCAGCGCCTTGCCTTTTAGCGCGGCTTCCACGGCTCGCGCCCGCCAGGGTTTGGTCGCGACGCCACCGAGCGCCACGCGCAGGTCGCGGATGGTGCGCCCGTCGGCCTCCAGTTCGAGCCCGACAGCGGCACTGGCCGCGGCGAACTCATAGGACTGCCGGTCGCGGATCTTCAAATAGGTCGAACGGCGGGCGACGGCGGAAGAAGGGATTTCGATGGCGGTGATCATCTCGCCCGGCTCGATCGCGTGTTCCCTGTCGGGCGTCGTGCCTGGCAGCAGGAAAAAGTCCTCCACCGGCACGCGCCGTTCGCCGAGATGGACCGTTGCGTCGAAGGCGACGAGCGCGGTGGCGAGGTCGCCGGGATACATGGCGATGCAAGCCTCGCTGGTGCCAAGCACGGCATGGCCCCTGGTAACGCCGCCGATCGCCGAACAGCCGCTGCCTGGTTCGCGCTTGTTGCAGGCGGCAAAGTTCGAGGGATCGCGGAAATAGGGGCAGCGCGTGCGCTGCATCAGATTGCCGCCGATGGTCGCCATGTTGCGGATCTGCGCCGAGGCTGCCTGCCAGAGCGCTTCGGAGATGGCGGGGAAGCGGCTCTTGATGTCGTCATGGTCGGCGACATGGCCCATCCTGGCGAGCGCGCCGATGACGGCGCCGCGCTCGTCGATCTCGATCTGGTCGAACCCCTCGAGATGGGTGATATCGACCAGCGTGTCGGGCTCGGCGACACCGCATTTGGCGAGGTCGATCAGCGTGGTGCCGCCGGCCAGAAGCATGGCGCCGGGCAGCGCGGCCGCCTGGCGGGCGGCATCAGCCGAGGTGGCGCGAAAATAGGAAAAATCCCTCATGACGCGGCCTCCAGCGCCGCCTGGCGCACGGCGGCGACAATGTGCGGATAGGCGCCGCAGCGGCAGAGATTGCCGGCCATGTATTCGCGGATTTCCTCGTCCGAGCCGGCATGGCCCTCGCGGATGCAGGCCACCGCCGACATGATCTGGCCTGGCGTGCAGTAGCCGCACTGGAAGGCGTCCTGCTCGAGGAAAGCAGCCTGCACGGGATGCAGTTCGCCCTCCCGTGCAAGCCCCTCTATGGTGGTGATGGCGCGGCCCTCGGCCTGTGCGGCCAGCGTCAGGCAGGCCAGCACGCGCTCGCCGTCGACATGGACGGTGCAGGCGCCGCACTGGCCGTGGTCGCAGCCCTTCTTGGTGCCGGTCAGGCCGAGCCTGTCACGCAAGGCGTCGAGCAGCGTGACACGCGGCTCGAGTTCCAGCGTGTGATGCTGGCCGTTGATATCGAGATGGACGGGAATCGTGGTCTTGCTCGTCATGGGCGTCTGGCTCCAGTTGCTTGACGCTGGGGGAATGAATTGAAACTGGGCAGGGCGCTCCAACCGACCGCTTGCCTGCCCTAGAGCCGGATGATTTCAGGTCCGTTCGACCTGAAATCTGAATCCGCGTCTAAATCAAAGAGATAGAGCATGATGTCGTCCGAAAACCGGTTCCCACTTTTCGGCATCATGCTCTGGCGCAGGCCTGTCGTTTCGGGCGGACCGCTCGTCACCCCAGCAGGTCCTCGATCCGGATCGGAAAGCGCCGTGGGCGCACGCCGGTCGCGTGCCAGACCGCATTGGCGATGGCGCCGGCAGTGCCGGTGATGCCGATTTCGCCAACGCCCTTGATGCCGAGGGCGTTCACGTAAGGGTCGTCCTCGTGAACCAGCAGCGCCTCGACCGAGGGCACGTCGGCATTCACCGGGACATGATAGTCCGCCAGGTTGGCATTCTGAATGCGGCCGGAACGCCGGTCCGTGACGGCTTCCTCATGCAGCGCGAAGGAAACGCCCCAGATCATCCCGCCATAATACTGGCTGCGCACCAGCCGCGGATTGATGACCCGTCCGGCGGCGAATGCGCCGACCAGCCGGGTGACGCGGATCTGGCCGAGATCCGGGTCGACCTTCACCTCGGCGAAGACGGCCCCATGCGCGTGCTTGGCGTACGTCTCCTGGGAGGCCGGGTCCGGAGCGCCTTTGCCCCGGCCCTCGATTTCGGTCAGGCCCGCGCGGACGAGGATCTCGGTATAGCTTTCGCCGCGGCTTTCGTCATCGCGCCGGTAAAGGCGTCCGCCGCGTGCAACAACGCCTTCATTGCCGGCGCCGAACAGCGGCGAGGCTTCGTCGCCGGTGGCGAGACCGGCAAGGTTGGCGATGACGGCCGCACCCGCATTGTGGATGGCCATGCCGGCCGTCGCCGTGTGACCCGAACCGCCGGCGATGCCCGCATTGGGCAGGTCGGAACTGCCGGCCCTGAAATCGACCTGGTCGATGTCGAGCCCCAGCCCGTCTGCTGCAATCTGGGCAAAAGCCGTCCAGGCGCCTTGGCCCATGTCCTGGGCGCCGGTCTCCATCAAGCCGGTGCCGTCGGCCCTCAGCACCGCGCGTGCCTCTGCCTGGAACATGAGTGCAGGGAACGTCGCCGTGCCCATGCCCCAGCCGGTGAGGAAACCGTCGGCGTCGCGCATCCGCCGCGGCTGCAGCGGGCGACTCGCCCAGCCGAACGCCTCGGCGGCCTGTTCGTAACATTCGCGCAGCGCCTTGGAGGAGAACGGCTTGCCGGTCATCGGTTCGACCTCGGCGTAATTCCTGAGCCGGAATTCCAGCGGGTCCATGCCGCAGGCATGGGCCGCCTCGTCGATGGCGCTCTCAAGCGCGATCGATCCGGTGGCCTCGCCTGGCGCCCGCATGAACAGCGGCGTGCCGGTGTCGAGCCGCACGGCATCGTGCGAGGTGGCGATGGCCGGGCTGGCATAGAGCGTGTGCGAGGCATCGGCCGCCGGTTCGAAGAAATCGTCGAACGTGCTCGACGTGGTCCTGGCGTGATGGGAGATCGCGGTCAGCAGCCCTTCGCCATCCATGCCCATGCGCAATGTCTGGCGGGTCGGGGCGCGGTGACCGACGGGGCCGTACATCTGCTCGCGCCGGAGCACCAGCTTGACCGGGCGGCCGACGAGACGCGCCGCCAGGATGCCGAGCACTTGCGGTCCGGAAATCATGCCCTTGGAGCCGAAGCCGCCGCCCAGGAAAGGGCTGCGGATATGGACGTTTTGCGGCGCGATGCCGAACAGGCCGGCGATGCGGCCCTGCGCCATGGCCAGGCCCTGGCTCGGCGTGTCGATCGACAGCCGGTCGCCATCCCAGGCAGCGACGATCGCGTGGGGCTCCATGGCGTTGTGGTACTGGGCCGGCGTCTCGTAGGTCGCCTCGATCCGCGTCCTTGCCGATTTGAGGCCGGCCTCGACATCGCCCTTCTCCTGCACAGCCGGATTGCCGACGCCGACGCCGCGCGGCACGAAGCTTTTGGCGCCGTCCAGACCAACGCGCGCCGGCAACTCCTCATAGCGAGGCGACAACAGTGCCGCCCCTTCGGTCGCCGCTTCCAGCGTCTGCGCGATTACCACGGCAATGCTCTGGTTGGGGTAGCGAACCCCATCGTTCTGCAGCAGGTCGAGCCGGAACATGAAGGGATGGTCCTTGGCATCCGGATCGACGGCGAGCGCCGGCCGGTTCAGTGGCGTCATCACCTCGACCACGCCCGCATGCGCCTTGGCCGCCTCGACATCCAGCGAGACAACCCGGCCGCGTGCGATGCTGGAGACGGCAAGCACGGCATAGAGCATGCCGGGCGGATTGTTATCGGCGGCAAAGCGCGCGGCCCCGGTGACTTTCAAAAATCCGTCGCGACGCGTCAGCGGCTGGCCGATGCTGGAGCCCTGGCGCGTATGGGCAGGCTGTTGGTTGAGGCCGAGTTCAAGCGTCATGACGCACTCCGGGAAGGGAGGAAAAAGGGGAAGCAGGCAAAGCGGGCATCAGAGCGGGCGTTCCCGCCTGTGCGGACATCAGCGCCCTGACGACAATGCGGCGGGCAAGCTCGATCTTGAACGCATTGTCGCCGGAGGGGCTGGCGTCGACCAGAGCCGCATCCGCGGCCCGAACGAAGCTCGCTTCATTGGCATCGGCGCCGAGCAGCACCGCTTCCGCCGAGCGCGCCCGCCATGGCTTGGCCGCGACACCGCCGAGCGCCAGCCGCGCGGCGCGGATCTTGCCGTCGGCGACCGTCAGGGCCGCGGCAGCCGAAACGACGGCGAAGGCGTAGGAGGTGCGTTCGCGAAGCTTCAGGTAGCGGGCGTGGGGGGCGAAGGACGCTGCTTCCGCCGGCAGGCGCACCGCAACGATCAGGTCGCCCGGCTGCAGCACGGTTTCCCGCTGCGGCGTGTCGCCCGGAAGCCGGTGGAATTCCTCCAAGGTCACGTGGCGCCGGCCTCCCTTGCCCTCGATCTCGACGACGGCGTCCAGCGCCACCAGCGGCACACAGAAATCGGAGGGATGGGTGGCGATGCAGGCATCGCTCCAGCCAAGCACCGCATGCAGGCGGTTCTCGCCGCCAAGCGCCGAGCAGCCGGAACCGGGTTCGCGCCTGTTGCAGGCGCTGGCGGTGTCGTAGAAGTAACTGCACCGCGTGCGCTGCAACAGATTGCCGCCGACAGTGGCGGCGTTGCGAAGCTGCGCAGAGGCGCCCGAAAGCAGCGCTTCGGCCACCGCCGGATAGGCTCTGGCGAAGGCCCGATCATGTGCGAGATCGGCATTGCGGACCAGCGCGCCGATGCGCAGGCCGCCATCATCGAGCGTTTCGATGCGATTGAGTTCCGGCAGGCGGGTAATGTCGACGATCCGTTCGGGGCTGGTGATGCCGCCCTTCATCAGATCGAGCAGATTGGTGCCGCCGGCGAGATAGGCCGAACCCGGTTCGGCCGCCGCCGCTATGGCGTCGGAGACGGTGGCCGGCCTGATGAAATCGAAGTCTCTCATGCCGCGGTCCTCCTGCGTGCCTCGGTGGTGGCGGTGTCGGCCATGTTTTTCTGGGCTTCCATGTTTTTTTGGGCTTCCAGGACGGCCTCGACGATGCCGCCATAGGCCGCGCAGCGGCAGATGTTGCCGCTCAGCCCCTCGCGGATGCGCTCGGGATCATCGCCAGCCTGTCCTTCGGCGATCAGGCCGAGCGTGCTCATGATCTGCCCGGGCGTGCAGAAACCGCACTGGAAACCGTCATGGGCGATGAAGGCGGCCTGCACAGGGTGCAGTTCGTCACCGTGAGCGATACCTTCGATGGTCAGCACCTCGGCGCCGTCATGGCTGACCGCCAGCGCCAGGCAGGAGTTTATGCGCTTGCCGTCGACCAGCACCGTGCAGGCGCCACACTGGCCGCGGTCGCAGCCCTTCTTCGTGCCGGTGAACTCAAGCCGCTCGCGCAGCAGGTCAAGCAAGGTGACGCGTGGGTCGACCTCCAGTTCGTGTCGATGTCCGTTGACGGTAAGCGAGATGGGAAGGCTGGTCATGGGCGTCTGGTTCCAGTTGCTTGACGCTGAGGGGAATGAAGTGGGGTAGGGGCGGGGAAGGGCAAGGTCAGGCGACGGCCAATCTCCTGCGGGGTGGGAAAGTGGCGGGTTGCGGCTTCGAAAGACGTGACATACCGGTTCCCCTGATTATATGATGAGGGTTCTCCACTAAAAGCGGAGGTGCCTCCGTTTATTTACGTGGGGGCTGGCCAGGCGTGGTTCAAGCCCCCATATCCCTGGTGGAGAAAAAAATTGGCTTTTGCGCCCGTCACAACCGCTGACCAAAAAATCGCCGCCGCCGACAAGCCGTTGCGTGCCGATGCACGGCGCAATCGCGACCGGCTGGTCGAGGCGGCGGCTGTGGTCTTTGCCGAGCGCGGCATCGACGGCTCGCTGGAGGAGATCGCTCGGCGCGCCGGCGTCGGCATCGGCACGCTCTACCGGCATTTTCCGACACGCGAGCACCTGGTCGAGGTGGTCTACCGCCGCGAAGCGGAGGGGTTGTGCGCGGCGGCCGGCGAGCTCGCTGCAAGATATCCCTCCGATGTGGCGCTGGAAGAATGGATGCGCCGCTTCGTCGACTACATCGCCACCAAGCGCGGCCTGGCGACCAGCCTGCGCATCCTGTTCACCACCAATTCGACGCTGTTTTCCGACACGTCGGGACGGGTGTCGCAGGCGCTGCGGCAACTGGTCGAGGCGGCGGTGGCCGACGGCACCATCCGCGGCGATGTCGATGCCTCCGACGTGCTGCATGCGCTCGGCGGCATCTACTCGGCGCCCGACACGCCCGAATGGCGCGACCGCTCGCGCCGCCTGGTCAAGCTCCTGATGGACGGGTTGCGGTTCGGGGCGAGGAAGGCTGGATGAGAGGGCGAACGCCGCTTGCCCCGGCATGAGGGCGAGCGATGACAAACGCTGATCGTGCGATCGTGTTTGGGGGCGGCTGAATTTGGCTCCGGCATGGCAGCTCGGCGACTGCTCCGGTCCGGAAACAGGATCAGTCGGTCCGCCGTCGATCCGCCACCAGACTCCCTGCCGTCGCCGGCTGCTCGAGCCGGCGAACCGCGCCCGGAAACTCCTTGAAGATCAACGATCGCAGCCAGCGATGCACGGGATCGGCATCCATGCGGGGGTGCCATGCCTGGGTGATGGTGAAGCCTGGGCTTGCCACCGGCAGATCAAACATCTGGGTACGGCCTGTCGCACCCAGATGGTACGAGCGCGGCACCAGTCCAACGAGATCGGATGCGGCCGCGACCGCGACGACCGCCGGATAGCTCGGCACCACCAGATCGACCTTTCGCGAAAGGCTAAGTTCGGCGAGTGCTTCATCGATCGGTTCGATGAAATGGCCTCGCCGGGATGAGACCACGTGCCGGCACGCGGCGTAACGCTCAGCGGTTATTTCGGTCTCCAGAAGCGGATGCCCGGTTCTCGCCACGCCGACAAAACGGTCCTCGAACAACGCCTGACCGCGCAATTCGGCACCATCACCCGAAAGCACGCCAATATCGAGGTCGATCGTGGCTTCTCTCAGCAGTTCGATGCGCTTGTCCGGTCGGGGCGCGAAGCGCAGCCTTATGCCGGGCGCGGCACTGGTGACAAGGGCATGGAGACGCGCGGCGTAGAGCAGCACGAAGGCTTCATTGGCCCGGATGGTGAAATCGCGCCGCACCTGGCTGATGTCGATCTCCGGCGAGGGGCTGAGCACGGACCGGACCTCCGACGTCAGCGTGTGCACCTGTTCGGCAATCGCTTCGGCATGAGGCGTCGCCACCATGGCGCGTCCCGCCGAAACCAGGATGGGATCACCTAGAGCCAGCCGCAATCTCGACAGTGTGCGGCTCATCGCGGACGTGCTGAGGCCAAGTTTTTTGGCGGCGCCCGAGACGCTGCGCTCCCGCAGCAAGGCGTCAAGCGCCACCAGAAGGTTCAGGTCGAGATCAAGCATGAGAGAGCCTAACGAGATGAGGCGTTTGACGCAACTGTCAATTTACTCCGTTGCGTCTGGTGCAATCATGGGGTGAGCGGTATCGATCCGGCGACACCAACGAAGCGGAGCCTCCGATGTCCATAGCCGCAACGATCAATCCCGCCCATGACGGCCTGCCGTCGCCACGCCGCTACCTGGCCATCGCCGTCCTGCTGATGACGCTGGTGCTCGTCGTGCTGGACGGCGCCATCGCCAATGTCGCGCTACCATCCATCGCGGCCTCGCTCAATGCCAGTGCCAGCAGCACCGTTTGGGTGGTGTCGAGCTACCAGCTTGCGGTCCTTGTGGCTCTTTTGCCTTGCGGCGCGCTGGGCGAGATCCACGGCCCCCGGCGTGTCTTTCTTCTGGGTGTCGCGCTGTTCACGGTGGCTTCGGCGGCCTGTGCCTTCGCCGGCAGCCTGCCTGTTCTTGTGGCTGCCCGGTCCATCCAGGGGCTGGGGGCGGGCGCCATCATGGCGACCGGGCCGATGAACCTGCGCGTTTCGGTGCCGCAGCGGCTGCTCGGAACCGTCATCGGCTTCAACGCGATGACGATCGCGATTTCGGCGGCCGCCGGCCCTGGTGTCGCCGGCGCGATCCTCTCCGTTTCCAGCTGGCCGTGGCTGTTCGCCGTCAACATCCCGATCGGCATCATCGTCCTGTTGTCTGGCGGGTTGCTTGCGCATATGGATGGCGTGAAGCGTCACCTCCACCTCGTGGCATTGCTGGCCAACACACTGATGTTCATCCTGTTCTTCACGGGCGCCGACCGCATCGCCGGTGCGCCGGTCAGCGGGTCGATCCTGATCGGTTGTTCCGTCCTGTGCCTCGTCATCTTGTTGTCTCTCGAACGCAGGAGTGCCGCACCGATCGTGCCGACCGACCTCTTGGCCGATCCAGCCTTCCGGGTAGCCGTCATCGCTTCGATCTCGTGCTTCACCGGGCAGATGCTCAGCTACGTCGCGCTGCCATTCTACCTGCAGCACACCTTGCACATGAGCCCGGTCCAGGCGGGCCTCTACATGATGCCATGGCCCATCGCGACGATCATCATCGCTCCGATTTCGGGGCGGCTGGCCGATCGTTTCAAGACAGCGTGGCTGTGCGCCGCCGGCGGCGGGTTGCTGGCGATCGGCCTTCTGATCGCGGGCCTGACACCGCCCGGTCCAAGGGCGATTGCCTTCCTGGTCGGAACCGTCGTCGCGGGCACGGGTTTTGGTCTTTTCCAGACGCCGAACAATCGCATCCTGCTTCTCTCCGCACCCAAGGCGCGCAGCGGTGCGGCGGGAGCCATGCAGGGCACGGCACGGCTGTTGGGACAAACGCTTGGCGCCATTTCGATGTCGATCATTTTCGCGACCGTGCCGCTGACAGGCGCACCCAGCCTCGCGCTGGTCCTGGCCGGCGTCTGCGCGGCCATCGCCTGCCTGGTCAGCCTGAGCCGCGCCCGCTACGAGACGGTGGCATGAGACCAGCTGGCGCTCGACACGCTGTCCTCGATGCGCGCGCAAGGCATCGACATTCCGATCACCACGGTCGATCTCGGCCTGCGGTCGGCAAACGAGATCGCCAAGGGCGTTCCGCTCAAGGCTATCGGCTCGTGGCGTCCCGATGACAAGGGCGTCGCCGAGGCGCTTGCCATGATGAAGGCGCTTATTGGCGAACCCACGCCGGCGTCGATCGGAGTCCAGGCCTTGCCGCGGTGCAGTCCGGTGCTGCTGGAATCCTTCAAGACGGTCTTCCACAACCACTCGCCGGGCGGAGCTGGCGGACGCCTGCAACTCGCCAAGCCGAAGTGCAATTGAGATAGGGGGAACGATCACGGGCGCGGGCGAGATCCCGTGCCCATGGCGGCGTCCTGCGCACACCGCGGTCGACGGCTCTTCGCCCTGTGCAAACGATATGATAGGCGTCAGGCTACCGGTGGTCCGATTGCCGCCCGTTCGTGATTGAGGGGCATTTCAATGTATGTAGGCCGTTCCTACAAGGTGATCGATTTCGCACTGTGGTCACGGCGCAGCGTCCTCTACATGGTGGTGGTGAGTGGGCTGGCCGTGGCTGCCTACCGCTTTCCGGGCATTGCCGGGTTCTCCGTGCCATGGTCGGTGGTGCTGGTGCTCGGCACCACGGTGTCGCTGGTCGCCGGCTTCAAGAACTCGCAGGTGTTCACCCGCAGCAGTGAGGCGCTGCAGGCCTTCACGCAGATCACGGCCAGCAGCCGCGTATGGTCGAATTTCTGTCGGGATTTCCTCGATGCGCCGACGGCCAGGCAGCTCATCTACCGCCATATCGCCTGGATGACGGCGCTGCGATACGCGCTGCGGCGGCCGATGCCGTGGGAATCCATGGGGAAGGCCGCCAATATCGAATACCGACGGCGTTACCACATTCAGGAGGACAAGGGTTCGATCGCCGACGAATTACGCCCGCTGCTGGGCGACCAGACCGCGGATGTCCTGAAATCGCCTCGTCCGGCGATAGCCCTGCTCGAATTGCAGTCTGTCCAGGTCAATGCACTGTTCAAGGACGCCAAGGTCCCGCCGCAGATCCATGGCGAACTGACGAAGCTGATCCGCGACTTCCACGACCAGCAGGCGCGCTGCGACCGCATCAAGAACAATCCCTATCCCCGGCAATACGCCATCGTCAGTTCCATGTTCGTCATGATCTTCTGCACGCTGCTGCCGTTCGGCGTGGTTCCGGTGTTCGCCGACATGGGCAAGCTGGGGGGAATGCTCGGCTCGATCGGCATCTGGCTGACGATCCCGTTCAGCACGCTGCTGGGCTGGGCCTACATGTCCCTCGACCAGGTCGGCGAGAGCAGCGCCAACCCTTTCGAGGGCAACGCCAACGACGTGCCGATCTCGCAAATCTGCCGCGACATCGAGATCGAGATGCGCGCCGGGCTCGGCGAGAGCGATCTTCCCAAGCCATTGCTGCCGGTCAATGACATCGCGACGTGAGGTCGGGCGCCGGAGTCGGGCAGAGCCATGCCTTCTCAGCGCCTAGCGGCGGGACATCACCCTCAGCCACGGCGCCAGATGGAAAGCGCTCATCAGCAGATACATGGCCGGCATGCCGGTCAGGATCGAGCCGGCCAGCGGCGAGGCGCCCATGCACAGCATGGTCCCGTCGCCGCCGTGAAGACGGGAAAGCAGCGCCATCACCGCAAAGGTCGGCGCCGCGGCGAGGCATAGCCAGTCGGCTATGCCATGGGGGACGACATTTTCGGGGGTCACGCTGCCGATGCCGGAAGGGATATCGCTCATGATCTTATTCCCTTGATGGTTGCGGCCCGTCATGACCTGGGGTCCTCGGCCCTGCCGGAGGCGGGAAGAGGAACCCAGGCTGGACGGACTTGCGCCAGCTTACTGGTTGCCCTTGTCGCGGAACGCGGCCTCGCCGGCAGCTGACACTTCGGCCCATTTCTTGTCGGCTCCGGCATCGTAATTGTCGTGCCAGTTCCACCAGCTGTAGAGTGGCGTCTGCGGGTAGCCTTCGGGCGAGTCTTCCCACACCTCCTGGCGGCCGAGCGGCGTGATGTCGAGATAGCTCCAGACGGTGCCCAAAGCCTCGTCGCCGCGGTTGTTGATGAAATAGGTGCGGAAGATGCGGTTCCCGTCATGGATGAACACGTTGTGGCCGTGCCATTCGTCGACGCCGAAGTCCTTGTCGAAGCTATCGGTGATCGTATACCAGGGCATCTCCCAACCCATCCGTGTCTTCAGCCGCTCGATGTCTTCCTGCGGGGCGCGAGAGGCGTAGGCGAGGGTGGTGTCGCGGGCGTTGAGATGGGCGAGGTGGCCGACCTGGTCGGCGCCGAGCGAGCAGCCGCGGCAGGCATGATCGGGCCAGCCATAGACGCCGGGCTCGAAGAAGGCGCGGTAGACGATGAGCTGGCGGCGGCCTTCGAACAGGTCGAGCAGGCTCACCTTGCCGTCAGGGCCCTCGAAGACATAGGCCTTGTCCACTTCCGTCCACGGCATGCGCCGGCGTTCGGCCGACAGCGCGTCCCTGGCGCGCATCGTCGCCTTCTCCTTCACCAGCATCTTTTCGTGCGCGGCGTTCCAATCCTGCTGTGAGACGATCGGTGGGGTCTTCATGGTCATGGTCATTGGTCTTCTCCTTTGCCAGTCGTGGCGTCGTTGCGATGTGGTGTTGCCTGGGCGTGTGGGGGAGCCGCAGGCGCGGCGAAATCCGAAAGATCCGGCCCGGCGCAGCAGGGGTGGCGTGCGGCGTGCTTGGCCGTATCATTGGCCGCGTCGAGGTCGAGGTCGGTGGAGGCAGGCATTTCTGGTTCTCCCTTGCTGCCGTCATTGCCGGCACATCTTGCTGGTTGACGGTACTGACGTAAGTTAGGGCGGCGCGGCGACGAGGTGGGAGTTACAAGTGTGACGGGATTTGAATGGACTCGCTGATCACCGCGGCAGCGCTGGCGCTGGCGGCCGGCGATCCACTCGGCGCGCTCGACCGCGTCGCCCTGCGCGAGGATGCGCCGGCGCTGGCGCTGCGCGGCATTGCCATGGCTCAGCTCGGCGACTTCGATCGCGCCAAGCTCTTGTTGCGGCGGGCCGCGCGTGCCTTCAGTCCGAAAGAGGCGGTGGCGCGCGCCAGATGCGTCGTCGCCGAGGCCGAGATCGCGCTGGTTTCGCGCGATTTGGGCTGGCCGGCCAAGGCGCTCGACGCGGCCCGCACGGCGCTGGAAAAGCATGGCGACCGGTTGAACGCGGCGCATGCCGGTCACCTCAAGATACGGCGCCTGCTCTTGATCGGCCGCCTCGACGAGGCCGAGCAGGTGCTCGCCGGGCTCGACCCGGCGCCGCTGCCGCCGGCGGCAAGAGCCGCGCACGAACTCGCCGTCGCCGGCATCGCCATGCGGCGCCTGCGGACCAGGCCGGCGCGCGCGGCGCTGGAGTGGGCGCGCCATGCCGCTCGCAAGGCCGGTATTCCCGGCCTCATCGCGGAGGTCGACAGCGCGTGGCTGGCACTGGAGACACCCGCGGCGCGGCTGATCGCGCAGGGCAGGGAGCAGCCGCTGCTGCTCGAAGAGGTCGAGGCATTGCAGGGATCGCCGGCGCTGGTCGTCGATGCTTTCCGCTACGCCGTGCGCGTTGGGCGGACCACGGTTTCGCTGGCGAGCCGGCCTGTGCTGTTCGCCTTGGCGCGGACGCTCGCCGAAGCCTGGCCCGGTGATGTGTCGCGGGGGGAACTCGTGGCGCGGGCTTTCGGCGGCAAGCATGCCGATGAATCGCATCGCGCGCGCCTGCGCGTCGAGATCGGGCGGCTGCGTGCCGAGTTTCGCGCATTGGCCGGCATCAGCGCCACCAGGCATGGCTTCACGCTGGTGCCGCGCCAGGCCCATGCAGTGGTGGTGCTGGCGCGGCCGATCGAGGAACGGCACGCGGCCGTGCTTGCCTTGCTGGCCGACGGCGAGGCCTGGTCGAGCTCGGCCTTGGCGCTGGCACTTGGAACCGGCCAGCGCAGCGTGCAGCGGGCGCTTGAGCCGCTTGCCGAGGCCGGCAAGGTACAATCCTTCGGCCATGGCCGGGCGCGCCGCTGGATGACGCCGCCGGTGGCGGGTTTCACGACCACCTTGTTACTCCCCGCGCCGCTTCCCAATGGCTAGAAAGTGACGACGACCACCATCGAGGGACAAGGACATGAAACATTCGGCAGCCGAAATCTTGAGGGAATACGGGCCTTTTCCCGGTGCCAATACAGTGGCCGGGGTAAGCTTTGATGGCAAGAATGTCTGGTTCGCCTCAGGCGACAGGCTGAACGCCTTCGATCCGGAGAGCGGGCAGGCCCTGCGCTCGATCGATGTCGCGGCACATGCCGGCACCGCCTATGACGGCCGGCATTTCTTCCAGCTCGCCAAGGACCGCATCCAGAAGATCGATCCCGACACGGGCGAGGTGCTTTCCACCATTCCAGCCCCCGGCAATGGCGGCGATTCCGGGCTGACCTGGGCCGAAGGCACGCTATGGGTCGGCCAGCACCGGGAGCGCAAGATCCACCAGATCGACCCCGAGACCGGCGCGATCCTGCGCACCATCGAATCCAACCGGTTCGTCACCGGGGTGACCTGGGTCGACGGCGAATTGTGGCACGCCACCTGGGAGGGCGACGAAAGCGATCTGCGCCGCGTCGACCCGCGGACGGGCAAGGTTCTGGAGAAGCTCGACATGCCTGCCGGCATGGGCATCTCGGGGCTGGAATCCGATGGCGCCGACCGACTGTTCTGCGGCAGCGGAAACGCCGGCGTGGTGAGGGCGGTGCGCCGGCCGAAATAAGGGTCCGCGAATTTTCCCCAATCGACTGGCCGTTGTGCGATGCCAAACCTAGATAGGCTGGACCATCCCCCCACAAAAGGATTCTCCCATGCCCGAACAGATCACGTTGAACGACGGCACCGCCATTCCCCAGCTTGGCCTTGGCGTCTGGCAGGTCGATCACGACATCACGGCGCAGGTGGTGGGCTGGGCGATCCAGGCCGGTTACCGGCTGATCGACACCGCCGAGGGCTACCGGAACGAGGAAGGGGTCGGCGAGGCGATCCGCGCCGCCGGCGTGCCGGCGGCAGAGCTGTTCATCACCTCGAAGCTGCGCAACGGCGCCCACCAGCGCGATGCGGCGCTTCGGGCCTTCGACGACACGATGAAGAAGCTCGGCGTCGAGCAGCTCGACCTGTTCCTGATCCATTGGCCGGTGCCCAGCCAGGACAAATATGTCGAGGCGTGGAAGACGCTCGTCGAGCTGCAGCAGGCCGGCCGCATCAAGTCGATCGGCGTTTCGAATTTCAACAGGGATCATCTGGAGCGCATCATCGGCGAGACGGGCGTGACGCCCGTCGTCAACCAGATCGAGCTGCACCCGCGCTTCCAGCAGCGCGATCTGAGGGAATTTCACGCCCGGCACGACATCCATACGGAAAGCTGGAGTCCGCTGGGCAGCGGCCGGTTGCTGAGCGACCCGACCATATCAGGCATTGCCCGCAAACACGGCAAGTCCACAGCGCAGACAATGATCCGCTGGCATCTCCAGCAAGGGCTGATCGTCATCCCGAAGTCGGTGCGCCAGGACCGCATCGCGGCCAATTTCGATGTCTTCGATTTCGAACTGGACGCACAGGACCTGGAGACGATCGCCGGCATGGATTCGGCTGACGGCCGTAACGGTCCGAATCCGGTGACGGCGGCGTTTCTGTTCTGAGAGGACGAAGCGGCCGGCGCGCTAAATCCCCGAGCCGTCCAGCTGTTGCGCGTCGTCGCCTTCCCACGGCGCTGGCATCGAGGCGCCCCGGCTGAGATTGGCCGAGGGCATCGGCATCCAGCACTTCAGCTCCGGCTCGGCATATTCGACGACGCGGCCGGGCGAGGAATCGGAGGCGCGCCAGCCCTCGTCACCGAACTGATCGGCGCGTGACCAGTAGGCGAGGTCGACTTCCGCCGGCCCCTGCTCGGATGGGCGGACCGTCACGAGGATCCGGCTGCCGTCTTTTGGCGCGCTCGACATGTGGCGCCAGCGGTCGGGCTCGTCCATCGTATTTCCTCCTGCCTTGCTGTGGGATGAAGTGTCGCCTCGTCGTCGGAGACGGTCAACCCAAACTTTGCGCAACCCATCCTGTTTCGATAGGCTGCTCGTTCCGCCCGGCGCGCGGGGAGTGGATGATTTGTCGGATTGCACCAGCCGCATCCGTCCTTGATCTGGCGACGGTCGCCGAGACAAGGAGAGGCATTCATGAGTGACGAAGTCGAGCCGATGCCGGCTGGGGTGGAAACAAAACTGTACTTCAGCCGCAACCCCAATCCGCGCCTGGGGGTCGCGGCGGCGCGTCATCTCGGGGCGAGGGTGACCTTCGAATTCGCGTCGCCGTTCGCGCCGGGGCAAGCGGACCGATTCCGGCCGCTCAATCCCAACCTTTCCCTGCCCATACTGGTCTGGCCCGGCGGAAGCCTGTGGGAGGCCGACGCCATAGCCTGCCGGTTGTCGCGCGACATGGGGTCCGATTTCTGGCGCAGCGGCGACGATGAGCCCGAGATGATCCGCTGGCTGAGCTGGGGCAAGGAGAATTTCATGCGGGCCTGCGACATGGTGCATTTCGAGCGCGGCACCAAGCAGCGTTATCACATCGGGCCGATCGATCACCAACTGGTCGAGGATGGGCTGAAACTGTTTCACACGACGGCGGCGATCCTGGAGACCGCGCTTGCGGGCCGGCAATGGCTGGTCGGAGACGAAGTTTCTTATGCCGACTTCCGCATGGCGACCTTCCTGCCTTTCAACGATGTCGCGGGCCTGCCGCTCGGCGACTATCGACTGGTCGATCGCTGGTATCGGCGGCTTGAAGCGATCGACGCCTGGCGTGATCCCTTCGAGGGTCTGGACGCGCCGCGATTGCCGCCAGTCCCAGGACAGGTCGAGCCGCATGAGGCGCCGAGGCTGTAGTCGAAAGGGTGGCGACCGGCGTATACGTTTGGAGAGAAACTTGAAACGCCGGCCGCCATTTGGGGGCGTTGGGGTGCATCGCTTTGGGGGGCGATGCAGAGGCCAGGCTAAGCGGATGACCGGCCGCCGCAATCGAAACGCCGGCCCATGGTGAACAGGCGGTTACTATCCACAGGTCAGGGCCGTAAACGGCAGGCCCGCCGGATTGCGGCCGTCCATCGCGGCCAGATCGTCATTGTCTCGGCTGTGCGCAACGCGAATCGCCGGCCATGCCACGCTCGACGGGCCGCGATCGGATTGCTAAGCCCGTCCGCGAAGGAGCTGATGAGTCTGGCATGACCGTTGCGATCGAGATGGGACACACGACAGCGGGCGCGCCGGCGAAACTCGATCTCGAGGAGTTGCTGGCGACCCGCCTTCTGGTGCAGGGCAATTCGGGGTCCGGCAAGTCGCACCTCTTGCGGCGTCTCCTGGAACAGAGCGCGCCTTGGGTGCAGCAGACCATCATTGATCCGGAAGGCGACTTCGTATCCCTGGGCGAACGCTACGGCCATCTGGTGATCGATGCCGAGGAGCACACCGAGCGCGGCCTGCAGGCGGCCGGCGAGCGGGCGCGCATCCACCGGGTCTCGACCGTGCTCAACCTCGAAGGCCTCGATGCCGAGAACCAGATGCGGCGCGCCGCCGCTTTTCTCGGCGGGCTGTTCGAGGTCGCGCGCGACCACTGGTACCCGATGCTGGTGGTGGTCGACGAAGCTCAGCTTTTCGCGCCGGCGGTGGCCGGCGAGGTGTCGGACGAGGCGCGCAAGCTTTCGCTCGGCGCCATGACCAACCTGATGTGCCGGGGCCGCAAGCGCGGGCTTGCCGGCATCATCGCCACGCAGCGGCTGGCCAAGCTCGCCAAGAACGTCGCGGCGGAAGCCTCCAATTTCCTGATGGGCCGCACCTTCCTCGATATCGACATGGCGCGCGCGGCCGATCTCCTAGGCATGGAGCGGCGGCAGGCGGAGGCGTTCCGCGATCTGGAGCGCGGCCAGTTCATGGCGCTGGGGCCGGCACTGTCGCGCCGGCCGCTCGGCCTGCGCATCGGCCCGACCGACACCAGCCCGCGCAACGGCACGCCCAAGCTGATGCCGCTGCCGGAGGCGGCGCTCGAGGATGCCCGCGCCATCATCCTGGCCGCCCCGCCGCCCGAGACGATGCGCGCGCCGCGCCGGGTGGCGTCGCCGGACCTGCTCGACCAGTTGATGGCGGCGAAGTCGGCTGCGCTGGAAATCCGCCCCGAACCGGCGGAGCCGCAAGTCAGCGCCGAGGATCTGGCGGAGCGGCGCGAGCGGGTGGACCGCGTGCTGCGCGCCATTCTTGCACAACCTGACGCGGGCTTCCGCGTGATCGGGGTGCTCTACCAGGAGTTTGTCGTGCGCTGCCGCATCGAGGGCCTCGCCTCGGTCGTGCCTGACCTGCCCACCTTCCGGCGCATGTTGACGCGCGCCCGTGCCGGGCTGGGGGCCGAAGCCAGCGAGGACGATGTGTGGCGCGACGTCTCGGTGCGCGCTTCGTTGCTGCCGGAGGACATGCAAGGCGTGTTCATGATGATCGCGCGCGCGGCGAAGGAGGGCTGGCCGTGCCCGAGCGATGGCGCGATTGCCCGCGCCTACGGCTCGCACTCCATGCGCCGCGCCCGGCGGCTGCTCACCTATATCGAGGAGCAGGGCCTCATCGTCTGCCAGCTCGACGGCACGGGGAAGCGCACCGTGACGCTGGTCGAACTCGCCTGGGCAACGGCGCCCGGCGATCCCAATGCGGAGGGGGCGGAACAGGGAAGCCTGGCTTTGTGAGGGCATCCAACGCTGCCGTGGCGGCATTGCGATCTCATCGACAAACGCTGATCCGCTGGTTCTCGATGGCGGACCTGATGGTGAGGTCGCTGGTCGGCTTCTGGTAAGGTCAGCACCGCGCGATGACGCCGCCCTTACTGGACCGTGATGACACCGTCGACCGCCCGCCATTCCGATGGGGTGATGAGCCGGTGGTGGGCGATGTGGACGGAGTGAAGCGGCCCGTCCAATTCGCGCTCCCAATAGGAGAGAAAGCCCTTGAGTTCGGGGAACTCCGGCGCCAGGTCGTAGTCCTGCCAGACATAAAGCTGCAGCAGGCTCCGATGGTCAGGCAGACGGTAATGTATTTGTGCGGTGGTCAGGCCATAGCCTTCCATCTGGAGGCGGAACTCCTTGCTGACGCTTGCGATCATTCGTGTCTCCTTTCGGCGGCAGCGGTGGCCGCAACGGCGAAAAAGTCTCTCGGCCCATCAATGTGCGCCGTCGGTAAACAACTCCTTCAGAGGGTGAGCGGTTCCGGCGCCGGCGATGGTACCGGCTCGGATAATTTTGCCGGATCTAGGCGTAAATTCAAGGGGCGGCTCCCGACGCAGAGCGAATAAGACCGCTATAACAGTGAGTTGGCACTCCGACGGCGTGAGTGCTAAAATTTTCTGGCCGGCCTCTTGAAACCGAAAAAAGGGAAAACTAGCTCGATATGCGCGCGCGATGCCTGACAAAGGGTCGCCGCATTCCGCATCGGCCCGAATTGCCGGTCCGGTGTGGAGGAAGCTGAAAACCTGTTTGTCCCAAGAGGAGAACGACATGGCGTTCCGTCCATTGCATGACCGTATCCTGGTCCGCCGCATCGAGGCCGAGGAAAAGACCTCCGGCGGCATCATCATTCCCGATACCGCCAAGGAAAAACCGCAGGAAGGCGAAG
Source organism: Mesorhizobium sp. CO1-1-7 (assembly GCF_020164885.1). Classification (NCBI taxonomy): domain Bacteria; kingdom Pseudomonadati; phylum Pseudomonadota; class Alphaproteobacteria; order Hyphomicrobiales; family Phyllobacteriaceae; genus Mesorhizobium; species Mesorhizobium sp. CO1-1-7. Next base: position 193,096 of record NZ_JAIUHA010000006.1, on the reverse strand, counting down.
TCATCGCCGTCGGTCCCGGCGCGCGCGACGACAGCGGCAAACTGACCGAGCTGGATGTCAGGGTGGGTGACCGCATCCTTTTCGGCAAATGGTCCGGCACCGAGATCAAGCTCAATGGCGAGGATCTGCTCATCATGAAGGAAAGTGACGTGATGGGCGTGATCGAACAGACCGCGCAAGTGAAGAAGGCCGCCTGACGGCTTCTTAGAAAATCCACCAGTCAACGAATGCTGCCTAGAGATAGAGGAGTGATCCAATGGCTGCCAAAGAGGTAAAATTCCATACCGAAGCGCGCGAGAAGATGCTGCGCGGCGTCGATATCCTGGCCAATGCGGTGAAGGTGACGCTCGGCCCCAAGGGGCGCAATGTCGTCATCGAAAAGTCGTTCGGTGCGCCGCGCATTACCAAGGATGGCGTCACTGTCGCCAAGGAAATCGAGCTTGAGGACAAGTTCGAGAACATGGGCGCGCAGATGGTGCGCGAAGTAGCCTCCAAGACCAATGACCTTGCCGGCGACGGCACCACCACCGCGACCGTGCTGGCCCAGGCCATCGTCAAGGAGGGCGCCAAGGCCGTTGCCTCGGGCATGAACCCGATGGACCTGAAGCGCGGCATCGACAAGGCGGTGGACGCCGTCGTCTCCGAGCTGAAGGCCAACGCCCGCAAGGTGACCCGCAACGACGAGATCGCGCAGGTCGGCACCATCTCCGCCAATGGCGACGCCGAGATCGGCCGCTTCCTCGCCGAAGCGATGGAGAAGGTCGGCAATGAAGGCGTCATTACGGTGGAGGAAGCCAAGACCGCCGAGACCGAGTTGGAAGTCGTCGAAGGCATGCAGTTCGACCGTGGCTATCTCTCGCCCTATTTCGTCACCAACCAGGACAAGATGCGCGTCGAACTTGACGAGCCCTACGTGCTGATCCACGAAAAGAAGCTCGCCAACCTGCAGGCGCTGCTTCCGGTGCTGGAAGCGGTGGTCCAGTCGGGCAAGCCGCTGCTGATCATCGCCGAGGATGTCGAGGGCGAGGCGCTGGCGACGCTGGTCGTCAACAAGCTGCGCGGCGGCCTCAAGGTCGCGGCCGTCAAGGCGCCGGGCTTCGGCGACCGCCGCAAGGCCATGCTGGAAGACATCGCGATCCTCACCGGCGGCACCGCGATCTCCGAGGATCTCGGCATCAAGCTCGAGAATGTGACGCTGGAGATGCTGGGCCGCGCCAAGAAGGTGGTGATCGAAAAGGAAAACACCACCATCGTCGACGGCGTCGGGCGCAAGGAAGAAATCCAGGGCCGCGTCGCGCAGATCAAGGCCCAGATCGAGGAGACCACCTCCGACTATGACCGCGAGAAGCTGCAGGAGCGGCTGGCCAAGCTTGCCGGCGGTGTCGCGGTGATCCGCGTCGGCGGCTCGACCGAGGTTGAGGTCAAGGAGCGCAAGGACCGCGTCGACGATGCCTTGCACGCGACCCGCGCGGCTGTCGAGGAAGGCGTGCTGCCCGGCGGCGGCGTCGCGCTGCTTCGGGCCGCCAAGGCGCTCGATGCTGTCCAGACGGACAATGCCGACCAGAAGACCGGTGTCGAGATCGTGCGCCGCGCCATCGAGACGCCGGTCCGCCAGATCGCGGAAAATGCCGGTTCTGAAGGCTCGATCATCGTCGGCAAGCTGCGCGAGAAGAGCGAATTCGGCTGGGGCTGGAACGCTCAGACCAACGAGTTCGGCGATCTCTATGGCCAGGGCGTGATCGACCCCGCCAAGGTGGTGCGCACCGCGCTGCAGGATGCCGCGTCGGTCGCCGGCCTGCTGGTGACCACCGAGGCAATGGTGGCCGAGAAGCCGAAGAAGGAAGCCGCCAGCCCGGCAATGCCGGCCGGCGCCGGCATGGACTTCTGAGGTCCGACCAGTCCGCCCGCTCCCTCGACAGGGAGCGGGCATCGGTTGAAGGGAGAGAGATATGGATGCGCTTGCTGACCTTGGGCCCGTGCCCGCGCCGACACATCAGGCAAAGGAGTTCCTGGCCTATGAAAGCGAATGCCGCGGTGCGTTGAAGCCGCTGCTGGCGGAACTGCTCGACAGGGCCGAAGCCGCCGGCTGGAAGCGGCGGACCGTTGCCGCGACGCTGATGTTCCTGGCCGCGCAACAGGTGTCGGAGGCGTCCGAGGCCTCGGCCGGCGGCTGAGCGCTGACATTCAGTCCCATAAACTTACGGGCAGTCCCATGAACCTTACGCGGCCGGCCGCGCCTTCCGGTGTTCGGCCCGCCGCGGGTCCGCACAATCGAGAGGAGGCACAAGCCATGAATCGCTGGCAGTTTGAAGAACCGGTGACCATTCTGGTCGGAATGGGCTTTCCGAGGAAGATCGAAAGCGTGATGGAAGCCTACGCGCTGTTGCAGGACTGGCCGGCCGCCAGCCGCAACGGCGCTCATGCTGTCGCCCTCAATGCCTGCAAGGCGGGCATCGCCGGTGAGATCGACCCGGAGACGGTGCGCGCGACGCTGGTCACCTTCGCACGCCGCAACGACATATTGCTGCCGGATATGGTTTCGCCGGCCGCTGCGATGGACAATGCGCTGCAGGCGGGGCGAGGCGGCAGGTCCGTCTGATCTTCAGCGATCCGCCTCGCGGCGGTGGCGGGCGCGAGCCCGCGGGGAACCAAGCGATGGCCATCGGGTTGAATCAGCGTTGGTTCCCCGAGGCGAGGCGACGTCATGAGCATCCTGCAAAGCATCAAGAAAGTGGCCGAACAGGTGACCGGTGCCGCAAGACCGGACAGCCGTCAGGCGGCCGACCTTGTCAGGCCGCGCAAAGCGAACGAGTTCAGGTTTGGCGATGATGGCCTGGTGCCCAACCATCCGTCCTGGCCGCTGGTCGTCTATCGCGGCGCAGTGAGATTGCCGGAAGACTTCGATCCCGCGGCCGTGTTAGAGGCGCTTTTCTCGGCCAATGGCTGGGGAGACAGCTGGCGCAACGGCATCTACGATTATGTTCACTACCATTCGCGCATCCACGAAGTGCTCGGCGTGGCGCGTGGCACGGCGAAGGTCCGGTTTGGCGGCAAGAAGGGCCGAACGCTGGCGCTGAAGGCCGGCGATGTCGCGGTTCTTCCGGCCGGCACGGGGCACCAGCGCATCTCCGCTTCGGACGACTTTCTCGTCGTTGGCGCCTATCCGCCGTCCGGCACCTATGACGAATGCACGACCACCGCCGATCACGCCAAGGCGGTGGTGACGATCCCCAAGGTCGGCCGTCCGCGCAAGGACCCCGTCTATGGAAGCAAGGGCCCGCTGCTGGCGGCGTGGAAGAAAGATTGAGTTCGCCGAAAGAGAGCAAAGCTTGCCGGCGCAAGCCCTGCCTCGACGGGCAGATCGAAGCATAGTTCATCACTCCGGTGGAACGCTCTCGGGCATTGGAGGTTGATAGCCGTCGAATGCTTTATCAACGGACTGGAAAACGGAGAGAGCCCGCCTTCGGTTGACGCCGGGGCGGGTTCTTTTTTGTCTGAGATTCTCGGGATTGATGGCGCGCGGGAACATGTCCGGCATGCGCCTGCCTCGGAGCGGACAGACGGCTGATACCGTCTACATTCCGTAGGTGAGGGCAACATAGATCGCCGGGATAAGCGTCAGGCAGATCGCCATTCCCACGACAACGGCGATGGCCAAGCGCTCGGTTCGCCTGACAAGATCGACCATGTTGGCGTCCTCACTCAGACAGACGGGCGGGCCCGACGGGATTTCCGGGGCCTGAACATCATTGTCATTTGCGGGGCGATTGTCGTCGTGGATGCTCGGTCTCTGGGCTGATGTCACTGCTTGCCTCGCTCTCAGAATATCCGGCGGTCGAGCTGGATTCCGCGATGATGGATGATTGGCTGCGTTGCTCCGGCGCGAAACCCAACGTATCGGCAAGAAATGGGTTGCCGCATACGACTTCAGTCTTGCCAATTCTTAGACCTAAGCCTTGCCCGGGAACGCAATGCAGCGGGAGCCGTTGGTGACCGGTGACAACTCAAAGAATAGGAGAGGAGAAAGTCATGGCTGACGGTCCAACTGTTGTTAATTCTGGAGGTGGTGGCGGCACTGCGGTCGCTATTGTTCTTGCGATAATCGCCATCGTTGTCCTGCTGATATTTACCGGTGTCATCAACATTGGTGGCGGCGGCGGGAAGGACATCAACGTGAAGGTTGAGGCGCCAAAGGTGGAAGCTCCGGCCACTTCAGCGCCCGCGAAGCCCGCGGCACCTGCCAATGGTGGCTGATTGGCTGCGGCAGAGGCCAGAATAATTCTGGCCTCTGAAAATGTTTCTTAGTTCACAAAAGGACTTGTCATGAAAAGATATCTTGTCGGCGCTGTCGCGGCCCTCGCGCTTATGGCTGGAATTGGTGCTTCCTTCGCGGGAGACGTCGTAATTCTCAAGCCCGAGCAGCAGACGGTCGTCCGCGAATACATCCACAAGCAAAAACTCGCGTCAGTCAGCCTGCTCGGCGTCGAACTCAACGTCGGCTCCGCTCTCCCTGACACAGTCGAGCTTCATACAATCGACGTCCCCGACGTCAGATACAAATACACTGTTGTCGGCGATCATGCGGTTCTGGTTGACCCCGATACACGCAGGGTCGTGCAGATCATCGAGTGATGCCGGTAGTTCGTCCCTGGCCAACGGGGGCGGCCCGCCGTGCCGCAAAAATGGCGCGGCGGGCTTTCTATACGGAGCCACTTAATCCCTGTGAACATCGCCGAAACCTTCACCCGTCAGGCCTTGGCGTGGGTTAACCGCTCCAGCGCATCGACGATCAGGCCGCAGAATTTCGGATGGTCGAGTTTCATCGCCACGGTATGGCGGAAGTCGACCTGCTCGCTCGCCGTGCCGCCAAAATGGTGCATCCCGCCCATCTTCTCGAAATTGCAGACCGTCATGCCCTTGGTCCACCGCCCGGCGATTTCGACGCGGATATCGGCCTTCTCGGTGGTGAAGACGGTCGGGTCGATCATGGCCGCGACGCAGCACGCGTCGTGGACGGCTGGATACTCGATCTGCAGGAGGCCGCCATGCGTGGTCGCTATGAACTCCCAGATATCGAGGATGAACTTGGCGATCGGGCCGCCGACGGCGCGCACCCTGTTTTGCAGGTCCGGAGTGGCCAGCGCCTGGTGCGTGAGGTCGAGGCCGACCATGGTGACATCCCAATCGGCGCGGAACACGACGTCGGCGGCCTCCGGGTCGCCATAGACATTGAACTCCGCCGCTGGCGTGATGTTGCCGCGCGTGTAGGCTCCGCCCATCGCGACGACGCCCTTCACCCGATCGATGATGCGTGGGTCCTTGCGGATGGCGAGCGCGATGTTGGTGTAGGGACCGACCGGCACCATCGTGATGGTTTTCGGCTCGTGTGCCATGACCGTGTCGATGATGAAGTCGACGGCATGCCGCTTGTCGAGTTCGAACGAGGCGGGCGGCAGGACGGGGCCGTCGAGCCCGGTATCGCCATGGATTTCGACGGCCAGCACCTGCTCGCCGATGAGCGGGCCGGGTGAGCCCTTCGCCACCGGCACCTTGATGCCGTAGGCCGTGCATACGGCCAGAGCATTGCGCGTGGTGTTCTCGACATTGTGGTTTCCCGAAACCGTCGTGATGCCGAGAAGGTCGATATTCGGGTTTCCCGCCGCAAGCAGGATGGCGATGGCGTCGTCGTGCCCGGGATCGCAGTCCAGGATGATCTTTTCCATGACTTCGTCTCCCTTGTCGGCGGGGCGGCTGCCCCGTGCCAATAGTCCCGGCCCGCGCCTACTTGTCCTCGACAATGCGCAGATAGGCCGCGGTCACGAACAGGACGATCAACCCGAACAGTATCCGCCTCGCACCCTCCGGCATCTGCAAAATCGTCAGCAGCGTCGTCAGCACCGTGAGGATCAGCGCGCCGATGATGGTGCCGGTGTAGCCGCCGCGGCCGCCGAAGATGGAGGTGCCGCCGATGACGGCGGCGGCGACCGAGGGCAGCACCAGCGGTTCGGCGAGCGACAGCGACGGCGCCTTGATCAGGCCGATATAGAGCAGGCCGGTGACGCCGGCGAGCACGCTGGAGGTGACGTAGAGCGCCGTGATGACCTGCCAGTATTGCACGCCCGACAAGCGCGTCGCGCGCTCATTGTCGCCGACGGCGTAGAGCAGGCGGCCGAAGCCGGTGCGGGCAAGCGTGAAGACGATGAGGGCCGCCAGCGGCACGAACAGCAGCAGGGCGTTGGGGAAGGCAAAGCCGAGTACCGGGGTGACACCGGTACCCAGCCAGGCGAGAAAGTCGGGGATCTTGGCGCCGGACGCGATCACCGTGCGCTGGTAGACCTGCAGGCAGCCGGTGCCGATCAGGCTGGTGCCCAGCGTCATGATCAGCGGGTGGACGCGGAAGACACCGACGCCGATGCCATTGACGAGGCCGATCAGCACCGCCGGCATCATCGCCAGGAGGAAGGCCACAGCCGGGTCCTGGCTGACGATCTGCGTTGCCATGATGAAGGCGCTCATCGTCGCCACCGTGCCGACCGAAAGGTCGATGCCGCCGGTCAGCATTGTCATGGTCTGGCAGCCGGCGAGGATCGCCAGCGGAATGGCGAATTTGATGGTGTTGGCGATCCAGCGCTCGTTGACGATGCCGGGGCGCAGGATCTGCAGGATCACCACCAGGATGACGAGCAGGATGATCAGCGGGATGAGGGGCCGGTCGGCCATGAAGCGTTTTATGCGGCGGCCGAAGGGGACCGGCGCGGGCGTGATCGCGGTGGTGCTCATGGGTTGGCTCCTGCTCGCGAGGAGGTGGGCTTGGTGGTGGCGTTCTGGAAGGATGGTGCTCTACGGCGCCGTACAGCGCTGCGGGTGAATTTCATGATTGCCGCCCTCGCATCGTGATGAAGGCGCCGAACATCACCACGGCGACCATGATCAAGCCTTCGATGATGGCGGTGACGTTGGGGTCGATGGCGAGCAAGGTGAGATCCGTGCGCACCAGCCGCAGCACGAAGACGGCGACGATGGGGCCGAGCAGGCCGCCCTTGCCGCCGCCGAGCGCCACGCCGCCCAGCACGACCGCGGCGACGCTGGCCAGGAGATAGGGGCCGGGGATCGGCGCGCCGATGCCTGTGCTCATGGTCAGCGCCAACCCGCCCATGGCCGCGAACAGGCCTGACAGCGCGTAGGCGATGACCCTGGTGCGGGCGACAGGCACGCCGCTGCGGAACGCCGCCAGTTCGCTGGAGCCGATGGCGTAGATGGAAAGGCCGAGGCGCGACCGTCGAAGCGGTATCCAGACGATGCAGAGGCAGACGATCAGCACCAGCAGCGCCTTGGGCAGCCACGCGTCGACGGCGTCGGGCAGGCCCGGTATCGGCACGGTGCCCGAGATCAGCGCCTTCAGCCATTCGGCCGCCGCGCCGCCCGGGGCGCCGAGCACCAGAAGGGCCGCGCCTTGCAGCACGAACAGCATGGCGAGCGTGACGACGATGTCCGGCACGCGGGTAACGACGATGAGCAGGCCGTTGAGCGCGCCGAGCACGAACCCCATGGCGAGCACGAAAGGCACCACGAACAGCGCGTATTCCTCGCTCGCGCCCGCCATCATCGAGGCGGCGGTGACGCTGGTCAACGCCATCATCGCTGCGACCGAGAGATCGATGCCGCCGGCGATGACGACGACCGTTTGCGCGGCGACGGCAAAGGCGTAAGGCAGCACGGCGCGAGCGAGCGAGCCGAAATCGCCGCTGCCATAGCCGGGCTGGATGATCTTGGTGGCGATGAACAGGATGACGAGGAGGGCGAACAGGCCTGTTACCCAGCCCTGCCGGCGCAGGAAATGGCTCATGGCGTTGCCTCCGGCGCATCGGAGGCATTCGCCGTGGGTGCGGCCAAAATACCGATATCCGCTTTGACGCCGCGCGGCAGGCCGTAGGCGGCGCGCATCAGCGTCGGCTCGTCGGCCTCCTCGACGGGGAAAATATCGACCAGGCGGCCGCCGAAGATGACGATGACGCGGTCGCAGACGCGCTGCACTTCTTCCAGTTCGGAGGTGTAGAACAGAACCGACTTGCCGTTGCCGGCGAGCTCGCGCAGCAGACGATAGATCTCCTGCTTGGTGCCGACATCGATGCCGCGCGTCGGGTCGAAACACAGGATGGTGCGCGCGTCGGCCGCGATCCAGCGGGCGATGGTGACCTTTTGCTGGTTGCCGCCGGACAGGCGCTGCACCTCGCCTTGAGCGCGGGTGTCGATCTGCAGGCGCTGGATGGCGCTCGCCACGGTGGCGCGCTCCTTGCGCATACGAATAGGCCCCCAGTTGCGCAAGGCGGCACTGAAGGGGAGCGCAATGTTCTCGCGCACCGAGCGCTGCATGGCGAGCGCCTCGGAACGGTCGCCCGGCACATAGGCGATCCCCGATCGGATGGCGTCGATCGGGTGGGCGAATTTCACCGGGCTGCCGTCGACCTCGATCGTGCCGCCCGATGGTTTGATCGAGCCGGCAAGGGCGGCGAACAGTTCGTCCTGGCCCTGGCCTTCCAGCGCCACGACGCCGGCCACCTCGCCATCGCGGAGATCGAAGGAGACATCGCTGAGCTTGGTCCCGACGCGCAGGTTTCGCACGGCGATGCGCGGGCGAGCAGGGGGGCGGGCCTCTTCGCTGGCGCCGCGGGCGGCGACATGGGTCTTGACAATGCGAGTGCCGAGCATCAGCTCGACGATCTTTTCCTCGACGCCCGGCACGATGTCGACGACGCCGACGGTCGCGCCGTCGCGCAGCACCGTGGCGCGGTCGCAAAGGGCCGAGATTTCGACGAAGCGGTGGGAGATGAAGATCACGGCGCGGCCGGCGTCGCCCTGCCGGCGCACCACTTCCAGCACCTTTTCGGCAAGGTTGGCGGGGAGTGCGGCCGTCATCTCGTCGAGCAGCAGCACGTCGGGCTCGACGGCCAGCGCGCGGGCCAGGTCGAGCACGCGCAGGATGGCGAGCGGGATGTCGCGCGCGGTGTCGCGCAGGTCGAGGTCAGGTATGCCGAGTTCGCGTACCCAGGCGCGGAACGGCTCGACCGGCGTGCCGGTCAGCCGCAGATTGGACAGCACATCGAGATCGGGGATCAGCGACGGCTCCTGGTAGACAGGCAGCAGCCCGGCCCGGCGCGCGGCGGCCGGCGAGCGTATGTCGCGCGCCTCGCCACGGATCAGGATGCGTCCGGCATTGGCTGATATCGCGCCGGTCAGGATCTTCACCAGCGTCGACTTGCCGGCGCCATTGGCACCCATCAGCGCATGCACCTCGCCCGGCAGCACGGAGAGCGACGCATCGCGGAGAGCCGCGACCGCGCCGTAGTTCTTGGCGACGCCTGACGCGTCGAGGAGGGGACTGGTGGTCAAATGATTTGGGTCTCGATTTATATGCCTAATAACCGCGAATGTCAGCGCCGCCCCTCACCTGCCTGCCGGCATCCTCTCCCCATATAGAGACGGGGAGAGGGGGCTTGCCTCCGGCGTTGCGGCCAGCGTCTCTCGCCCCGTTTTACCGGGAGAGATGTCCGGCAGGACAGTGAGGGGCGGCGCCGACCATGGTCAGCAAAGCCGCTGCTTACTCGCCCGGGCCCTTGCAGGCCACGATCTGGTCCTTGGTATACGTCGTCCAGTCGGGGATCATGATCGAGACCGGCCATTCGGGGCTCAGCGACGGGTCGGCGGCGGCTTTCAGCTTGGCCTTGCCTTCCTCGGTGGCATTCTCCCACAGCTGCGGGTCGACCAGCACGGTCTGCTGGGCCGGCTTCTTGCCGTCGAGGATCTGCAGCGCCAGCGTCACGCCGGCACCACCGATCGAGCCGGGGTTGGTGACGGCGGCACCCACGAGGCCCTTGACCGAGCTCAGCTGGCCGACGAAGCCGGCATTGTCGGCGCCGACCACGGGCACCAGCGGCGCCTGCGATTCGACCAGCGCGTCGACGATGACGTTATCGATGCCCGACGTCCACACGCCGTTGAACGGCGTGCCGGTGGCCAGGAAAGACAGCATCTGCTGCTTGGCCTGGTCCTGCTGCCAGCCGGTGAAGACCTCCTGCGCCACCTTCACGTCGGGGAATTCGGCCAGTGCCTTCTTGAAGCCTTTGTCGCGATCGCTATCGGCCGAAGCGCCCGCCGCGCCGCGCATGTAAAACACCTCGCCCTTGCCGCCCATCTGCTGGAACAGCCATTTGGCGCCGAGATACGCATACTGCTCCTGGTTGTTGGAAATGATGTAGGCCGACGGCTCGGTGACCGCCTGGTCGACGGCGACGACGACGATGCCGGCCTTGGTGGCTTCTTCCAGGCCGGCCTTGATGCCGGCCGGGTCGGCGGGGTTGACGACGATGGCGTCGACCTTGGCGCTGATCAGGTTGCGGATGTCTTCCAGCTGGCCGGCGGCATCGGTGTTGCGGTGGGCGATGTTGAGCTTGGTCACTTCGCCGGAGGCGAGCGCCTGCGCCTTCATGGCGCAAACCATTTCCTCGCGCCAGCCATTGCCCTGCACGGTGTTGGAAATGCCGATCGTGTATTTGCCGGCAGCGGACGACACGCCCACCGAGGCCAGCAGCGCCGCGCTGGCAAGCAGCGGGACCATGGTCAGATAGTTCTTCATTTCAGTCTTCCTCCACATTGTTTTTCAGTTCAGTTTTAACCTGTTGGGCCGCGCCACTCACAATCAGAGTCAAGTGGCTCGCTTTGCCGTTACTTGACGAAGGGACGCAGCACGTCGCGGGCGAGCAGAAAACCCCGCTTCACCTGCTCGTCGCTGCCTTCAAATCGCCTGTCCTCGTGTTCGATGATGACCGATCCGTCATAACCGGCGCGGTAGAGGCCCGAGAAGAAGCCGCTCCAGTCGACATCGCCCAGCCCCGGCATGCGCGGCACCTGCCAGCCTATCCCCGCCGACAGAATTCCGCGCTCGTACAAACCATCACGATCAATCATCAGGTCCTTGGCGTGGACATGCAGCATATAGGGGCCGAATTCCCGGATGAAACGGGCCTGGTCGATCATCTGCCAGACCAGATGCGAGGGGTCGAAATTCATGCCGACATCGCCGCCCCAGGCTTCGAGAATGCGACGCCAGACCTGCGGCGAATAGGCGATGTTGTGCCCGCCCGGCCATTCATCATGGCTGAAGATCATTGGGCAGTTTTCGAAGGCGAGTTTTACCCCGTGGCCGCGCGCATGGGCAACGATTTCCGGCCAGACTTTCAGCGCGTCCTGCCAGTTGACGTCGACTGTCTTGGAGGCATCGCCGCCGCAGAAGGTGTTGACCAGGGGAACGCCCATGTTGGCGGCCAGGACGATGACCTTCTTCAGGTGGCCGATGACCGCCTCGCGATGGGCGGCATCCGGGTGCAGCGGGTTGGGGTAATAACCGAGACCGGAGACCGTGAGGTTCTTTTCCGCCAGCGATGCAACGATTTCTTTCGCCCGCGAGACCGAAGTGCCATCAGCATCGATATGGCTGGTGCCGGCATAGCGGCGGGTCGCGCCGGAGGTTTTCGGCCAGCAGGCGATTTCCAGTGCCTCGAAGCCGACAGAGCTTGCCCAGCCGGCGACCTCGCCAAGCGGCGTGTCCGCGAACGGTGCGGTGAGCAGTCCAAGTTTCATCATGCCTCCCCTGACCGCGAACCCGCGATCGATGCCTATAATGCCGATTGTTTGGATCGCTTCAACCTCGCGACCTCATCTTGTTCGAGACTGTGACGGACTGCCGCCATCGGATCGCCCGAAAGCAGTTCGCCAAGCGCTGACGTGACGGCCCGCCGGAACGTCTCGTCCGCGGCAAGGCCCGGGTCGAATATCGTGTCGATGGCCAGGATGGCGGAAGCCAGCGCCCGCGCATCGTGGCCGGTTTCGTCCGCAATCGCGGCGACCTTGCCGGCATAGGGATCCGACACCGGCCAGCGCTTGCCGAAGCGCGCCGAGGCCAGGATCAGATAAGCCATCCAGCCGGCGACCGGCACCGACAGCAGGCCGATGCTGGCCGCCCCCAGGTTCAGGCGGTCGCGGATCGGGTTGAGCAGGCGCTGCACGATTTTTTGCGAGCCGTCGGTGGCGATCTGGTGGTTGCGATGGCGGATCGCGGTGTTCTTCAACCGGCCAAGGCTCTGCTCGACATAAGCGGATGGATTCATGCCAGCCACCGGCATCAGTGTCGGCAGGGTTTGCTCGACCAGCATGCGCCTGACAAAGACCGAAAGCAGCGGGTCGGCGATGGCATCCGACGTGTGCTCGAGGCCGGCCAGTACGCCGAGCGTGGCGAGTGTCGTCTGGGCGCCGTTGAGCACCCGCATCTTGAGATGCTCGAACGGGGTGACGTCGTCGACAAAGGTCGCGCCGGCCAGGTCCCAGCGCGGCATGCGGCCGGCGAACTTTTTCTCGATCACCCATTGCCGGAAGGGTTCGCCGACGGCGACGGCGGCGTCGCGATAGCCGAACCGTCGCTTGACGCTGTCGAGATCGTCCTGTGTCACCGCCGGAGCGATGCGGTCGACCATGGCCGAGGGAAAGGCGGCATTGGCCGCGATCCAGTCGGCCAGGCCATTGCCGCGCCGTTCGGCAAAGCTCCGCACGACATTTTCCAGGATGACGCCGTTGGTCGGAATGTTGTCGCAGGAGAGCAGCGTCAGCTTCGGGCCATGCGTGGCCCTGCGTTGCTCCAGCGCCCGCGTGAGGATACCGGGCACGCTGCGGGGAGCTTCCGGGTTGGCGAGGTCGTGGACGATGTCGGGATGATCGAGGTCGAGCGCGCCAGTCGAGGGGACATGGCAATAGCCTTTTTCGGTCACCGTCATCGTCACCAGTTCGATATCGGCGGAGACGAGCACCTCGAGCGCCGGTGCGGCGCTGTCCTGGCTGTCGACCACCTTCACGATGCTGCCGATGACGCGTGCCTCGACATCATCGTTCTCGCGGATCAGCCTTGTGTAGAGGCCGTCTTGCCGGCCAAGTGTCTCGGCCAGGGCGGGCGGGCGAATGTTGATGCCGACGATGCCCCAGCGGTCGAACCGTCGCGAAAGCAGGTCGTCGGTGTATTCGGCCTGGTGACAGCGATGGAAGGCGCCGACGCCCAGATGCGCCATGCCTGGTGAGAGCACCGCGCGGTCGTATGACGGCTTTTGCACGGCTGCGGGGAGCCGCTCCAGCAGTCTGGGCCCGAGCCTTTCGATGGCGTTCACCGGTTCGCCCCGATCACCGACTGTTCCTGGTCGATCACCGCGCCGGTCATCGGCCCGGCCGCGTCGGAAAGCAGGAACACGGCGAGATTGGCGATATCGTCCGGCTTGAGCAGCCGACCGAAGGGCTGCGCGGCATTGGCGGCGTCGAGCCATCCCGGGCCATTGCCCAGCGTCCGCGCCTGCATGATGCGTTCGGCCGGCGTGTCGGTCCAGCCGACATTGATGCCGTTGACGCGGATGCGGTCGAAGCGGTGGGCGTTGGCGGCGTTCTTGGTCAGCGTCGCCAGCGCGCCCTTGGTGGCGGAATAGACGGCGAGTTCCGGCGAGCCGCAATGGGCGTTGATCGACAGGATGTTGACGATGGCGCCGCCCTGGCCACGCTTCTTCATGTCGGCGATCGCGGCCTGCATCAGGAAGAAGGGCGCACGGGCGTTGACGGCAAACAGCGCCGACCAGTCGTCCGGTGTCGCGTCGAGGAAGGAGGCGCGGTCGGTCAGGCCGGCGGCGTTGACCAGGCCATCGATGCGGCCGAAGCGGTCGATGCAGGCCTGCGCCAAAAGCGCGGGAGTTTCCGTGTCTCCAAGGTCGGCGGCGACGAAGAGCGTCGGCGTACCCAGGGCCGACAGTTCCGCGGCCACGGCCTCGCCGCGCTTGCTGTCGCGCCCGGTGATCAGCAGGCCGGCAGCGCCGGAGCGCGCCAGCGTCTCGGCGATGGCACGGCCGATGCCTTGCGTCGACCCGGTGACCAGCGCCACCTTGCCTTCGAGCCTGATCTCCATTCCTCCACCCGGAACAAAGTTTCTATTTCTTGAAATATGGAATGCTAATTCCCGATAGTCAATTGTACCAGCGGCGTCTCATGTGCCGCGGCGCGCCGCGACGCCTTGGACCAGCGCCATGCCCACCGCCAGCGACGCCGCCAGCGAGCGGAAGCCGGCGAAGTCGGATTCCACCACTTCCAGCCAGCTGTCCGACAGGCGGATCAGCGGCGAAAAGGTGCTGTCGGTCATGGTGACGATGCGCGCCTTGCGCTCATGCGCCACGGCCACCAGGTCCGGCGTGATCGAATTGTAGGGGCTGAAGGACACCGCCAGCACGGCGTCGCGTGCGCCAATGCAGCCGACCTGATCGAGCGCGGTCGAGCCGACATTGTCGACCAGCACATTGCGCACGCCTTGCTGCGAAAGCGTCAGCGAAAGATAGGTGGTGACGGGGAAGGCGCGCTTGGAGCCGATGACGTAGATCAGGTCCGCCTTGGCCAGCGTCGCCACCATCTTCTCGAAGCTTTCGATATCGAAGCCGCTTTCGATGCGGCCGAGCGAAGCCTGCGAGGCGCCGACCATGCCGCGCAGGAAATGCGTGGCGGCACTGGGCTCGGCCTCGGCGCGCTGCTCGCCGCGGCCTTCCGGCCACGATCCCTTGACGTGGTCCTTGAACAGGCCCTGGAAATCGGAAAAGCCGGAATAGCCGAAGATCTGGGCGAAGCGCACCAGCGTCGAGGGCTGCACGCCGGCCTGTGCCGCCACTTGGGCAATGGTGCCGAGCGCCACCTCGCTCGGGTGCTGCCACAGGAAGATCGCCACCTGGCGCAGGCGCTTGGGAAAATGCACGGTGCCGGAAGACAGCACCGCGCGCAGCTCCTCATAGGTTCGCGGCTGTATATAGCCAAGTGCCGCCAGCGAACGGCCGCGTTTGCGCGTCGCTGCCTCGTCGGCACTGGATCGTCCGGATGGTTTTCTCGCCCCGCTCATGAATTCAGGCTAGCGCGATACGATCGTTTTACAATATGGAAATTGGAAATGGTGTTCGATGGGGATAGGGCGAGGGCTCGGCGATTTCGTCATCCCAAGGTGAAGCAGCCGCGCAGATCCTGGGGTCTGCGGCGCGTCGCTTCGCTCCTTGCTACGCCCTGGGATGACGACCCCGCTAGTGATCAGCCCCGAGGAGAAAACATGGTCTATGCAACATCGGATGGATCGACGCGCCAGCGTCTGCGCGTCGGCATGGTCGGCGGCGGCCGCAATGCCTTCATCGGCGCCGTGCATCGGCTGGCCATGCGCCTCGACGACCAGATCGCGCTGGTTGCTGGCGCGCTGTCGTCCGACCCGGACAATGCCGCCGCCTCGGCCGCCGAGATCGGCATCGCGCCGGAGCGCAGCTATGCCGATTACCGCGCCATGGCCAAAGCGGAGGCCGCGCGGCCGGATGGCATAGAGGCGGTCGTCATCGTCACGCCCAACCATCTGCACGCGCCGATCGCCACCGCCTTCCTAGAGGGCGGCATCGACGTGATCTGCGACAAGCCGCTGTCGACGACGCTGACGGACGCCGAGGCACTGGTTGCACTCGCGAAGGCGAAAAACCGCCGCTTCGTCGTCACGCTCAACAACACCGGCTACGCGATGGTGCGCCAGGCGCGCGAGATGGTGATGGCGGGCGAGCTTGGCCGGGTCGTGTCTGTGCATGGCGCCTACATCCAGGACTGGCTGACCAAGCCGATCGATGCCGACGGCCAGAAGCAGGCGGAATGGCGCACCGATCCGGCGAGGGCGGGGCAGTCGGCGGTGCTGGCCGATATCGGCGTGCATGCCTTCAACCTGGCAGGCTTCATTTCGGGCCGCGAGGCCGAGACGGTGTCGGCCGACCTGTTCACCGCGGTGCCCGGACGCCGGCTCGACGACAATGCCCATGTGCTGGTGCGCTGGACCGATGGCGCACGCGGCACGATCCTGGCCAGCCAGACGTCGCCCGGCCACTACAACGACCTCTCCGTGCGCATTTATGGCGACAGGGCCGGGCTCGAATGGTCGGGCGGCCGGCCGGAGGAACTGCGCTTTTCCAGATATGGCGAGGAAACCCGCACGCTGGTGCGCGGCGGCCATGGCTCGACGGAGGAATCCCGCCGCGTGTCGCGCATGCCGGCGGCGCATCCCGAAGGCTATATCGAGGCCTTCGCCAATTTCTACCGCGACGCCGCCGACATCATCCGAGCCCACCGCTCGGGCGGCGCGGTGGATCCCGCCCGCGCGGCGCGGGTGCCAGACGTGATCGACGGCGCGCGCGGCGTGAAGTTCGTCGCCGCCGCGGTGGAGTCGAACGCGGCTGGCGGGGCTTGGACCGCGGCCAGGTTTGCGGGATGAACAGCCGACCTCCGAGGGGAGATCGGCGGCTTTTGCCGTCGGCAACTATTCGATACCCAACTGTTCTGCCAAATCCGACAGCATAGGGCGCTGACCCTGCAGAATCTTCACCCCGGCCTCGGCCAAGGTGAACCAGCCGGCCCTGTCGACCTCCGGGAATTCCTTCATCGATCCCGACCGCGGCGGCCATTCCATGGTGAAGGTGTTGCTCTTGATGGCGGTCACATCGATGTCGGCCTCGACGGACCAAGCCATGACGATCTTGCCGCCCGGTTGCCGATAGTCGCCAAGGCGAGCGAAGGGGCCTTCGACCTTCATGCCGAGCTCTTCCTCGGTCTCGCGTCGTGCCGCCGCCAATTCGTCCTCGTCCTCGTCGATGAGGCCCTTCGGGATCGACCAGGCGCCATCGTCCTTCTTTGCCCAGAACGGGCCGCCGGGATGAACCAGCAGCACCCCGATACCGTCATCGCTCCGGCGATAGATCAGCAGACCCGCGCTGCGTTTTGCCATGTTTGCATGTCCGTTTGCGGCACCGGTGCGAAGCCGGCCGATTCTGAGCGATCATGGCTGCCGATCTTGCACCTGAAAATTGCGACGCTATGTCAGATGCATCCGCATTGCACCTCATACGCGAGTCCGGCAAACTGATAGCATCGTTTCTGGGGCGGCGTCGAAAATCAGGTGAGGCGTCCGAATGCAGCTGGGTCTGATCGGCTACTACAGCGACTTCGTGGTCTATCCCCTGGTGATCGCCATACTGGGGGTGGCCGGACTGATCGAGGCCGGAGAAGAAAGCGCGCCGGACTGGGTCGGCACGATGCTGATCTGCCTTGGCCTGTGGACGCTGATCGAATATGTGCTGCACCGTTTCGTGCTGCACCACGTCCCCTGGATCCGGGACCTGCACGACCGTCACCATGTCGAGGAGCGCAGTCCGGTGGGCACGCCGACCTGGCTCAGCCTGGGCGTGCATGGCCTGGTGGCGTTCCTGCCCGTCTGGATGGTCTCCGACTTCGCGACCGCCAGCGCGGTGAGTTGCGGGTTGATGCTGGGCTATCTCTGGTACATCAGCGTCCACCACATGATCCACCACTGGCATCCGGCCCATCCGAGCTATCTCTACACGCTCAAGCGCCGCCACGCGGTGCACCACCATATCGACGACAACGCCAATTTCGGCGTGACGTCGATATTCTGGGACCGGATTTTCGGCACCGCTAGGCTTTGACGTGGGGAACCTTTCGACCAGGCGACCAACTTCATTCGTGGTCTGCCGGGCGACGGGAAACGCCCAGCCTGAAATCCATATCAGGCCGAGCGATCTGGCCAGAATAACCAGATGAGCGCGGCGGCCATCAGAACCCAAATTCCGACGATGAATGCGAGGCCGCCGCGGCTGGTCGGCCTCGATCGGCGAATGGCCTCCGCGCGAAACTCCGCCATCAGATCGGCGGGGATCAACTTCACCGCAAGCAGGATGCCAAGCGGTACGATGATCAGATCGTCCAAATATCCGAGTACGGGAATGAAATCGGGTATCAGATCGATAGGACTGAGGGCGTAGCCGGCGACCATGCCGGCGGCAAGCTTGGCGTACCAGGGAACGCGAGGATCGCGGGCGGCCAGCCATAGGGCCATCACATCGCGCTTGATGGCTCTCGCCCATTGCTTTGCCTTGTCGAGGACAGTCACCCGGCAACTCTCTTTAGAAGGCCCCGAACATCGGCGTCTCCGCTCCTTCCCTCGATCATTGCAGCGATGTCGACGATCTGCAAACTGACCCCGCCGCGCAACGGGCGTGCCGTGAAGAAGACCTATTGAAAGCCGGCGCTGGTGACGACCACCGCGCCGCCTGGTTCGGGACATCGATCCGCAAAGCGTGAGCGACGGGAAGGGCTCCTCCGCTCACAATTCCTTCTCCGCCAGTTCCCTGAATGCGTCGGGCACCGAGCGGGCCGCCTCCAGCGCCACCGTACCGTAGCCGACCGCCTGTTTGCCGAAACGCTGGCGGATCTTGTCGATGGCGCGGTCGGCGCCGAAGCGCGCGAGACCTTTTTGGCTGCCCGGGCGGCGCTTCTCGTCGGCGAGGCCGAGCGGCAGGTCGAGCTGCAGTTCGGTGCTCTCCTCCAGGTGCGAGACCGAGATCGCCAGCAGCGAGATCGTTTTCTCCCGGGGATGCTCGGCGAGCACGCCGCGCACCAAATCCCCTGCGATCTCGGCCAGCATGGCGGTCGCCGAGATCGGCTGTTCCAGCGTGATCGAGCGCGTGACGGCGCTGAGATCGGCAAAGCGCACGCGCACGGTCACCGTGCGGCCGGGGCGGTTCTTGGCGCGCAGCCGGCTGGCGACGCGATCGGCCAGATGCAGCAGTGTGGGCACGATCACTCGCGCCACGGCCGGCTTTTGCCCGAGCGCCGATTGCGCGCCGGCCGAGTGCGCCCGGCGCTTCGTCTCCAGCTTGCGCGGATCGCGGTTCCACGACAGCGCCGCGAGCTTTTCGCCGGCCGCGGGGCCTAGCAGCCGGGTCAGGGCGCCGCTGTGGGTCCGGGCCAGCTCGCCGATGGTCTCGACGCCGATCTCGGCCAAGCGCGCCCTGGTTGCCGGGCCGACGCCCCACATCAGCGAGACCGGCAAATCGTGCAGAAAGGCAAGCTCGGTGCCGGGCTCGACCACCACCAGCCCGTCTGGCTTGGCGACTTGCGAGGCGATCTTGGCCAGATGCTTGGTGCGAGCCACGCCGATCGAGATCGGCAGGCCGAGTTCGGCCCGCACACGGCCGCGGATCGCCGTCGCGATTTCCCGCGGGGAGCCGAACAGATGCGTGCAGCCGGCGACATCAGCGAAGGCCTCGTCGATGGAGATGCGTTCGACCACCGGCGTGAAATCGTCGAGCACCTTGATCGCCGCGTCGCCCAGCCGCTGGTAGTGGCTGAAATTGCCGCCGACGAAGATCAATTGCGGGCAAAGCTCGCGCGCTTTGCGTCCAGGCATGCCGCCGCGCACGCCAAAGGCGCGCGCTTCGTAAGAGGCGGCGAGCACCACGCCGCCGCCAACCGCGATCGGCTTGCCGCGCAGCGACGGGTCGAGCAGTTGCTCGACCGAGGCATAGAAGGCGTCGAGATCGGCATGCAGGATGGTGGCCGTCGTTTCCATCCTGTTCCGCTCATCCGCGATTGCTGATAGACAGGAACCTATAGTGAACAAACAGAGATCGTTGTCAATTGGGTCTTTGCTGCATCGGTGTCCTTTGGGCGTAACCGAGGCGCGTAAAGTGCCTCCTTTTCCCACAAGGCGGAGGAGGCAGCGCCACTTCCTAGACAACATGCTCCGCCCGCAGTGCCGCCTTCATCCGTTCCAGCGCCGGCTCGCCGCCGGCCGCCAGTTCGTCGGCGATACGGGCGAGTTTGTCGTCGGATTTGCGGTGCTTGCTGCCCCAGGCGCCGAGCGTGGCCAGCACAGGCAGGAGATCGATGCCGGCTTCGGTCAGCCGGTAGATCGCCTTCAGCCCGTGGCTAGGGTCGTCGCTGCGGGTGAGGATGCCTTCGTCCTGCAGCGTCTGCAGCCGCTCGGCCAATGTGCGCGAGGAGATGCCTTCATCGGATTGGAGGAACTCGCGAAAATGCTTTTTGCCGGCGAAGACCAGGTCGCGGATGATGAGCAACGTCCAGCGATCGCCGAGCAATTCCAGCGACAGGCTGATCGGGCAGCCGGATCTTTCACGCGTCGACATCTCTACGGTTCCATTTTTAAATCACTTTACTATTGACATCGTTCTTTCCATCAGTCAAATGCTTCCAAAAGTAAATCGTTGGGCCGCAACTTGGCCAGCAGGAGGACGTCATGAGTCAGGCCGTCGGGAAAATCAGCTCACCAAGAACCGTCGTGGTCATCGGGGCCACCAACGAGGTTGGCAAGGCGGTCGCCCAGGTCCTGACCAGGCAGGGGCATATTGTGCGCGGCGTGGCGCGCAGCCTGGGTGTCGCGCTTGACGATAGCGACGCGCTCGCCTCCGCCTTTTCCGGTGCCGACAGCGCCTATGTAATGATTCCGTTCGACGTCACGGCGCCAGATCTTCATGGCTTCGAGGATGAAGTCGGCGCGCGGCTGGCGGCGGCGATCGCGAAGTCAGGCGTGCGCCGCGTCGTGCTGCTCAGCGGCCTCAACGCCCATCTCAGGATGGGAACTTCGCTCGGCGCCGCCTTGATGGAGGACCGGCTGGCGGCGCTCGGCCTCGACGAACTGGTGTTTTTGCGCGCCTCGTTCTTCATGGAGAACTTCGCCAAGGGCATGGGCTTTGTCCAGCAGGCCGCTTCCGGCATCTTCATGACGCCGTTCCGTGGCGATCTGCCGATGCCTTTGATTGCTGCCAGCGATCTCGGCCAGCGCGCCGCCGCCCTGCTGGACGCTACGCGTTTTCCAAGCGAGCGGATTATCGAATTGCATGGCGGCGGCTATTATACCTTCGAGCAGGCCACCACGATCCTGGGCAGCGCGATGGGGAGGCAGGTCACTTACAAGGCGGCTCCATTCACTGAGGCGCGCGCCGGGATGATCGCCAACGGCTTGTCACCGAGCTTTGCCGATGCGCTCGGCGAAACGGCGGCGAGTTTCAACAAGGGTGAACGCTGGGCACTTGAGGCACCGTCAATCCGCAACGCCACGCCGACCACTTTCGAGAGCTGGGCACAAGTCTTTGCCCGTTCGCAAAGCGCGGCGTGATCCTTCCTGCCTGGAATCCGGAAACGAGGAGAACCCCATGAAAAAGCTCATCCTTCAGATGCAGATGTCGGTCGACGGCTTTGTCGGTGCCAATGAGAACCACCCCTGGCAACTTTGGGGATGGGGCGACGACATCGGCTGGGACGAGGAACTGAAGCGTGATTTCAACGCGGTGTTTGCCGGCATCGACACCATCCTGCTCAGCCGCAAGATGGCTGAGGAAGGTTACCTCACCCATTGGGGCAACGCGGCGCGGAAATATCCGGCCGATCCGTTCTATGCCTTCGCCCAGCGTATCGTCGAAGCGCGCAAGGTGGTGCCGAGCGACAGGCTCGAGACCTCGCGATGGGAGCGCACGACGGTGGTGAGCGGCGACCTGCCGCGCGAGGTCAACGCATTGAAGGCGGGTGAGGGCGGCGACATGGCCGTCTTCGGCGGGGCGGGCTTTGCGTCGGCGCTGATCGCGGCCGGGGTGGTCGACGAGTTCCAGCTGTTCGTCAATCCGGCCGTGCTGGGCGCCGGCCGCCGCATCTTCGACCAAGGCGGGTTCCGAAACCTGCTTCTGCTCGGCTCGAAGGCTTATGCCTGCGGCATGGTGGTCAGCCGCTACGCGCCGGCAGGCTGATCGCCGGTGTGCAGGCCGCACGCTGGTAAAAAGACGTTTGGCCGGAATCCTTTGCCCGCTTCTCTTCGTCTTCAAGGTGGGTCGCCGGAAGGGCGGTCGCATCAACGCTGAATGGAGAGACAGATGATCCTGGTGACAGGCGCCACCGGCCTGAACGGCAAAACAATCGTGCGCGAGTTCGCGCGGCAGAAGCATCAAGTGAGGGCGCTGGTTCGCGATCTTAACCGGGCATCCGCGGCTGGGCTCGGCGGACTTGCCGGCGTCGAGCTGGTCGACGGCGACATGCGCCGGGCGGAGACGCTTGGCGCGGCTCTCGATGGTGTCGATCGCGTGCTGATGATTTCGACCGCCGCGCAAGACATGGTCGAGACGCAGTGCCGTTTTATCGACGCCTGCAAGCAGGCCGGCGTCGCGCATGTGGTGAAGTTTTCCGGTGCCGAATCCAACATCGGCTATGACGCGACGAAGTTCCGCTTCACGCGCATGCATGAGGAGGTCGAGCGTTATCTCGAAGGAGCCGGCATGGCGTGGACGCATCTGCGCCCCAGCCAGTTCATGCAGGCCTATCTGCGCGACGCGCCGACCATCGCCGCCGAGGGCGCCTTCTATCTGGCGCTTGGCGGCACCGAACTGTCGCCGGTCGATGTCGAGGATATCGCCAAGGTCGCCGTCCGTCTGCTGCGCGGTGGCGGCCATGAAGGCGAGAGCCTCGACATGACCGGACCCGAGGCGCTGACGATGAGCGACATCGCGGCGCGGATTTCGCAGGCGATCGGCAAGCCGGTCCGCTACGTCGACATCAGCCCGCAGGACCGCCGGCGCAACCTGCTGGCCGCCGGCGTCCCCGCCGACTTCGCCGATGCGCTGGACGAGCAGTTGACCGAGCGCCTGCGGCGGCCGAAATCGCGGGTGCATCTTGCCACCCACGATATGTTCGGCGTGCGCGCGACGCCGTTCGTCGAATTCGCCCAACGCCACGCGGCAATGTTGCGGGGCGGGGCGTAGGCCGCCGAAAAAACGCGGGCCGGCACGTATCCTTTTTGCCTGCCCGTCCGTCTCTTGCCTGAAGGTCGCGCCGGACCGCGATCGGCCACCACGGAGAAACGGTCATGGCGAGCATGCAAAGTCAGGCAAACAGGAACCATTACGCCGCGCTCGCGGCCAATGCGGGCAAGTTGACCAGCCCGCAGGCGGTCATCGACTACAACGACGTCAATTGGACGGCGCTGACCGGCGAACCGGGCGGCGTCGATTATATCGAGGTCGATGCCGGCGGCGTGCCGGCGATGTGGATCGTGCCGAAGGGCGCCGACGAGCAGCGGGTGCTGTTTTACGCGCATGGCGGCGGCTTCATCGGCGGCTCGATCTACACGCACCGCAAGCTGGTCGGTCATCTCGCCAAGGCCATCGGCTGCCGGGCGCTGCTCTACGACTATCCGCTGGCGCACCAAGCGAAGCATCCGGCCCAGATCGAGGCCGCGACATCGGCCTGGGACTGGCTCGTCGACCAAGGCTTCGACCCCAAGCGGATCGTGATCGCCGGCGACTC
Source organism: Mesorhizobium sp. CO1-1-7 (assembly GCF_020164885.1). Taxonomy (NCBI): domain Bacteria; kingdom Pseudomonadati; phylum Pseudomonadota; class Alphaproteobacteria; order Hyphomicrobiales; family Phyllobacteriaceae; genus Mesorhizobium; species Mesorhizobium sp. CO1-1-7. The sequence goes on along the minus strand of NZ_JAIUHA010000006.1, from coordinate 169,855 downwards.
CTGCGGCGCGGTGCCGACCTATGGCGTCCTGCAGCGGCTGCGCGCGCAAAGGCGGCCACTGCCAGTCGCCACGCTGATCATCTCCGGCTGGTTCGACATGGCATTGACCGGCGCCAGCTACGAGACCAACCGCGACAAGGACCCGGCCTTCGCCAGGGAAGCCGTCGACTGGCTGGCGGCCAATTTCATCGGCGATGCCGATCGGCGCGATCCCGAAGTCAGCCCGCTCTACGCCGACCTCTCCGGCTTTCCGCCCGTCTTCCTGCAAGTCGGCGCCGACGAGACGCTGGTCGACGAAAGCCGGATGTTCGCCGAGCGGGCGAGGCAGGCGGGCGTCGAGACGCGGCTCGACGTCTTTGACGGCATGCTCCACTCCTTCCAGATGATGGCAGGGCGGGCGCCGGAGGCCGATGACGCCATTGCCCGCTTCGCCGCCTGGGTGCGGCCGAGACTGGGGCTGCCGGCTCCCGGTGAGAAGACCAGCGAAAAGGCGGCGTGAGCATGCGGCGGCTGATCGTGTCGAGTTTCGTCTCGCTGGATGGCGTCATCGAGGCGCCGATGACGTGGGCGTCGCCATTCTTCGTCGGAGAGAATGTGGACCATGCCTTGCGGGCGCTTTCGAACGTCGAGTTCTTCCTGCTTGGCCGCGCCACCTACGAGATGTTCTTCGCGCGCTGGCCCGGGACCAAGGGTCCGTACATGGACCGCATCAACGGCCTGAAGAAGCTGGTCGCCTCGACGACGCTGAAGACGGTGTCGTGGAATGCCGCGCTGATCGAGGGCGACGTCGCCGAGGCGCTCGCGGCGCTGAAACGCCAGCCGGGGGGCGACATCCTGAAATATGGCGTGTCGCAGCTCGACCGCACCTTGCTTTCCACTGGGCTGGTGGACGAGTATCATCTGTCGATCGTGCCGACATGGGTCGGGCAGGGCAAGCGCGCCTTCGACGACGTCGGGCCGATCGATCTCGAACTGGTCGACATCAACCGTTTTGCCAATGGCGTGGTGACCCTGACCTATGTGCCGCGATTAACCAGCAGATCCGCAAATCCCCCGACACGGCACGAGGCATGCGGGTCTGGCCTGAGCCCGACCGCGTGTTCGACCTGCGCTATGCCGCGTTCCTGGAGACGGTTTCGCATCTGCGCGCCAGGCTGCATCGCTATTGCGCCCGCATGACCGGCTCGGCGCTGGATGGCGAGGACATCATGCAGGAGGCGCTGTTCGAGGCCTATCGCAAGATCGAGCTGCTCGACGATGCGCAGGCGCTGCGGCCGTGGCTTTTCCGCATCGCGCATAACAGGTGCATCGATTTCATCCGCAATCGCCGCACGCGGCACGCGGCAGAGGCCTTCTATGCCGACGACGACGTGGTGCAGCCGGTCGAGCCGGCCGGTCCGGGCGCCGGCCGCGCCATCGAGCGGTTGGTGGTGCATCTGCCACCGAAGGAGCGCGCCTGCGTGCTGCTCAAGGATGTCTTCGACCATTCGCTGGAGGAGATCGCCGAGATGGTCGGCTCGACACCGGGCGGCGTCAAATCGGCGCTCAATCGCGGCCGCGCCAAGCTCGCCGCTCTACCCGCGCAACCGGCCGCGGCGCCGCCACACGATCCCGAACTGGAGCGGCTGCTTGATCGCTATGTCGCGCTCTTCAACGCCAGGGACTGGGACGGCGTGCGGGCACTGACCAGCGCCGATGCACGCCTCCAGGTGTCGGACTGCTACAGCGGCTTGCTGTCGGGTTCGCCCTACTTCGTCGAATATGAGCGCAGCGAACTGCCCTGGCGCGTGCGGCCAGGCGCGTTCGAAGGGGAGATGGTGCTGGTCGTCGACAGGCAATATGGCGAGGTCTGGCGGCAGGCATATCTGGTCCGGATCGGCGCCACGGGCGGGGTGATCGACAGCATCAGCGACTATTATGCCTGCCCGTGGATCCTGGAGATGGCAAACGTGGAGGGGATCTATCCTGGCCTCCTCGCCGGTATCGTTTCCCTGCCTACTTCACCGAGTCCACCGCCGCCAGGATAACATCGGCGACTTCGCGGGGCTTGGCGAGCATGGCGACGTGGCTGGTCGGCAACTCGGTGACCTTGGCGCCGATCGCCTTCGCCATCGCGGCCTCGGCCGCCGGCGGGATCATTCCGTCGTGCCTGGCGACGATGTACCAGCTCGGCTTTGTCTCATACGCGGCCGCGGTGAGCTTTTCGTCGAAGATACCGGAGAAGGCTGGTCCCTGGGTGGCGGCGATCACCCCGATTTCCGCCGGCGGCAGGTCTTGCGCGAAATATTTGGCGACACCCTCGGCGCTCAACCTGAGATAGCCGCCGCTGTCGGGTTGCAGCGCGCTTGCCCAGGGCGGCGGCGGCTGACCCTTGCCAAGCTCGTTGATCGACACGCCCTTTGGCGGCGCGAAGGCGGCGACGTAGACCAGCGCCTTGACCTTGTCGTTCACGCCGGCCTGGCTGATGACGACGCCGGCCCAGGAGTGACCGACGAGAATGACCGGACCCGGCTGGGCATCAATGACGCGCATGGTTGCGTCGACATCGGCGGCAAGCGAGCTCAACGGATTTTGCACGGCCACCACATTGAGCCCCTTGGCCTCCAGCAAGGGAATGACCTTGCTCCAGCTCGATCCGTCGGCGAACGCGCCGTGCACCAGGACGACCGTTTTCTTCGGGACATCGGCGGCTGACGCCGGTGCTGTCGCCGCCAGGAGAACGGCGCTTCCAAGAGCCAGGAAATGCGTTAACGGCATAGAATGTCTCCCATTGTCGCGACGGGCCGCACCCTTGCTGGGCGCGATCCCGTTCGGCTTCATCGTTACAAAGGTCGGCCCTGACAGAGCCCGCGGTGGTCGCTGAAGCCGTGCTGTTACTTGGCGAGGAAGTCTGTAATCAGCGTGACGGTGGCGTCCGGGTTTTCCTCCATGATCCAATGGCCCGATGCAGGCACGATGGCTCCGGTCACGTCACTGGCGACCAACCGCAAGATGTCGGCCTGCGTCGTGCCGGCCGATTTTTCCGCACCCGCCGCGAGCACTGGCATGATCAGCTTGCCGCCCGTGGTGAGCATCGCCTGATTGTCGATCGCATCCTGGTCGAATGCCTTGAACTGCTCGAAGGCGTCGTGCATGGCATGTGGCCGGGCGTAAAGCTTGGCGTAGTGGACGCGCGTCGCCTCGTCGATCTTCTTGGGGTCGGCCGACAGTTCGTTGTAGAAGCGATCGAGGTAGATGCGCTCGCGGCCCGCCACCAGCCGTTCCATGTCGGGGCCGCGGAAGTTGAAATGCCACAGCAGCGGGCTCTGCTTGATCTTGTCCCAGTCGCCTATGCCCGGCAGCGGCGCGTCGATGACAACCCATTTGGTGATGCGCTTCGGATACTGCGCGGCCAGCGCATAGCCGACCATGTTGCCGATGTCATGGGTGACCAGGTCGGCCTTGTCGATCTTCAGCGCGTCCATCACGCCGGCGATGTCGACGGCTTGGTTCTTCTTCGTGTAGCCGTCGTCGGGATGCGCCGAAAGGCCCATGCCGCGCAGGTCCGGCACGATCACGGTGTGGTCCTTCATCAACGCTATCGCAGCCGGCGCCCACATGTCGCCGGTGTCGGCGAAACCATGCAGCAGCACGACCGCCGGCCCTTGTCCGCCGACACGGACGTTCAGGCTGGTGCCGTTGGTCTCGATCGTCTGCGTCTTGAAGCCGGCCGGAAACGCGACAACGCGCGCAGAGGCCGGAACACTCATGGCCAGCAGACCAAGGACGACAACGAACGGACGAAACATGCTGCACTCTCCGAAGCTTTTGTTCTGTGACCGCGGTATCGCGGCTTGTACAATTATGGCACCATGTCCTTGATTTCGTTAGGTGGCTGTCGCCTGACGGTGAATTTGGGAAAGCCGAACAATGCTGAAGCTCGAATCGGCCGCCGCGTTTGTCGCCGTAGCGGAATCCGGTTCGATCAGCGAAGCGGCCAGGCGCATGAGCCTGTCGAAATCCGTCATCAGCGAGCGACTGTCGGAACTGGAGCGCGGCCTCGGCACAAAGCTGCTGGACCGCACTACCCGCAAACTCTCCATCACCGAGGCGGGACGAGGTTTTTACGAGCGCGCCAAGCGCATCATGCAGGAGGTGGCCGATGCCCGCGCCGAAATCGCCGAGCGCCGCGGCGAACTCGCCGGGCCGCTCAGGATATCGGCGCCGACCAGTTTCGGCATCCTCCATCTCGGCCCGGCGCTATATGGCTTCCTGGCCAAGCACCCGGGAATTGAACTGACGCTCGATCTCGAGGATCGTTTCGTCAGCATGGTGGCCGATGGCTACGATGCCATTGTGCGTCATGGGCCGGTCGTCGAAGATGGACCTGTCATCGTCAAGAAGCTGGCTTCCAGCCGTCGCTTCCTGGTGGCCTCGCCGGATTATACCGAGCAATTCGGGTTGCCCGTGACCATCGATGACTTGAAGCGCCACAAGGGCATCATCTATTCCATCCGAGGTGCCGCCGACTGGCGGTTCAAGATTTCGCGGCGGCTGGTGACGATCCGCCCGGAAACCGCGCTGCGCGTCAACAATGGGATTTTGATGCGCGACGCCGCGCTTGCCGGCCTGGGGCTGGCGCTGCTCCCCGCCTACTTCATCCGCACCGAGATCGCCGACAAGCGATTGACGGTCGTCGATGTGGGTGCGGAGCCTGAAGGAGCCACCATCTATATCGCTTGTCCCGAGGATCGGCGCGGATCCGCCAAACTGCGCGCACTTACCGCATGGCTGCGCAACGCTTTCGGCGATCCGCCCTATTGGGAGCATGAGCCGGCGCTCACTTCGCATCGTGAAAAATGATGCCGACCGTGTGGCGCATGCCGGAGCGCAGGCGGCTGACGCCGTGGCGCAGGTTGACGCGGTAATTGCCCTTCGTGCCCTGCACCGGCCGGTTGTGGACCGCGAAAGCCACCGCATCGCCCTGGCGCAAGGGCACCACTTCGACCCGGCTCTGCATGCGCGGCCGCTGTTCGGTCAGGGCGAATTCGCCGCCGGTGAAATCCTCGCCCGGTTCGGAAAGCAGGATCGCCACCTGCAGCGGGAAGGCAAGGTCGCCATAGAGGTCCTGGTGCAGGCAGTTGAAGTCGCCGGGCACATATTGCAGCAAAAGCGGCGTCGGCCTGACCTGACCGGCGGCATGGCACTGGTCGAGAAACGCGCCATGCGTGGCGGGGTAGCGCATGGCGATCCCCATGCGCTCGTTCCAGCGGTTGGCGACCGCGGCCAGCCTAGGATAGAGCGCGCCGCGCAGGCCGCCGACCAGATCGGGCAAGGGATAGCGGAAATAACGGTATTCGCCCTTGCCGAAACCGTGCCTGGCCATGTGGATGTGGCTGCGGAAATGTTGCTCCTGGGGATAGAGGCCGGCGAGTTGCCGGCACTCATCGGCCGAGAGCAGCTTTTCCATCACCGCGCAGCCGAAGCTGTCGAGCTCGGTGGCGAGCGCCGGCCAGTCATAGGCGGCGATGCGTGTCTCGGCGGCTGCGACCAGCGATGGCGCGACCCTGGCGTCGGCGTTCATATCGCGGCCTCCCTTTCCAGCAAGGCGCGCTTGCGCTCGATGCCCCAGCGGTAGCCGGACAGCGAGCCGTCGGCGCGCAACACCCGGTGGCAAGGAATGCCGAGCGCGATGACGTTGGCGGCACAGGCCGTCGCCACGGCGCGGGCGCCGTCCGGCATGCCGAGGCGCCGGGCTAGGGCGGTGTAAGTGACGGTGGCACCGCATGGGATGGCGCGCAGCGCCTCCCACACGCGCTGCTGGAAGGGCGTGCCGTTGCGCATGTCGAGCGGCAGGTCGAGACCGGCGCCGGGCGTTTCGATAACGCGCGCTATCGCCGCGAGATCATCGCGCAGGCCGGCCGCGTCTTCGAGCAGCACCCTGCCGGGGAAGCGGTTGGCGAGGTCCTGCCGCAACGTGCCGGCGTCGGAGCCGATGAGGATGGCGCAGACGCCGATGGGGCCGCGCGCCGCCAGGATGTTTCCAAGCGCGGACTGGCCGATGGCATAGGTGATGGTGTCAAGGACGCTGGCGGTTGTAGCCTGCATATCGGTTTGCATGTGGTTCATTGCCTTCACTCCTGTCTATGCCTTGACCCTAACGAACTGGCCGGTGCCGCTCACTCCGATGCTTGCTTTCAAATTCAAATCCAGGGGGCTGAACGGCGAAAGCAGGTGCGGTTTTGGACCACCTCAAGCGACACGGGTGACGCCGACCTCGTCCAGCAAAAAAACTTCGCCTGATATCAGCCGCAGCTCGAACTCGCCGGTCGTCGTGCGGCTCCACTCGGCCTTGCCATCCTCGACAAGCGTGCCGATGACGGCCAACACCAGCGCCTTCGCGTCCTCCAGGCTGACGGCAGCGCCGTTGGCGACCTGACCGTTCGCACCGGTGGTGGAAGAACTGGCCATCGCGCGCATTGCCGTCAGGCCCGCGAGGACCGCGAGGCATTGTCCGCAGCATCGCCGGCCTCGCGGTCGAGCAGCGCGCGTTTGCGCTCGGCGCCCCAGGCATAGCCCGACAGGACGCCATCCTTCCTGATCACACGGTGGCAAGGGATGGCGACCGCGAGGGCGTTGGCGGCGCAGGCGGCGGCGACGGCGCGGGTTGCGTTCGGCGCGCCGATACGCCCCGCGATATCGGCGTAGGAGACGGTGCGGCCGGCCGGGATATCCCGCAGAGCTTGCCAGACACGCTGCTGGAAGGCGGTGCCGCGCACGTCGAGCGGCAGGTCGAGACCGAGCGCCGGCGCCTCGACGAGGCCAACGACGCGGGCCACCAGCGCCTCGTAGTCGCTGTCGCCACCGACCAGCCGCGCCTTGGGGAAACGGTCCTGCAGGTCGCGCACCAGCGCGTCGGGGTCCTGGCCGAGCAGGATCGAGGCGACGCCTTTCCGGCTCGATGCGACCAGGATGGTGCCGAGCGAGGTTTCGCCGACGGCGAAGCGGATCTCTTCGTTGGCGCCGCCGGCGCGATAGCGCGTCGGCGTCATGCCGAGCATGCCGGTCGATTTCTCGTAGAAGCGCCCGCTCGAATTGAAGCCCGCATCGTAGATCGCCGATGTCACGCTGACGCCGTTTTCCAAGCCCTGGCGGACCCGGGCGGCACGCCGGGCCGCTGCATAATCCTTCGGCGTCAGCCCGGTGACCGCCTTGAAAATGCGGTGGAAATAGCCGGGGCTGCGGCCGGCGGCATCGGCCAGTTCGATCAGCGACGGTTCAACCTCGCTCTGCCCGATCCTGCGGCAGGCATCGGCGATCATCGCGGCGTTGGCGACCTCGAGCGAAGGGCCGTCCGGATTGCAGCGCCGGCATGGGCGAAAGCCTGTCGCCCTCGCCGCCTGTAAAGTGTCGTGCAACTGGACATTGGCTGGGTTGGCGCGCCGCGACGGACAGGAGGGCCGGCAATAAACCCCCGTCGTCGCCACCGAATACCAGAATGCGCCGTCGGCCGACTTGTCGCGGGCGACAATGCGCGCCCAGCGTGGATCGTCGGCCAGCAGCGGCGCGGGTTGCAGATGTTTGGCCAGAGCGATGAACATGGCTGGCATTGAAGCCGCCAGAAGCCAGCCCCGCCACCCGTTTCCTGCCAACTGTCAGGAGGCGCACGCGTGATTGGAACCGGGATGTTGCATGTGAGCGCAGCCGAGACGCCTGCACAGACGGGACCGGCTCCTACGCCGCGCGTTTGGGTTCCACCGCGAACGGGCTCAGCCCCAGCCAGGCCTGCATCTTCCTGCCGATGGCCTGGTCGCCGGTCAGGACGACCTTCGGGCCGGCCTTCTCGACGGTGAGCACTCCCATCCAGATCGCCGTCATCGTGTGCAGGTCGGTCGAGACATAGAGGTCGACGTCGAAGCCCGGATCGTACCAGCACAGGTCGACTTCACCGTGCTTTTCGACGATCAGCCACCAGGAGCGTTTGGAGGCGGGGAGTTCCTGATACAGAAATTGTATGACCGTGCGTCCCTCGGGCAGCGGCGAGGGGTTCAAATTGCGCCGCATGTCCCACATCAGCAGCGACGGATCGAGGTTCTTGAGGGACAGCCGGGACTCGACCCATTTCTGCCCCCAGAAGCCCATCGCCTCGACGACCGGGCGCAAATCGCGGCCGGCTTCCGTCAGCCGATAGTCGAAAATTCCTTTTTCTCCCGGGACCTCCTTGCGCTCGACGATCCCCGCCAGCTCGAGCTCCTTAAGCCGTTGCGACAGAAGGGTCGGCGACATTTTGGGCACGCCGCGGCGCAAGTCGTTGAAACGGGTCGAACCGGCCACAAGCTCACGCATCAGCACCATCGTCCAGCGGGTGCACAGCACCTCGGCGGCCATCGATAGCGGGCAGAACTGTTTGTATCCGTGCTGGGTCATGACCGTGCCTCTCCCTAGAACCTGTGGGCAACATTAGTCCTTCGTGATTGAAGCGGCGAGTACAGAAACTGTACCGGCCTAGTACAGATCGCGGACTGGTCGGCTCGGGTCCCGCCATGCGAGCCCTCTGGACGGTTGCACGGATATCCCTGTGCGCCGCAACCAGGAGACGACAATGACTGCTTACGTTATCGCCGACATCAAGATGAAGGACCCGAAATGGGTGCCGGCCTATGCCGCCTCGGTGCACGACCTCGTCCACAAGCATGGCGGCAAATATCTGTCGCGCAGCGGCAATGTGAAGACGCTCGAAGGCAAGCCGCTCGACACCACGCTGATCGCCCTGATGGCGTTCCCGTCGGAAGCAGCGGCGCGCGCCTTCACCACCGATCCGGCCTACGCGCCTTTCGTTTCGGCCCGCCAGGGCGGCAGCGACAGCCGTTTCCAGCTGATCGACGACACCGATCTGGCCGGAACGATCCCGTATCTGCCGAAGGGATGATCCCTCCCGGCATTCCTTGCACCGTATCCGGGATCACCAAGCAACAACAGCCACGGCGCTTGCCTGCCGGGCCTCCGTATTTTCGGCGGCCGGCCCGCTGTGCTTTTTCAAGAAGAATGGAACAAACATGATAAGCGATTTTCGCAACGGGCTTTTCGTGGCAGGGGCCATTCTGGCCGCCTGCACCACCTTTGCCCAGGCGCATCAGGAGGCGGCTGAAACCGCGTCCGGTGCCAATCCGCTGGCCGAAAAGGTGCGGGCCGCCAACAGCCGGTTTCTCGATGTCAACGCCGCGACGGCGGAAGGCTATGCGCCCATTCCCTGCGCCAGCGGCATCACCGGCGGCGCCATGGGCATCCACTATGTCAATGGCGGGTACCTGAAGGACGACAAGATCGACATCGCCCGTCCCGAAGCGGTGATGTACGAGCCGATGGCCGACGGCACCTTGAAGCTGGTGGCGGTCGAATACATCACCTCGAAGGGGCCGGCGTCGCTCGAGGGACAGCTGTTCAACTTCAACAGCGCGCCCAATCGCTATGGCCTGGGTGAGTTCTACGAACTGCATGTCTGGGCCTGGAAAGGCAACCCGACCGGCACGTTTGCCGACATGAATCCGAAAGTGTCGTGCGAACACGCGATGGCGCCGAGCCAGTAAGCGGCATAGCCAGGCGGCGGCAATGCCGCCTGGCCCCCACCTCGGTTCTGCGTGAGATTTCTCAGGCGGGCTTGATGAGGCCGAGCTGGGTGAGGGCGGTGACGCCGTCGTCGAGACCGATTTCCTCGACGATCCTGCCGTCGATCACCTTGAGCACCGTGGTGCCGGTGAAGCGCATCGTGCGGCCGGTGGCGGCGGGCAGCGAACCGATGAGAAAATCGCCGAAGGCCGGGCCGGTATGCGTGCCGCCGCCCTCCCATTGGCCGACGACATAGTCGCCCTCGGCGATGAGATTGGCGGTCGCCCAGAAGTTGAGATCCGGGAAGGCTGCACGAAAATCGGTCATGAAGGCCTTGATGTCGTCGCGCCCGCGGCGCGGCTCGTGCAGCGAGTATTTGAGCAGCATATCGGGGGCCGCGACGGCGTCGACGACGGAGAGGTCGCAGGTTTCACCCCAGAAGTCGGTGAACCATCTGATGACAACGGCCTTGTTGTCTTCCTGCTTGGTCATTGGGAGGTCCTTTTCCTGTCTTGCTTCGTGATCACCGGACTGGCTGGTGAACACGGCCATTCCTATGACCAATCGAGCCGGGCCAAACTCCGGTTCTTGCCGGCCAATCGAAAGGCTGATGCCAAGATTGTCGCTGGGAGCGTGGACATCCCCCCTTCCGCGGCCCGGTAACGGTTTCTTTTCTGGTTTTGCCGCAGATTGCCGCGGGGCGGGGGTGGCGGAACGGGCGATGGCGGGTCAGGATAAGAAAAGTCGCAGCGGAGCGTTCTGGGCCAAGGCCCTGGAGCGCGCCCATCTTGGCGTCTGGGACTGGGATCTCAGCACCGGCGACTGCTTCTATTCGGCGACCTGGGCCCGGATGCTGGGTTACGAGGACGGCGAACTCGCCAATACCAGTGACCTGTGGCTGCAGCTCACCCATCCCGACGACCGGGAACGGGCGCAGGCCAGCGGCGACCGCCACATTGCCGGGCTGACCGACGCCATCGAGACCGAACTCAGGCTCAAGCACAAGCAGGGCCACTGGGTTTGGGTGCTCGACCGAGGCGGCATCGTCGAGAGCGACGCCGACGGGAAGCCGCTCAGGCTGATGGGCGTGCAGACCGACATCTCCAAGCAGAAGGCGGCCGAAGCCGCGCTCGAACAGGTCAATATCCGCTTTCGCCTGGCGCTCGCCGCCAGCGGCACCGGCATCTGGCACTACGACATCGCTACCAACAAGAGCTATTGGGACGCGCGCACAAGAGAGATATTCGGCCTCGTCGCAGTGACCGACGAGGTGACGGCCGATCTCTGGCACAGCTACCTGCATCCCGACGATAAGGACGCCGCCGAACGCGCCCACAGGGTGCCATTGGGAACCGACGGCGTCATCGCCGCGCAGTACCGCATTATCAAGCGCGACGGCCAGATCCGCCATGTCGAATCGCTGCTGCGCTTCATCGCCGCCGCCGGTGCCACCGGCCAGGTGCTGGGCACCGTGCGCGACATCACCGAGGACAAGCTGCGCGAACAGGAGCTTGCCTTCGCCGCCCGCCACGACGCGCTGACCGGCCTTTGGAACCGCGCCGCCTTCGACCGTCTGCTCGCCCACCATATCGCCACGGCCGTGCCGCTGGCGGTGTTCTATGTCGACCTCGACTACTTCAAGGCCCTCAACGATTTCGCCGGCCATGCCGCGGGCGATCTGGCGCTGAAGAGCGTCGCGGCGGGTATCGGCCGCTGCCTGCCGCCATCGGCGCATGCGGCGCGGCTCGGCGGCGACGAGTTCGCCCTGATGGTGCCCGATTGCGACGCCGTGCAAGCCGAAGGTCTGGCCGGCGCCATCCTGGCGGCCGTGCGCGACGCCGATCTCGGCCTTGCCGCGACGTCGCGCCGGCTGGCGGCCAGCATCGGCATCACCGTCGTCCGCGACCGTGCCACCACGGTTGCCGACGCGCTGGCCTGCGCAGACGATGCCTGCTACGCGGCCAAGGCCGCCGGGCGCGATCGCTTCGCGCTGTTTTCGACCGATGCCGTCTCCGGTTCGGCCGGCCTCAATGCGGCGCGGCTCGCCGCCGACACGGTCGACGCCATGGATGACGGCAGGCTGAAATTGTTCGGCCAGCAGATCCACCGGCTGGGCAGGCCCTGGGAAGAGAGCCGCCATGTCGAGGTGCTGGCGCGGCTTGCCGGACAGGGCGGCCGGCTGATCCCGCCCGGCGAGTTCATTCCGGCGGCGGAGCGCTTCGGCGTTGCCGCGCGGCTCGACCGCTGGATCATCCGCACCGCCCTGTCTCGGCACGGCGCGGCGATGAAATCCGGCGCGATCACGCTCGGCTTCAACCTGTCGGCGCAGACGCTGAGCGACCCAGGACTGTGGGACTTTGTCGACCGGGTCATCGAGGAGACCGGGGCGCCGCATTCCGGCATCGGCTTCGAGATCACCGAAACCGCCGCCGTCACCAATTTCGACGCCGCCGAGGCATTCGTGCGCAAGGCGCGCGAGCGGCGCTGCCGGGTCAGCCTCGACGATTTCGGCGCCGGCATGAGTTCGTTCGAATATCTCAGGCGCTTTCCGGTCGACGCCATCAAGATCGACGGCTCCTTCATCGAGCACGTCACCGAAAGCCGCTTCGACCGCGAGATCGTGCTGGCCATCACCAGCATTGCCCGCAGCCTCGGCTGCGCCGTGGTGGGCGAGAAGATCGAGCGGCAGGACACGGTAGCCATGCTGGCCGATATGGGCGTCGAGTTCGGTCAGGGTTTTCTGCTGCACCGGCCCGAACCGCTGGAGCGGGTCGTGGCGCAATCGGCGCGAATGGCCGGTGCCGCGTCGAGACGCAAGGCGTCCTGAGAGATCAAATGCATGTCGCTCCAAAAGCGGCCCGGAGCGACATGCGTGAAGACGAAGATTTGATCCGCGCGGGCTGAACAACGCCACGCGTGCTGTTCAGCCGAGTCGGCGCACCGATGCTCGCGGAAATTCCAGCACCCCGGGTTCCGGCTTCCTGTGTTGTGCTTCCGCTACCATCTCGATCAACAGGTCGAGGGCCTCGCATGTGGCGCGGCTCGTCTCGTCATTGCCGCGCAGATAGTGGTAGGCGCGTTCGAGATGGAGACGGGCGGCTGAAAAATCGCTGGTCAATGGTTCCCTCCATGATCCCGCCCTAATGGATATTGGCCGGCTTGGCGCAAGGTGGGGTAAATATCCACAGGCGCCTTTTATTCAAATGCGGCGAACGCCGTGCTGCTGGCGGCGCCATCGTGTCAGGAGTGACGGCCCTGCCGGCTTTGCGCGGTTTGGCGGCTTGTCTAGACTGCGCTCTTTTGCCCGAGGTGAAATCGATGATCGTCCAAGCCTGCATCAACGGCGCGCGTTCGCGCGATTTCCATCCCAGGCTGCCGCTGACGGCAAAGGCAATGGCCGGCGATGCGGCTTCCTGCGTCGCCGCCGGTGCCGCCGAACTGCACATCCATCCGCGCGGCGCCGACGGGCGCGAAAGCCTGGCGGCGGCGGATGCGACGGTCCTTGCCGTGCGCCAGGCCTGTCCGGGCACATTGATCGGCGTGTCGACCGGCGCCTGGATCGAGAACGATGTGGCGCGCACCCGCGCGGCGATCGCCGCCTGGCGGGAACTGCCCGACTATGCCTCGGTCAATCTTTCAGAAACCGACGCGCCCGCCGTGATGGAGTTGTTGCGCAAGCAGGGCGTCGGCATCGAGGCGGGGCTGGCCACGACGGAAGATGCCGAGCGCTTCGTGACGCTCGCCGATCACGGCCGCGTACTGCGCATCCTGATCGAGATCGACATACCGGACCTGCCTGCAGCCCTCGACGAGGCGCACGGCATCGCCGCCATTCTCGAACGCGCAGGCGTGCGGCGGCAGATCCTGCTGCACGGCGTCGACGGCACGGTCTGGCCGTTCGTGGACCTTGCGCGGCAAAAGCGCTGGTCGACACGGGTCGGGCTGGAGGACGGCAAGACACTCGCCGATGGAACGGTGGCGAGGGACAATGCCGAGATCGTGGCCGCGGCCGCCGCGAATTTCCACTCCACGAGTATGAGCTGAACCTTGTCGGGCCGCGCGCCGGCGAACTCGGCGATGCCATTCGCTCGGGCAAGGCGATTGAGGAACAGCTGAAATAAGGCCACATTCGCGGGCGAGGAGAGATGTCCAACGTTTCGGAGCTCTCGCATGTCATTGTCCGGCACGACAACCCGCTATGGGCGCCTCGCCCAGGCATTTCATTGGCTGACGGCATTGCTGGTGCTCATTGCCTTCCTGGTCTCGGCGGGCGGTCCGCCGGAGCGGGTCTATTCAGCGGCCAGGGCGTCGACGCTGCTGCTGCACGAGTCGCTCGGCTTCACCGTTTTCTGCTTGCTGGTCGTTCGCCTGATCTGGCGCCGGTTCGACCGCATTCCCGATGCCCCGGCCATGCCGTCCTGGATGGAGGTCGCCTCGAAGGCAACGCATTGGGCGCTTTATGCGCTGCTGTTCGCCGTTCCGGCGACAGCCATGATCGGCGCCTTGTTCGGCGGCCACCCGGTCACTGTCTATGGGCTGGGAGCTATCGGTCCGTTTTCCGGCAGCTGGGGCGCGCCGCTGGCGGAGATTCACGGCACGCTCGGCGACGTCATGATGTGGATCGCCGGCCTGCACGCGGCCGCCGCCATCTTCCACCATTTCTTCCTTCGCGACCGGGTGCTGAGCCAGATGCTGCCGGGCCTGCCCGATCCATCGTCGCGGCAGGGCGGCTGAACGCGGTCAGTCGAGAATGATGCGGATCGCCCGATCGACGACCGGGTGCAGGCCGCTGGCCCGTCGAAGCCGCAATACGGAAGTTTCTGAAATAGCCGAACCCTTATTTCAGAAACCTGGTGAGAAATTGAAATAGCTTTTGGAAGTTGGTCGAATCTGACATAACGATTTTCTTATTGTAGAAATCGTGGACGTTTCTGAAATATGGATTTGTCGTCTTACAAGGCGGGGCAGTACGAAAAGCGGTTGGAACATCGCAGCTTCGTGCCGACCTCGATCAATCATCCCTGGATCGTCTCCGACCCGAACATCATAGAGGTGCTTGGCCGCGCCGATCGAGCATTGGGTGAATTGAATGCGTTCGCACAACTCGTTCCCGACATCGATTTTTTCATCAGCATGTATGTTGCGAAGGAAGCAACCCAGTCCAGCCGGATCGAAGGCACCCACACCAATATCGAGGACGCTTTCAAGCAGATCGAAGATTTGTCTCCTGAGGCACGCGACGACTGGGAGGAGGTGCAGAACTATATCCAAGCGATCAATAGCGCCATTACCAGCCTGGAGCGCCTGCCTTTCTCCAACAGGCTACTGAAGGAAACTCACGCCATCCTCATGCAGGGGGTGCGCGGCGACACCAAGCAACCCGGCGAATTTCGAACCAGTCAGAACTGGATTGGCGTGAGTCTAAGAAACGCGGTCTTCGTGCCCCCGCATCACGAGCATGTTCCCGAGCTCATGAGCGATATGGAAAAATTCATCCATGCCGACAGCCTGCGCGTACCGCCACTCATCCGCATTGCGATCGCCCACTATCAATTCGAAACCATCCATCCGTTCCTGGATGGCAACGGGCGGCTGGGCCGCCTGATGATTTCGCTTTACCTCGCCTCGCAGGGGCTTCTTGTCAAACCCGCGCTCTATCTGTCCGACTATTTCGAGCGCAACAAGACAGCGTATATCGATCACCTCATGGCCGTACGCGAGGGCAACCATATGCGCGACTGGCTGATTTTCTTTCTCCACGGAGTTGAAGAGACAGCGCGTGCGTCTGCTGACGTGTTCCGCAAAATTCTGGTGCTTAAAGAGCGGATAGAACGGGAAACGCTGCCGCGCTTCAGCCATCGCCGTCAAGGAAACGCGCAACAACTTGTAAGACATCTCTACAGGCAACCATTGGTCGACGTGAAGGGTGTCACCATTCTGTTGGACACGACGACAAACACGGCTACGTCATTGATTGCCGATCTCATAAGCCACGGCGTTCTAATCGAAGTCACCGGCCAAAGACGCAATCGGTTTTTCGTGTTCGAACGATACCTCCAGCTCTTCGAGAGGCGCAGAGATGGCTGACGTCCGCGCATAGATCGCGTGAGGCCCTCTGACGGCAGCAGTTCGATTTCCTACCCCTCCCTAAGATCACAGCCGCAAGATTGTCGCGATCGCTTGATCCACCACCGGATGCATGCCGCTCGCCTGGAAGGAGAGGCGATTGCCGGAGCCGACATTGCTGGTCATGGCGATGGTGAGGTCCGTCTCGGGATCGTGCAGCATGACGGCGACATAGCCCGGAATGCTGCCCTGATGCCCGTAGAAGGCGCGGTCCGCATAGGTGCTCTGGAACATGCCCGCGCCCGTCTCGCGCATGCGGGTGCCGGGGAAACTCGCCGGCACGCGGTGTTCGAACATCTCGGCGAAGACCGGCGGCGACAACAGTCCGCCGGAGAACAGGCCGCGCATGAAGCCCACCATGTCTGACGGCGTCGACACCATGTCGCCGCAGCCATAGGCGGCGCCGAAGGGGAAGGAGTCGGAGGAATCCTGCAGTTCATTGGAGTAGGGCAGCACGCCGTCCATTTGCCACATCTCGCCGCCCGAGGCGATGTCGGTGGGCGCGTTCGGCGCCCGCGGCGGCCGGTGGTAATAGCCGCGCACCATCGATTTATCGGGGAAGGCCTCGGTCGCCGGCGACCAGGTGTTGTTCAGGCCGAGTGGCTCAAGGACCGCGCTTCTGACATAGGCGCCCAGCTTCTGGCCGGTGACGGCCTCGATCACCATGCCGGCCAGGACATAGCCGGTGTTGTTGTAGACGGCCGGTCCGCCCGGTGGCTTCTGTCTGTCGGAGGCGAAGGCGATGTCGACCAGCTGTTGCGGCGTCCATTGCCGGCTCGGGTCCATCGGAATGTAATATTCGAATTCCGGCAGGCCGCTGCGATGGTTGACCAGCTGGCGTACCGAAATGGTTTTGGCGCCAGGCAGGTCCGGGAACCAGGAGGCGATCGGCGCGCCGAGGTCGAGCTTGCCGGTCTCGGCGAGCTTGACCAGGGCCGCGGCGACGAAGGTCTTGGTGCAGCTGCCGATCTTGAACAGCTGGTCCGACGTGACGGGCGTGCCCAGCGCGCGATCGGCGAGGCCTGATGTGAGGGCGGTTGGTGTGGTGTCACCCCTGGCATAGGCGAGCGACGCACCCACCGCGCCATCGGCGATGTAGGTGGCGAGAAGAGCGTTCAGGTCTTTTGGCATGGTGGTCTCGCTTTTTGTGGATCGCTGGGTCTTCGCAAAATCGGCCGCGTAGCGGCCGGATGAGGGGCACCCGGCGCGACAAGCCTCACTCCGCAATATCGACGGCGGCGAAATTCTGCCGGCCGAAGGGGTCGAGCACGTAATTCAGCACGCTCTTGCGGATCGGGATCGCCACCATCGAATGGGCGATCGGCGCCACCGGCACCTCGGCCTTCAGGATGGCCTGCGCCTTTCCATAGATCGCGGCGCGTTCCTTCGGGTCGGCGGCAACGCGGCCCTCGTCGAGCAGCTTCTCGAAATCCTTGTCGCACCAGCGCGAGCGGTTGGAGCCGCCCTTCACGCCGTCGCAGGAGAGCAGATAGCTCAGCATGTTGTCGGGATCGCCATTGTCGCTGCTGCCGCCGAGCAGGAAGGCGTCCTGTTCGCCCGCCGCGGTGCGCTTGAGGTATTCGCCCCATTCGAAGCTGACGATCTCCGTGTGCACGCCGATCTTCGCCCAGTCGGCCTGGATCATCTCGGCCATGCGCTTGGCGTTGGGGTTGTAGGGGCGCGACACCGGCATCGCCCACAGGCTGATCTTGAGGCCGCTTTCGTGGCCCGCTTCCTTGAGCAGTTTCTTGGCGCCATCGGGATCGTAGTCGATGCCGGCATCGGTGACGGCGCCGAGCTGCGCCGGCGGCACGACGCTGCCGGCCACCGTGCCGGCGCCGGCGTAGACCGCATCGACGATCGCCTTGCGGTCGACGGCCTTGGCCAGTGCCGTGCGCACGCGCACGTCGCCCAGCGGCTGGTGCTCGACATTGAAGCCGAGGATGCCGATGTTCTGGCCCTTGAGATCGAGAACCGTGATGTCGGGATCGCTGCGCAGGTCGGCGACGGCACTTGGCGGCGGCGGCGCGGCGACCTGGCATTCATTGGCCTTGATGCGCTCGACGCGGGTGGTCGGCTCGGGCGTGACGGCGAAGACCAGCGTGTCGATCTTCGGCGCGCCGCGCCAGTAATCCTTGTTGGCGGCGTAGCGGACCTGGCTGTCGGGCACATAGGCCTCAAGCACGAACGGGCCGGTGCCGACCGGCATGCTGTCGATCAGCTCCGGCGTGCCGGCCGCGACCATCTTTTCGGTCTGCTCCAGCGACAGGATGGAGAGATAGTCGAGTGCCAGCCCGGCCAGGAATGTGACGTTGGGAGCCGTCAGCGTGAAGCGCACGGTGTAGTCGTCGACCTTGTCGATTCTGTCGATCAGCGTGCCCATGCCCAGCGCGTTGAAGTACTCGTAAGAGCCGCCGCCAAGCTTGTGATAGGGATTGTTGGCGTCGCGCTGGCGATTGAAGGTGTAGAGCACGTCGTCCGCGTCGAAGTCGCGCGTGGGCGAAAAATGCTCGTTCGACTGAAACTTCACGCCGTGCCTGAGATGGAAAGTGTAGGCCTTGCCATCCGACGAGACATCCCAGCTTTCGGCGAGCGCCGGCCCGACCTCGGTCGTGCCCGGCTTGAACTCGACCAGCCGGTTGAAAATCGTCTTGGCGGCGGCGTCCATGGTGGAATCGGCGATGCCGATCGCCGGGTTGAAGGTCTCGGGATTGGCTTCCGAGCAATAGACCAGCGTCTTGGCGTAGGCCTGTCCGCCGACAAGGACGGATGAGGCCAGAACGGACGTGGCCAGGAGGGACGTGGCCAGAAGGGACGTGGCAAGCACCGCGCGCAGAGATTTCATCGCAAACGCTCCTGATGACACATTCGGGGTTGAGGGAAGGAACTTCATGGCGTCGTCGCCGGGGTAAGGAAGCGATCGGGCGCCAGCGCCCCAGCGGTGACGCCGAGTGCGGTGACGTCGTTGGGCAGGGGCTCGCCGCGCATCAGCGCCGCGCTCAGCCTGGCCAGCGTCAGCGACACCTGAAAACCGTAGCCACCTTGGCCGCCGAGCCAGAAGAAGCCGGGCAGGCGCGGGTCGAAGCCGGCGACCGGCGTGCGGTCGGGAGCGAAGGTACGCAGGCCCGCCCACGGCGTCGACGGGCGGCCGATGCGCATAGACGTCGCCTGTTCGATGCGGTCGACGGCGATGGCGACGTCGATATCCTCGGGATACGCATCGCAAGGCTCGGAATCCGTCTCGTCGGCGAGCGAACCGATCAATCTGCCGGCATCGGGCTTGAAGTAGAACTGCTCGTGCAGATCGACCACCAGCGGCCAGCCGGCGATGTCCAACCCGGCGGGCGGATCGAACAGGAAGGCGGTGCGCCGTTTCGGCTGGAAGCCGAGGCCCGGGAGCCCCACCATGCCGGCGACGACATCGACCCAGGCGCCGGCGGCGTTGACGATGATGTCAGCCGAGTAGACGCCGGCGCTTGTTTCAACCCTAAAAGCGCTGCCGTCGCGTGAGATGGCGCGGACCTCCTCGCCGGTGCGGATGGTGCCGCCGCCGGCTTTGAGCTTGGACGCGCAGGTCGCAAGCATCTTGTCCGTGTCGACATCCACCGCGTCCGGCTCATAGACGCCGCCGCATGTGGCTTGCTGGGCAATGACCGGAACCAGCGCGTGGAGCTCGGCCGCCGAGAGGCGGCGCACTGACGGCACCAGCGCCTGCAAATCACGAGCCAGCTTGTCGATGGCGGCATCGTCACCGGTCCATCCGACATGCAGCGCGCCACGCCGGTGGGCGACGAAACCGCCCTCGACGATTGCCTGCCGGCTGGCCAGCGTCAGCCCGCGCACGAGGCGGTTGCCATAGGTCTCGGTGAACAGAGCGGCGGAGCGTCCGCTGGCGTGGTAGCCAAGATGCGGCTCGCGCTCGATGACGGTGACTTCGGCCGAGGCCGCCACCTCGGCGGCAAGTGAGAGGCCGGCAATGCCGCCGCCGATGACGACAATCTTTTGGAAGGACTTTGACTGCATTCATCAGTCGTAAAAATATTTTCGTATCCAGTCAATATTTAGCGTATAAGAAAATTTCGGTGTTGTTGATGGCTGCGGGGAGTTCGACTACCTAGGGTGGAGCGGCGCGATTCCGCGCCTTGGAGCTGGCAATGTCGGAGCAACCCAATCTCGGTGATTGTCTGCGGGCTTTGAGAAAAACCCATGGCTGGACCTTGCAGGAGGTCAGCGCGCTCACCGGCGTCGCGGTGTCGACGCTGTCCAAGGTCGAGAACGACCAAATGTCGCTGACCTACGACAAGCTGCTGCAGATCTGCGAGGGGCTCGGCATCCATGTGACGGAACTGCTCAGCGGCGACCGCAAGCAGCCGGCAGCGCGCACCCGCCGTTCGGTGACCTCGCAGTCCAACACGCTGCGCCAGCTGACCCGAAATTATGACTACCGGTATCTCGCCACCGACCTGGTGCGCAAGCGCATGGTGCCGATCCACGCCTATGCGCGCGCCCGCACGCCGCAAGAGTTCGGCCCGCTGACCAGGCATGCCGGCGAGGAATTCCTGATCGTGCTCAAGGGCGAGATCGAGCTGCACACCGACCAGTACGCGCCGGTGCGGCTGAAAGCGGGCGAGAGCGTCTACATCGATTCCACCATGGGCCACGCCTATCTGTCGGTGGGCGAGGGCGACGCCGAGATGCTGTGCGTCTGCTCCGGCGACGAGCCCGACATGGAAGGCACGCTGTTGAACGAGCTGGAGACGGTGGAAGGATAGGGCGCAGCTCACCGCGCAAGTTTTCTGCAGCTCGATTCAGGCTTTCTCGTTCGAACTGCGCGGCGAAACCGGCTATAGGACCGCTGAAACCGTAGCTCTCGCCAATCTGAAAAGGAAATCCGATGAGTGTAGAAAAGACAGCCGTCATCGTGGCCGGCGGCAGCGGCATGGGGGCGGCGGCGGCCAAGCGGCTGGCGGCGGATGGTTTCAAGGTCGCCATCCTGTCCTCGTCCGGCAAGGGCGAGGCGCTGGCCAAGGAGCTTGGCGGGCTCGGCGTCACCGGCTCCAACCAGTCGAACGACGATCTGCAGCGGCTCGCCGACCTCACCCTGGAGCGCTATGGCCGCATCGACGTGCTGGTCAACAGCGGCGGCCATGGGCCGCGCGCGCCGATCCTGGAGATCACGGACGAGCAGTGGCACACCGGCATGGACGTCTACCTGATGAACGTCATCCGGCCGGTGCGCATCGTGGCGCCGCAGATGGTCAAGCAGAAGGGCGGCGCCATCATCAACATCTCGACGGCCTGGGTGGCGGAACCGAACGCGATGTTCCCGACCTCGGCCGTGTTCCGCGCCGGCCTTGCCGCCTACACCAAGATTTTCGCCAACACCTTCGCGGCCGACAATGTGCGCATGAACAATGTGCTGCCCGGCTGGATCGACAGCCTGCCCGCCACCGAAGAGCGCCGCGACAACGTGCCGATGCAGCGCTACGGCACCTCAGAGGAGATCGCCGCGACGATCGCGTTTTTGGCGTCGGACGGGGCAGGGTATATTACCGGGCAGAATATCCGCGTGGATGGGGGTGTGATCCGGGCGCTGTGAGGGGCGGCTGGCGGCGATCCCATACCTCTCAGATTAGCCGATGCCCTCCCTCCCTTCGTCATCCTAGGGCGTAGCAAGGAGCGAAGCGACGCCACGCAGAACCCTAGGATCCATGCCGCGACGTGGGCCGAAAAAATACGGCGAACGAGGATAGTCCCCGGACGGGTTGGCGGTTACCGTCAACGCATGACCGGCTATGTTTACATGACCGCGAGCCAGAAGGGCGGCACCATCTACATCGGTGTCACCAACGATCTCGGTCGCCGCATGCCGGAGCACAAATCCGGCGAAGGTTCGCGCTTCACCAGGCGCTACGGTGTGCAGCGGTTGGTCTGGTACGAGGAACATTTCGACATTCGTGACGCCATTCAACGCGAGAAATCGCTGAAGCGCTGGTCGCGACAATGGAAGATCGAACTGATCGAGAAGACCAATCCGGAATGGTTCGAGCTGTTTCGCGGAACAGGTTGGTAGCGGTTTGATGCGTTTCGTCGGAGTTTGGAGCCAGGTTCGGCACCGTTTTGTCCGTCGCAAGCGTCGCGGCATGGATCCTAGGGTCTGCGCCGCGTCGCTTCGCTCCTTGCTCCGCCCTAGGATGACGAAGCGAGGGAGGGCTTCGGATTAGTCGCCAGGTCAACTAGCGACCCCTATGGCGTGGCTTCCCAGTTCACTGCGACCGCTTCGCCGCCTGATCCGCATCCGTCAGCGTCTGCAGAAACGCCACGATATCGTCGATCTCGGCATCGTTGAGCGCCGGCTTGTCGCCGGGTTTCTTGCCGTCGAAGGGCGGGTCTTGATTCAAGTTCGGCCAGTAAGCCTTTGGCAAATCGTCATATTTGTCGACCGTGCCGTAAGCGTTTTTCGGGTACCAGCGGCCGGGGTCGGTGTCGCGGCTGGCGTAGAAGGCCACCGCTTCGCGCAGCGTGTGGAAATATCCGTTGTGGAAGAAGCTCTTGCGCAGCGCCACGTTGCGCAGGCTCGGTGTCTTGAACAGGCCGCAATAGTCGGTGCGGCCACGGAAATCGGTGCGCAGCGGGCCGCACAGGCCGAGATCGACATAGGCCGGGTCGGCGTTGGCCGGGATGGCCGGATTGCGCGGCACGGCGATGGCGATCAGGCCGAAATCGGTGAATTGCGGCGGCTCGCCGTCATTGGCCGGTTCGCTGAGGTGGCAGGAGGCGCAATTGCCTTTCGCCTCGTCCTCGAACAGGGCGCGGCCATGCAGTTCCCGCGCCGATAGCGTCGCCTTGCCGGCGAGGAAGGCGTCGTAGCGGCTGGAATAGGGGTAGAAGTCGACCGCGCTCTGCTCGAACGTGCCAAGCGCCTCGGCGGCGGCGTCGAAGGCATCGTCCGGGCGGTCGAAGACATCGTTGCCGAAGGTTGCCTTGAAGTCATCGGCATAGGCTGACTTGCGCAAGGCGGCGGAGACCGCCACGGCATCCTTGTTTGCCATCTCGAAGGGCGAGAGCAGGGGGATTTTCGCCTGGTCCACACCGTGATCGGCGCGGCCGTCCCAGGTCAGACCGCCGGTCGGGCCATTGTCGACGCTCTCGTCGCCCTCGTCCTCGGAATCGTGGAAATGCTCGGTGAAGGCGGGCGCGGCCTGGATGTAGCGCAGCGACGGTACCGCGCGCACGCCGGACTGGTCGAGGTTCGGGCCGCCCATCTCGACGGGAGCTGCCGAGGCCGGACCGAAGGCATGGCGTGGATCGTGGCAGGAGGAACAGGCCTGTTTTCCCGAAGCCGAGAGCGCCGGGTCGAAGAACATCTTTCGCCCCAAGGCAGTCAGCGCCTCGGCGCGCGCGAAGGTTTGCGCACGCGATAGCGGACCGGGATGGACGCCGTCCGGCCCCGCCGTATTCGGGGGTGCGGCAAAGCCAAAGGTCGAGATCGCGGCACTCGCGATCACCAGGCTTTTCCATCGTCTCGTCATCATGGGGCACGGTCCGCTTTGGCCCGGAAATAAGAACGCAGTGCAACGGATTGATGACCGGTCCCAGTGCTCACGAAACCGTGTTCGCCGCGGCGGCGGATGTCACAAAGGTGACAAGGCCTCCACGTTAGCTGCCCATGGTTCCCGCGCCGTAGCCCCATAGCCCATAGCCCTATAGCCCCATAGCCACAGTCAAGCCACGAGGTCTTCCCATGACGAGGCTCAAGTTCCTCACTTCCTTCTGTCTGGCCGGTTCGGCCTTGTTTCCCCTTGCGGCCGCCAATGCCGCACCTCCCGGCTTCGACAAGATCGACACCGTCGTCGTCATTTATGCAGAGAACCGCAGCTTCGATAATCTTTATGGTGGCTTCCCCGGCGCCAATGGACTGGCCAATGTCTCGGCCGACCAGGCGCGCCAGCTCGACCGCGACGGCAAGCCGCTGACCGAACTGCCGCCGGCCTGGGGCGGGCTGACCGGAAAGGGCGTCACGCCCGTGGTGACGGAGGCGCAGACCGCGCATCTTGCCAACGCGGCCTTCGCCATCGACGATCCCAAGGGCTTCAACGAAGGCACCAATGTCATCACCCACGATTTGTGGCACCGTTTCTACCAGGAGCAGATGCAGATCGACGGCGGCAAGAACGATAAATTCGTCGCCTGGGCCGATTCCGGCGGGCTGGTCATGGGCCATTATGACGGCTCGAGCCTGCCGATGTGGCAGGTGGCGAAGAAATATGTGCTGGCCGACAATTTCTTCCAGGGCGCCTTTGGCGGCTCCTTCCTCAACCATTTCCAGCTCGCCTGCGCCTGCGCGCCGTTCTATCCGCATGCCGGCACCAGTCCGATCAAGGGCCAGATCGCGGTGGTCGAGGCCGACGGCACGACCTTGAAGGTGGCCGACAATTCGCCGCCGTCGGCGCTGGGCGGTGTGCCGAAATTCGTCAATGACGGCGCCATCACGCCCGATTTTTACGCCGTCAACACCATGCAGCCGCCTTACGAGCCGAGCGCCAACAAGCCTGCCGAGGGCGGTGACAAGGCGCTGGCCGATCCGGCCGCGCCCACCACGCTGCCGCCGCAGCACGACATCACCATCGGCGATCTCCTGTCGCTGAAGGGGGTCGACTGGGCCTGGTACGCCGGCGCCTGGCAGGCGACCCTCGACGGCAAGAACGCCACGCCGGTGCCGAACTTCCAGTTCCACCACCAGCCGTTCAACTATTTCGCCGCCTACGCGCCCGGCACGGCAGCGCGCACCGAGCATCTCAGGGATGGCGGCCTGGATGGCGCCGAGTTCATCAAGGCGATCGACGACGGCAAGCTGCCGCAGGTCGCCTTCTACAAGCCGCAGGGCAATCTCAACGAGCACTCAGGCTATGCCGACGTGACATCGGGCGACCGGCATCTGGCCGACCTCGTCGCGCATCTGGAGAAGAGCCCGCAATGGAGCCACATGCTGGTCGTCGTCACCTATGACGAGAATGGCGGCTTCTGGGATCACGTCGCGCCGCCCAAGGCCGACCGCTGGGGCCCGGGCAACCGCATCCCGGCCTTCATCGTCTCGCCCTATGCCAGGATGGGCACGGTCGACCACACGCAATACGATACGACATCGATCCTGCGCTTCATCACCGCGCGCTACGATCTGCCGGTGCTGACGGGCATCGTCGCCCGCGACAAGGCGCTGGCCGCCAATGGCGAGCCGCCGATGGGGGATCTGTCAGCCGCGCTTGATCTCAGCCGCTAGGGCGGAGCGAACCGCGAATACGCCGCCGCGCCGCGAGGCGCGGTGGCTCAGCCGCCATTGACCAGGGCAAGAATGAGCTTTTGCAGATTGCCGCCCTGGCCGAGTTCGATGCGGTCGAAATCGCGGCTTGCCTGCCGCTGCGCCTGCGAAAGGGCGGACAGGCGTTTGGTCATCTCGACCCGGATCTTGCTGCATTTGGGATCGTCGGGAACGGTGAGGCCGACCGTCGCCGCCTCGATCTTGCGCGCCATGTCGACAATGGTCGCGCCATGCACCTTTTCGTGGGCGCTGACGCCTGCGAGGAAAACCTCCCAGTTCTTCTGGATGGCGGACGGCAGCGGCGAGGAGGGGCTGGGCAAGGTGTAGGTGATGATGAGCTTTGGCTTGGCCGAGACCAGCACGCAGGCTCCGGCACGCGGCTGATAATCCCTGGTCCAGGTCAGCTTGAAATTGGTGTGAGCAATGGCGCGGGTAATGCCGACATTCGGCCCGTTCTCGCCGATCGACCGGTAGAGCTCGAGCCCGGACTGGCCTGAAATGGCGTAGGTCTCGACCTTCTCGACAGGCTTCCACTCGGCATGCGCCGCAAGCGGCAAGGCCACCAGGGCGGCGGTCGGAAGATACAGGCGAACACAGGCTCTCAACACTGCTCTCTCCGAGGCGCGCGGCCTTGCCATTCAGGCAACGCTATTCAACGGCTTTTCCTATATGCTGCCGGCGGGCGCTGCAAATGGCCCGGAGGGGGAAGTCATGAGAAGAAATCTCGTTGCCGCCGGTGCCTTGGCGGCGGTGCTTGGCTCGCAATCGGCCTTCGCGGCATCCTGCGGCGGCTGGAGCGCCAAGATGGAGGAAGACGAGGGCGGCAGCGTGCTGACCGCTTCGGTCTGCGGCGGGCCGAAGGGCGACGCCTATCTGATGCTCAATTGCTACGACAAACCGGTGCTGAGCTACGATCTGGGCGCCAGCGGCCAACAACTGGAACCGGGCATCAGCGGCGCGTTCGACTTCAAGGCCGACGGCAAGACGGTGACCAAGACCCTGCAGCTGGAGGCGATGTACAATTATTTCGTGGTCGATCTGGAGAAGGGGGACCCGCTGCTCGACCTGTTGCGGTCCAAGGGGGACGTGTCGGTCAGCGCTGCCAAATATGGTTCGATCAGTTTTGCACTGAAGGGTTCCAGTGGGGCAATCGGCAAGGTGCTGGCGCAGTGCGGCAAGGCGAAGCCCGCGGGCGACGGGGATTGAACCTCGAGAGGTTGCGCCGCCCCTCATTGTCCTGCCGCCCATTGATCCATTCCATCAGCGGCTTGCCGCCAGCGCCGGGCGGCCGTATCTCACGTCCATGACCGACATCCAATTCCGCAAGGCGCAAGCCTCCGACTTGGCAGCCATCGTCGCCATGCTCGCCGACGATCCGCTGGGTGCCGCCCGCGAAGACGCCTCGTTGCCGTTGGCGCGGGGTTATATCGATGCCTTCGACGCCATCGATGCCGATCCCAATCAGCTGCTTGCCGTGGCCGTGGATGGCGCGGAGGTAATCGGCACCTTGCAGATCAGCTTCCTTGCCGGTATTTCGCGCAAGGGCGGCTGGCGCGGGCAGATCGAGGCGGTTCGCGTTGTCAGCGGCAGGCGCTCCGACGGCGTCGGCAAGAAGATGTTCGAATGGGCGATCGACGAGTGCCGGGCGCGGGGCTGCGGCCTTGTGCAGCTCACCACCGACAAGGGGCGAGCGGATGCGCACCGCTTCTATGAAGGGCTCGGCTTCAGTGCCAGCCATATTGGTTACAAGAAGAGCCTTTAGCGGAAACCCGTGCCGGTTCGGGCCTGGCGGTGACTGGCGTATAGCGGAAGCCCTTCAGGCACTATTCAAATCGCCTGGCAAAGCGGATATAGGTCAGTCAGGTTGACCTATTGTAAAAACGTCCGGGGAGGCGTGTCGTGACCCTTTTGAAGCTTCTGGCCTCGCGCTCATCGCGCATGAAGGCCTCCGAAATCCGCGAGCTGTTGAAGCTGCTCGACCAGCCCGACATCATCTCCTTCGCCGGCGGCATTCCCGATCCGTCGCTGTTTCCGGCGGACGCCATCCGCGATGCCTATGCCGACGTGCTCGGCGGCCCGGAAGCGGGGGCAGCACTGCAATACCAGGTTTCGGAAGGCTATCTGCCGCTGCGGCGCTGGCTCGCCGGGCAAATGGGCAAGCTCGGCGTGGCCTGCGACGAGGCCAACATCTTCATCACTTCCGGCTCGCAGCAGGCGCTGGATTACCTCGGCAAGCTGTTCCTGTCGCCAGGCGATACCGCGCTGGTGACATGGCCGACCTATCTCGGCGCGCTGCAGGCCTTCAACGCCTACGAGCCGCGCTACGACCGGCTGCGGCCCGAGGGCGGCAACATGACGCCCGATGCCTACCACACTGCCGCCGCCGCTCATGGCGGCAAGGTGAAATTCGCCTATCTGGTGCCCGATTTCGCCAACCCGACCGGCAACACGCTGGACCGAAAGCAGCGCGAAGCGGTGCTCGACCTTGCCGGCGAGCTCGACATCGCCGTCATCGAGGATGCCGCCTACCGGGCGCTGCGCTATGACGGCGAGGGTGTGCCGCCGATCCTGGCGCTCGACTGCATCAGGTCCGGCGGCATCGACAAGGCGCGCACGCTCTATTGCGGCTCGTTCTCGAAAATTCTGTCGCCGGGCATGCGTGTCGGCTGGGTTTGTGCGCCGCGCCGCGTGGTGGAAAGGCTGGTGCTGATGAAGCAGGCTTCGGACCTGCACAGCCCGTCCGTCAACCAGATGGTGATGCACCGCGTCGCCGAAGCCGTGTTCGACGGCCAGGTGGAAAAACTCATCGGCGCCTACCGCGAGCGCCGCGACGGCCTGCTCGGCGCGCTTGAAGCCAACATGCCGGAGGGGGTGACCTGGAGCCGTCCGGAAGGCGGCATGTTCGTCTGGGTGACGCTGCCGGAGGGCACCGACGCCACGGACCTCCTGGCACGGTCGGTGAAGGAGGCGCGGGTCGCCTTCGTGCCGGGCAACGCCTTTTACGCCGACGGCACCGGGCGCAACACGCTGCGGCTGTCGTTCACGCTGGCCACCCGCAGCGCGGTGAGCGAGGGCATTCCCCGGCTGGCGGCGCTGCTCAAGGGGTAGAGCAAATTCCAGGAAAAGTGTGAAACGGTTTTCCCGGGAAAGCGCCCAGCGCTTTCCCCGGAATTGCGTAATAGCAAAGAGCGGCATGCGCCTAAGCCGGCACGTTCACCAGCTGCTTGAGCTTTGCAAGCCTGGCGCGGGCGAGCTTGCGGATCGGCTTTTCGAAACCCTCTTCGCCGGCTTCGACGACGAAGACCAATGTCTTGAAGTCCAGCATGAACTCGTCGATGGCCCGCGTCGTCTGTTCAGACCTGTCCTTGAACCGGCGCAGCAATGCGTTCGCTTCCTCGATGGCATCGGCATTGGCGCCGTCGACCAGCGCTTCAAGCTTCTGTAAACAATCCAACCGACATTCTCCCGCCGCGCCACCAAACTTGCCATCGGCCCAAAAGTTCCATTCGGCCTCGAAAAATTGTCGCTGGTTGTCAGCAGAGGCACGCGCCCCGCGTTGACGCCCTGCCGACCGCGCCTAAATTCGGGCCTTGCGAGGAGGCGCTTTCATGGACACCCAGGAATTGCATCGCGGCCGGCTTATCGACCACCTCCAGCTCGTGGTCCGGGATCTCCCCGCCAGCCGGCGTTTCTACGAGGCGGTTTTCCAAGTCCTTGGTGTCCCGATCGGCGGCACCGGCGAGGATTATTTCTGGGCCGACGAATTGTTCATTTCCAGCGCCGACAGCCGGGCCGCGCTGGGAAAGCTGACCGGACGTCATCATCTGGCCTTCCAGGCCAGGGATCACGCCATGGTCGATGCCTTCTACAAGGCCGGGCTCGAAGCCGGCGGCACGGACAATGGCGCGCCTGGCGAGCGGTCCTATCATCCCGGCTATTATGCCGCCTTCCTGCTCGACCCGGACGGCAACAACATCGAGGCCGTCCACCACGGCCCGGCCAACCGCAGCGCCGCGTCGGTGAAGATCACGTTCTAGGAGCAATCGGTCGACCGCGTCGAGGCGAGGTGATTCCGATGCCGCATTTCCGGGGTCTTTCGGAGACTCGGACGCCACACCGGCGAATCCGATCGGATTCTTGACCTGGGCGGCACTGAAATTGTCCTGCGGAGCATGGATGGCGCCGTCTCTGGACAAGAGGCAAATCGGTCCCATACGGTGCGGTTTCAGGGAAGACGCGTGCGCGGGAAAGGCCGGTTGCTCGTTGAAAAAGAACGTCTTCTCTTCGCTCGATCTGCCGTCGCATCTCGACGACCGCGCGCGCTTCGCGCTCTGGCAGGACATTCATGTCGCCGAGATCTGGTCGGTCGAATATGCCATCTCCGGCAATGTGCCGTTCCAGGCGGATATCGAAGCCACCGCCATCGGGCCGCTGGTGCTCGGGCGGATGGCCGGGACGATCAAGCATGCGAGCCGCAAGACGCGCAACATCGCCGACGACGGCCGCGACGGCTATCTGCTGCTGGTCAACGATGGCGACACCAGGCTGAGCGGTGTGCAGACCGGCCGCGACTACAGCATCGGCAGGGGCGAAGGCGCGCTGGTCTCGGCTTCGGAAGCGCTGGAAATGACCGGCGGCGACCGCAATGTCTGGACCAATGTCGTGGTGCCCCGCGAAATCATGGAAAATGCCTTCGCCCATGTCGAGGACCGCCTGGCGCTGACCATCGGCGTCGACAATGAAGCGCTCGACATGCTCAAGCGCTATTGCGGCTTCCTGGAAGCGGGGCCGGCATTGCTCTTGCCCGATCTTGTCGCCCATGCCACCGAAACGATCGTCGACCTGATCGGATTGGCGACGGGCGCCAAGGGCGAGATCGCCGAGCTGGCGGGCGTGCGAGGCCTGCGCGCGGCAAGGCTGCAAGCCATCCTGCAGACGATGCGGGACAATTTCGCCGATCCCGGCATCTCGGCCCAGCATATCGCCCAGCGTTTGCGGCTTTCCGCGCGCTACGTCCATGATCTCCTGCAGGAAACGGGCTCGAGTTTCGCCGAGCATATTCTCGAACTGCGTCTGCAGAGAGCCCACCGCATGCTGCGCGACCGGCGCAACGACCGCATGCGGGTCAGCGAGATCGCGCTGTTGAGCGGCTTTTCCGACGTCTCCTATTTCAATCGCTGTTTCCGCCGCCGCTTCGGCTCAACGCCGAACGCCGCCCGTTAGAACGAATCGTCGCTTCACGGAATCGATGGCCGCTCTAACTCCTTGTTTTCCGCAATTCCGGGCGGAAGCGCGATATCAAAGACAAGGACTCGAAGCGAGTCGGATCAGTCGTCTTCGAACCGATCGACTGATGCCGAACGGCCACACTGATCGGCCCGAGTGCCGCGGCGCTCTCCACGACAATTCCAATGCGGCTCAGCCCAAGACGCCGCCCGCGAACAATGCAAAACCTCGACGATACCCGGGTCGCCGCGGAGTATTTTCCACGGCCGGGGAAAGCAACATCATTGGGGTAGCAAACAGTGAAAACGATTCTTCTCGCCACCATCCTCGTGCTTGCGCCAGCCGGCATGGCGTCCGCGGCGGACGTCAACGAAACCTTGCCGGTTGCTGCCGGCTATGACTGGTCCGGCCTCTATGCCGGCGTTCACTTCGGTTACGTAGCCGGGAAATCCAATCTCTTCATCGGCGGCGCCGGCATTGGGGGCACCGACGTCAATGCTGCCTTCGATCCGGACGGTTTTATTGGTGGCATCCATATCGGCGTCAATCAGGAATTGGCGAACCGTTTCGTGCTCGGCGCCGAGGCTGACCTTGCCTACAGCAATGTCGATGCGGTGGGGACCTTCGCCGGTGCCGGCGCGTTGTTGTCGAGCGAACTCAAGTGGTCGGGTTCGGCCCGGCTGCGGGCCGGCTATGCGTTCGATCGGACGTTGCCTTATATCAGTGCCGGCGTGGCAGCGGCCAAGTATGAAATGAGTGTGGTCAGCAGTGGTCCCCTCGGTACAGTAACAATCCACGACGAAACCCATCTTGGCTGGACGGTTGGGGCCGGCGTCGAGCACGCTTTCACCGACAAATGGATCGCCCGCGTCGAATATCGCTATTCCGACTTTGGCAAAGAGGATCTCTCGGTGCCGATTTTTGGTCTTGGCACGGTTTCGAACATCGATCTCAAGACGCACGATTTACGCGTCGGCCTCAGCTACAAGTTCTGACACGCCGGTTCGAACAAAACCCTGGCGTCCGCGCCGGGGTTTTGCCTGCGCCGCGGCTGATGCTGAACGGCCACACCGGCCGGGCGGGGTGCGGCGGCGCGCTCCAAGACAATTCCGATGCTGTCCAGCCCAAGACGCCGCCGGCGATCAATGCAACACCGTAGCTTCGACTGACCGCCACTGACCATGTCGGTCGTGGTGCAGCATCCCGGGGACAGCAGACAAGCAATGAAAACGATTCTTCTCGCCACTGCCTTTCTTTTCGTTCCCGCCGGCATGGCGTTGGCCGCCGACCCCACCGAGACCTTGCCGGTCGCGGCCAGCTACAACTGGTCCGGCGGCTATCTCGGAGCACAGGCCGGATATGCCCGGAGCGACGCCAGGGTCGGACAGACTTTCGCGCCGGGCAGCTTCGACAATTACGGCTGGGGTTACAGCCCGTCCGGCGGTTTCGGCGGTGTGTTTGCCGGCTACAACAAGCAGTTCGACAGCGGATTGGTTGTTGGCGTCGAGGGAGACTACAGCTTTGCAAGCGTGAAAGACACGACGCTCTACCGGGCGCTCGGCGTCGACGACCCCGCCTTTGGTGGCGAGCTCGAGCTTGAGGCGGTAGGCACCGTGCGCCTCAGAGCCGGTTATGCGATCGATCGCTGGCTTCCTTTCGTCACCGGCGGCCTGGCGGTGGCAAGCTACAAACACACGACCACCAACATTCCGGGCGGTCCCTATGCCGACGTCCGAGATACCGTCGCGGGTTATACGCTGGGTGCGGGCGGCGAATACGCCGTCACCGACAATTGGGTGGTTCGGGGCGAATACAGGTTCGCCGATTTCGGCCGCCACACCTCCGTGCGCCACGCCTTCTCCAATGGCGCTCCCCTCAATCGGGATGCCATCGAACTGACGACACAGGATCTGCGGATCGGCGTGGCCTACAAATTCTGATCTCCACGGCCGGACGCTGGTCCGGAAATTCGCATTCGAGGGCTCTAATGCATCGCTTTTCAATCTTCGCCGCGTCGTCGCTGGTCGCCGCGACCTCCGCTTACGCCGCCGATACGCAGCAGCCGCTGGCAGCGGAGACGGTGGTGACGCCGCATGTTTCGGGCTACGGCGAACTCTATCTCGGCGGGCTTCGCTTCGTCGGCGACGACTACACGACCCGGGCCGGCGGCGGCGCCGTGCGCGTCAACATTCCGTTTGCCGAGCGCTGGAATTTGCAGGGCGACCTGACCTACGACCGCATCTGGGGCCATTACGATCCCCTGGATGACACGCGCGGTGCGGTCCATGGCTTCTACCGCGATTCCGACCGTTTCGCCGCCGGCATTTTCGCCGCCTACACATCTGTCGGCGAAAGCGGGGTGACCGTAAACAACTATGCGGTCGGCCCGGAAGCACAACTCTATTTCGGCAATCTGACCCTCTATGGCCAGGCCAGTGTCGGCCAGCTCACCATCAGCGACTTTCATGGCGACCAATGGGGTATACGCGCGGTGGCGCGCTACTTCGTCCGGAAGAATCTTCGCCTCGATGCGGAGCTCGACTTCAACCGAACCGACTACAACGGCACCAACGAAGACGTGGTCGGTGCCGCCGTGCAGGCCATGTACCGGTTCGACGAAACGCCATGGGCGGTGTTCGGACGCTATGAATTCGAGCGGAGGAAGTTCGAAACGTCTACGCAGGACACCAGAGCCAACAAGGTCGTCATCGGCCTGCGCGCCAGCTTCGGCAGCGATACGCTGTTCGACGAGGACCGCAACGGCGCGACCATGGACACCTATCGGGCCGCTTCGGTGATCAATACGAAGTGAGCCGGCGGCACGACTGGAAAGGCGCGACCTGGCTTTTGCCTTCGACCTGCATGCCGAGCGGGTTATCGGACTGGTCGCACGGCCGATGCCGCCTTCGCGGCGCGTCCTGGAAAAACACGTTTTTCGCTTCGAAGGCGAGGTGATGCCGCACGGTGCGCCGACCGACCTCTTCGCTCTCGAAAGAAGGCGGGAAACAACCGGCACATCCGGTCAATGACAGGGCTGCCAGCCGCAAGCGGGCTTTCTCGCGCCGGCACCTTCGCAAGCGGCACGAGACGGTGGAGACTGGCGCCGATCAGCCTTGTTGAGCCGTGCCTTGCGTTGCCAGATTGGTGGCCGCGGTGCTAACCGGGAAATGGCGGACGGGAATCGACCTCAAAGCAATGCGCGAGGTCTTTCCCAATAACATCCCGAACAGACCATCTCTTGCCCACCGTGGAGAAACAATTTTTATGCAAAAATCAGCCAGGGCGATCCGTGTCGCCGCGCCGTTGCTTACGATTTTGGGCATGGCCACACCATTCATATTAACAATTTCTCATATATCTTCCGCGCAGGCTCAGGAGGAATATCTTCCGACCCAGAAGGACTTTGTCGGCAAATGGCAACTCAGCGGCGCGACCACCCGGCCGCCGCGCGACATGAAGGATGCGGCAACGCCGGAACAAGAAGCGGCCGCCAATGACTTCCAGCAGACGGTGACCGCGTTCTACGGCGCGTTCGACTATCTGGAGATCACGGCGGACGGCCGCTACAATTTCCATCAGCCCGGTGACCCGGCATCGGGTTCCTGCGTCTGGTGCGGAACCTGGTCCTTCAACAAGAGTTCGCTATGGCT
This sequence comes from Mesorhizobium sp. CO1-1-7, assembly GCF_020164885.1. Taxonomy (NCBI): domain Bacteria; kingdom Pseudomonadati; phylum Pseudomonadota; class Alphaproteobacteria; order Hyphomicrobiales; family Phyllobacteriaceae; genus Mesorhizobium; species Mesorhizobium sp. CO1-1-7. Next base: position 135,949 of record NZ_JAIUHA010000006.1, on the reverse strand, counting down.
GGAGCTGGACACGGCACCCCGGCTTGATATCTACGCCAAGGGCGGCGACATCCAGATGACCTATACCGCCGAACCCGACGAAAAATCGAAATACGCCTGGCTGGTTTTTGGCTGGACGAAGGTCGAGTAGACGCCGCGCGCCTCGACAGGTCCGAGCGGCTTTTCTCCAGTCTTGTATGCTCGTATACGAGTTGAAGACCCGGGGAGTTCGCATGAGTCCATTGCCTGAAACCGTGCCGTTTTTCAGTCAGTGGGAGACGCCTGACATGACGCTGGCGGTGCTCGCCGACGGCGCCGAAGCCGCGTTGCGGCGGGATCCGCTATGGCAGGGATCAGGCGCTGCCACGCTCGATGAATACACGGCCTGGGCCGCCAATGTCTGCGGCATGGCGTGTCTCAAGATGATCCTGGCGACGCGCGGCGAGATCGTGCCGACGATCGAACTGGCCAGGCGATGCACTCCGTATGGCGGCTATGTCGTCAATGAAGGCTCGATCAAGGGGCTGATCTATGCGCCCTTCGTCACCTTCGTGAAGGCGGAATTCGGCCTCGATGCCGAGGTGATGACCGGTGTCGCGACGGCGGACATTCCGTTGATCCTCGGCCGGTCGCGGTTCTTCATCGCTTCGGTCAGCAGTTCGATCCGCTGGCCCGAGCGCGAGCCGCCATCGAAGGGCGGACATTTGGTTCTGGTCACCGCCGCCTCGGATGAAGGGTTCCGCTTTCACAACCCATCCGGCCATACCAGTGCCACACAGGTCAACGCAGTGTTGGCGCCAGCCGCTTTCGACCGCTTCTTTGCCAATCGCGGCATTGCCGTCGCCATTTGATTTTGACAGTTGAGGGATTTCGATGACCGGAAAGATCAGGGTTGCGATCCTCTATGGCGGGCGCTCGGCCGAGCATGACGTGTCGCGGCTTTCGGCCGCCAATATGCTGAGGGCCATCGACCGGACGCGCTACGAGGTGGTGCCGATCGCCATTTCCAGGGAGGGCAGATGGCTGCTGCAGCCGGCGTCCGAGGCCATCGGCGAACGGGCGGGAGCTCCAGTGTCGCAGGATGGCGTGGAGATAGCCCTGCTGCCCGGCGGCAAGGGCCGGCTGATCTCCGCGTCGCCTATGGGAACGCGGACTGACCTGGCGCCGGTCGATGTCGTCTTCCCCGTGCTGCACGGTCCTTTCGGGGAGGACGGCTCGGTGCAGGGCTATGCAGAGGTTGCCGACGTCGCCTATGTCGGCTGCGGCATCCTCGCCTCGGCCGCGGCGATGGACAAGGATGTCGCCAAGCGGCTCATGCACGGGGCCGGGCTTGCCGTCGCCCGCTCGGTCACTGTCCATCGTAACGACGTCGGTTCCTTCCAGGAGATCGCCGGGGCGCTGGGGCTGCCATTCTTCGCCAAGCCGGCGCGCCAGGGCTCGTCGTTCGGAGTGAGCAAGGTGAACGACAGGGATGGTTTCGATCAAGCCCTCGAAACGGCTTTCCGCTATGACGGCAAGGCGTTGATCGAGGAGTTCGTCGAAGGCCGCGAGATCGAGTGCTCGGTGCTGCAACGGGCCGACGGCTCGCTCACGGTGTCGCTGCCCGGCGAGATCATCCCGGCCGGCAAGCACGGCTTCTATACCTATGAGGCCAAATATCTCGACGCCGACGGCGCGGTGGTCAAAGTGCCCGCCGATGTGCCGGCAGCGGTGATCGACCGGGCGAGGGAAATGGCTGGGCAAGCCTTCAAGGCGCTTGGCTGCGAGGCGATGGCGCGCGTCGACTTCTTCCTGCGCGCCGACGGCTCCCTGCTGGTCAACGAGGTCAACACGCTGCCCGGTTTCACCGACATCTCGATGTACGCCAAGGCGCTGGCCGCGATCGGCATCGGCTACAGCGAGGTCATCGATATCTTGATCGAGCATGCGCTGGCGCGGCACGGCGCGCGCTGATCCGAGTCAGCGGCCGCCGCATCGGATAAACCGCCCTTTGGACGGCGTGTCTTTCCACCTCTGGCTAATGTTGCTGGCCGGCTCTATATCCCCGATCATGGGGCTGGCAGGGGAGGCACGGAATGGCGGCCAATCGTCGAAACGGAATGGCGTCGCCCGCGCGTGGCTTGGAGGATATTCTTTCGCCCGCCGCCCCGCACCCCCGAACGTCGTTGCCCAATGTAGCCACCATCGTCACCACGGTGGCGGCGCTGTATTTCGGGCGTGAGGTTTTCCTGCCGATAGCGATCGCGCTGTTGCTGACTTTCGCGCTCGCCCCCCTTGTGTCCGCGCTCAAACGGGCCGGTGTTCCCCGGATTGCCGCCGTCATCGTCAGCGTATTGGGGGCTTTCGCCGCACTTGCCCTGTTCAGCTTCATCGTCGCCACGCAGGTCAGCGAACTGGCGCAAAACATCCCGGTCTACCAGGCCAACATCCTGACCAAGGTCCGATCGCTCAAGGAGACTGGCGTTGGGGGAGGGATCATTGCCAGGTTGAGCAAGGTGGTCGAACGTGTCGGCCAGGAGATCGACAGGCAGGAGACGTCGCCGCCGGCCGCCACCCCGGAAAAGCCGCCGCGTGAACCGGTGCCGGTCGAGATCGTCTCGCGCGAAAGGCCTTTGGAGGTTCTGCAGAACATAGTCGGGCCGCTGATCAGCCCGCTCGGATCGGCCGGGCTGATCATCGTCGTCGTCATCTTCATGCTGCTGGAGCGGGAGGATTTGCGCGACCGCTTCATTCGCCTTGTCGGGTATGGCGACCTTCACCGTACCACCGAGGCGCTTCAGGATGCCGGCAAGCGTGTTGGCCGGTACCTGCTGATGCAATTGGTCGTCAACATCGTGTATGCCGTACCAATCGCGGCCGGCCTGTGGGTCCTGGGCATTCCGAATGCCTTGCTGTGGGGGTTGCTGGCACTTGGCCTGCGTTTCGTTCCCTATATCGGCCCGGCGATCGGCATGCTGCTGCCGCTGTTCTTGGCGCTGGCCGTGGCGCCAGGCTGGTCGCTCGTGCTGTGGACAGCCGCCCTGTTCGTGGTGATGGAACTGATCACCGGCAATGTCGTGGAACCTTGGCTTTATGGCTCGCGAACCGGGCTGTCATCGCTGGCCATCATCGTTGCGGCCATCTTCTGGACGTGGCTCTGGGGCCCGCTCGGGCTGGTTTTGTCAACACCGCTCACCGTGTGCCTGGTGGTGCTGGGCAGGCACGTGCCGCAGTTTGAGTTCCTCGATGTCCTGTTTGGCAACGAGCCCGTGCTCGAACCCCACGCACGCCTCTACCAGCGTCTGCTGGCCGGTGACCCTGACGAAGCCACGGACCACGCCGAGGAGATGCTGGAAGAGAAATATCTGGTCGAGTTCTACGACAAGGTGGCCATTCCCGCCCTGCTGCTGGGCGAGCAGGACCGTGCGCGCGGTGTCATGGGCGACCAGCAAAGGCGTCAGGTGGCCGAGAGCGCCCTGGTGATGGTGGCAAACCTCGACGACAGCGCGCATGAGGAAGCAGAGGAAGAGGACGGCCCGCCGGCCGAAGAGGAGCCGGATGACAAGGATCCTTCCCGCGAAGACGAGACCGAACTGCCCGACGGCACGGATCTGTCGGTGCTTTGCACAGGCGGGCGCGGTGAACTGGACGATGCCGCCGCCGCGATGCTGGCACAGGTGCTGGAAGTCCAGGGGACGACGGTGTCGAAGGCCGGCTTTGCCGATATGGAACCCGCCAACATCCGCCGTCTCGAACTCGAAGGCATCGATACCGTGGTAGTCGGCTTTCTGAACCGGGATTCCGTCAAGCATGCCCGGTTTCTGGTTCGCCGGCTGAAGCGGGCGAAAGCGGCGTTGAGGGTGGGAATCGTGTTCTGGTCGCAGGGCCCCAATGAGGACAAGGAAGCGGCCGCGAAGCTCGCCCGTGACATCAACGCGGATTTCGTGGCGCATGGCATGGTGGACGCAGTGGTCGGCGCTCTGTCGAACGAGCCGCCAATTGCCCTCAAGCTCGTCGCCAAACGCCGGATGCGGCGACAGCGCGCCACCTCCCAAAAGGCCTCGGCGGCCTCGACCTAGCCGTGGATGCCGGTTGATCTCCGAGACTGGGTCGATCTCGGTCGTTCACATATTGGAAGCGACATCGCGGGAGGAGGGCGGCCTTGACTTGTGCGCCGGCCGGATCCTCGCGGCCTGGCGGGGGACGCGGGAAACGGGTTTGACTGGATTTCCAGCGAGTGATTTCTGCACCTTGCGGCGCTGGAGCCAGCTCGACGACAGTTCGGCAAGCAGACTGCGCAGGACCTTCACGACGTCCTCCTCTGCTGGACGATGCGGTAATCTCCGAAGGCCGGACTGGTTCCATGCCGCATGGAGCCGTCGCACCTTGGCGCTTTTGGCTATTGCATCGAGCCTGATCGATGCAGACCGAGAGGGATCATCGAGCTCTCATCACGGTTCTCGACGAGTCCGGTTCCAGGCGGGGCCAATCCGTTGCCCAAAGCGTCGAATTCGATCGCAGCACCAACCAGTTGGGCAGCCTGCAGGACCAGATGTTCAATGTCCTCGAGGGCGACGTTCTCGGCCAGGTTCCTGATCCTGATCCTTTCCGCCACCACCGACACGTTGATGATGCCCGCGGTCTTGAACGCTGCGCGGACGCTCGCATAGACGTCTTCACGCAGTCGCGTGGAATAATCGTATCGCATTGAAACCTCCCAAAGCGAGTTGGTTTCCTCAAGCTGGCAGGATGCGCCCCATGGCGGCGCATGGCAAGTTAAAAGTGGAAAAAGTGTAAACAAAATCAGCTAGTTAGCATAGTTACACGAATGGGCAACCTGCGTTGGATGATCATCATTGGTACGACGCTGCATTCACCCACTGACCGCGCTTGACGCAGGATGCCGAAATTCCTAACTGTAAGTAGAATGAGACGGTTACTAACTCGCCTGATCTTTGCGCTTGGAGGCGCACATGGCTGACCTGGAACGCCCGGAACGACTGCAGATCATGTTGACCCAGGATGAACTGGCCGCACTGGAAAACTGGCGTTTCGACAAACGCATGCCCAGCCGCTCGGCGGCGGTACGCGAATTGCTGCGCCGTGGCCTTGCCTCCGATGGCTTCCTGACGGCCGAGGTGGGCGCCAAGTCGCAGGAATTCGGCGTGCTCCTGCCCAATGGCGACGGCAAGGCCCCGCCGGAACAGGCGGAGTAAAACTTCCGCGGTAAGCCTTCCATTCTCGCGCCGGCGATTGCCTTGATCCGTTTGCGCCTTATCTGATCGGGAAAGATGCAATTGCGGGTGGCGATGAACGACATCGATGGCAGCGACAGACAGGGGGCGACCGCCGACGCCCGGCTTGCGGCAATTGTCGATTCCTCCTTCGATGCCATCATCAGCAAGGACCTGAACAGCGTCATCCAAAGCTGGAACCAGGCGGCGGAACGCATGTTCGGCTACACCGCCGAGGAGGCGATCGGCCAATCCGTCCTCATGCTCATTCCCGATCACCTCAAGAGCGAGGAGACCGAGATCATCAGCAAGATTCGCAGCGGCGACCGCGTGGCGAGCTATGAGACGACGCGCAAGCGCAAGGACGGAGCGCTGATTTCGGTCTCACTGACGATTTCGCCGATCAAGAACGGCGATGGCGAAATCATCGGCGCCTCGAAAATCGCCCGCGATATCTCCGCCGCCAAGGAAAGCGAGCGCCGGATCAGGCTGCTGATGCGGGAGGTCAACCATCGGGTCAAGAACCAGTTCGCGGTCATCCTGTCGATGGTCAGGGAGACCAGCAAGCGTTCGAATGGTCCGGGCGAGTTCGAGGAATTGATCCGCGCCCGCATCATGGCACTGTCGCGGTCGCACGATCTGCTCGTCACCTCGGAGTGGGCGGGGGCGAGCCTGTTCGACCTTATCCAGGAACATCTCAAGCCCTTCGGCCTCGAGGAGCAGATCCTGCTCTCCGGCCCGGTCCTGACGCTGCAGTCGAACGCGGTGCAGAACCTCGGCATGGCCTTTCACGAACTGGGCACCAACTCATCAAAGTATGGCGCGCTGGGCAGCGAAGGCGGCCGGGTCGAGATTACCTGGACCATCGGCTCCGGAGCGCATGCTCCGGGCTCCGCGGGCGAACGGGAATTCCAGCTGACCTGGGAGGAAAACTGCGAACCGCATCCCGGCGACCGGCGCGATCAGACCACGCGCAAGGGGTTCGGCACTGTCGTGCTGCAGCGTGTGGCGCCGCAGTCGCTCGGTGGCTCCGCCATTCTGGAGCGGTCGCCCGGCCATCTCAAATGGCAGCTGAACGCGCCGCTGGCCTCCATCATAGTGGCGCAGGCCGGCAGCGAGGCCGACGGTGTTTCGCCGGGTTTCGGCATCTAGGGGCGATCCGCCGGTGTGGACGCCGCCCCTATTCCCTGTCGGGCTGCACCTGCTCGACCAGGATATGCGCTTCGCGCGCGGCCTCGACAAAGGCCTCCCTGGCGGTTTCGGGGGGCAAGTCGCCGCTCATTGCCCTGCGGCAGGCGCGCAGCGCGGACTGATGTTTCAGGCTCCCGGCATCGCGCCAATGTGTCGTCAGGAGCTCGATCGCCTGTTGTGTGTTGGACAGGTTGCGGATGGCTCCGGCAACGCCTACCGAAACGACGACGGGCTTGGAGAACCATGCAGTTTGCATTGGAACCTAGACCATGTTTAGCCCGTGTAACGCGTTGGGCGGCATGAGGTTTCATCGCCGCCGATCACTGTAGCGTGAAGCTTTCGGGCATCTCCGCGCGAACCAATCCCTAGAGGATGCTGGTCGTCACTTCGACAATGATCGCGGCGCCTTCCAGTCCACCGTTGGGAACGTGCACGACGCGCGAGACCCGCAGATCCTGTGGGTTTCCGTCGACCGACAGGGACACGCTCTCGCCAATGCGCGGCACCGCCTGGAAAGTAACATTGGTGGCGTCAGGCCTGTTGTCGATGGATATGCGGCAATTGACGGTCATGGACTCTCTCCGGTGTCTGGCGATGCCCCGGTCGTCAACGCGGGGTCCATGAAATGGTTTCAGGAGGTTCGCTTCAAACACCTGCCGACCGCGGGCGAAATCACCAACTGCCCGGTAGCCCCGGCGTCCGGCCTCTGATTCAGTCGTCGGCTCTCGGAACGAAATAGCTGGTGGTGACCGCATCGCCGCCGATTCCACGCGTGACTTGAACCGAGGCATAGCCTTCCGGGGCAATCGAGCCGGTCGCCATCCGGTCGACCTGCTTGCACCGGCCGACCATTTCGCCTTTCGGCCACGGTGCCAATCTGATTTCAAGCGCCGCTTGGCACTCCGCCATCGATGAATAGGCGACCGGGCGCGACTCCATGGGCCGACAGAGCGATGCGTTGCACGACAGCATGATCATCACCGCCGCGGTTGCCGGATCCATGAAACTCTCCTGTTGGCCGACAATGAACGTCCAACAGGCCGCAAGGTTTCATGCTGACGGAAGCGACCCCAATCGGTTGGTCCGATTGTCGAGAAGCTCAGGACGTGCGGGAACAGGCCAGGACCGAGATCTGACGGCGCACTCACGCCTTATCAAAGGCCCGGCGGCTTCGGTCTCCGCGCCTCTGGGCAGCCAGAATTCCGGGAACATCAAAGGCCAAACGAGGACATGGTCCAAGGGTTTTGGTACCCAAGGCGCGGCTTGGCATTCGCTGCGTCGGTCGGGGTCGATGTTGCTGTTCCGGTTGCTGTGCAGTCCAATTTTGCTGCCACCGCCGCCTTGATCGACAGACCAGCGCATGCCTTCGAGGCGGTGACGGTCGCCTTCTTTTCGTGTGCCGCAGCGACATTTGAGCCGGCGAGGACAAGCGCCAGGCAAATGAAAACCATCTTCATTAGATCCCCCTAGTTTAGCTTAAGCTAAATTAAGGTTAACGTAACGTTACCTGGCCGTCAATTGCGACAGAGGTCCAGGGAGGAAGCCACCTTCCTCCTGCCCGGATACCGGCCGGTTCCTGTCCCGGATCACGGCATCATTGATCGGAGAGGATCGGGAGCTACCCGACCTGGTTCCGGCTACTCGTTGGCTTGCAGCTGCCTGGTTCCCGCTCATGGGCTCGAACCACGATTCACGCCTTCAAAGGGCGCTGTCCTACCATTAGACGAAGCGGGAAAGCCGGCACGTTATGGCGCCCAGGCAGCTTGCGGTCAATTCGGGAAATTGTTGACCGGCTCTTCGCAGCGATAGACCGGGCAGTCCCCGTCGCGGGACGGGACATAGGCCGACATCGGCACTTCAGGCCAGTCGCACTCGTTGCCGAACTGCCTGACATAGCGATCGTAGGTGTTGGGGCCAGTGGTCAGCACCACGGCGCGGTGGTTCTGGATCATGGCCCGGATCTGAGCGCAGCCCATGGAGCGGCTGTCGGGCCGGGCGTCGGCCAGACCGGTCGCCGCGAGCACGACGGCCATGGCCATCAACAGGGTCGGAACGCGAACGGACATGATGGTTTCTCTTCGGTTTGGCAGAATTGCGAACGCGGCTGGTCCGGATTCGCCGGGGAATGGCCGCATGCATTGTCGCACATAACCCCTTATCGTGTCCGTTGGTTCCGCGACGGGCCTTGCCGGGCGCGCGTTGGCGCGCCGCGCAACCAAATCAGGCGTCGTGCATTGCTGGGCATGGACGGCAGGAAACCTTACGAAACACCGCAATGGCGGCCCGGAAACGAGGGCCGCGAGGCGATGTGCTGCTCCTTCTGCGGCGGCCGCGACCATCGGTTCGAGGAATGTCCGCGAATGCCCGATCCTTTCCGGCCCGGCGAGCCCGAGGGCGAGGATATAGCGGAGGAACCAGCCGGCTGATCCGAGGTGCCCGGTGGCGGGTGGCTAACCGGCATCCGACTTGAGCCCGCCGAAGAAATCGATCAGCGCACCTGCCGTTTGCGCGGGCGCTTCCTCCGGGAAGAAATGTCCGCCCGACATTGCGCGGCCGCGCACGTCGTCGGCCCAGCTCCGCCAGAGCGCCAACGGCCCACCTTCGCCCGCATACCATTCGGCGAGCGCGCCTTGCCCGCTCCACAAGGCCAGCACCGGGCAGGCGATGCGCCGGCCGGCGGCTTTGTCCGCCCGGTCGTGATCGCGGTCCAGCGTTGCCGCGGCCCGGTATTCCTCGCAGATCGCGTGGAGGTGGGCGGGGTCGCGCAAGGCTTCGACATAGGCCTGGCGGATGCCGGCCGGAAAGACATCGGGCGACGACCCCCAGCCACCCAACGCATTGTCGACGATGGCGTCGGCGGCGCCCGCCAGGATCTTTTCCGGCAAGGGTTCGGGCTGTGCCAGCAAGGACCACGGCCAGAAGCCGAGGGCCAGCCGCGCGTCGGCCCGGTCCCAGGCGTCGGCCGTGGGGACGATGTCGAGCACGGCGAGTTTTTCGATACGGCCGGGATGGTCGAGCGCCATGCGGTAGGCGACGCGCCCGCCGCGATCATGGCCGGCGACCATGAAGCTGGTAAAGCCGAGCCTGGCCATCATCGCCACCATCTCCGATGCCATGGCCCGCTTGGCATAGGGAGCATGATCGGCGCTCGAGGCCGGGCAGGCGCTGCGCCCATAGCCACGCAGGTCGGCGCAGATGACGGTGAAACGATCGGCAAGCAGCGGCGCAATATCGCGCCACATCAGATGGGTTTGCGGAAAGCCGTGCAGCAAAAGCACCGCCGGTCCGGCACCGGCGCGGCGCACGAAGATGCCGGCGTCCTCGATGTCGACGTCGATAGGCTGGAAATGCTCGAACATGGCTGGCCTCCGGCACAGGCAACGGCTGGAGAACGGGATTGGTTGCGGCGCCTTCGCAAGCGCCGGCCGCAACGGGCCGATCCCGCGCAAGCTCTCCCCCAATCCCTTGGGCCAACCTTTTGGGCCGGCGGACGTTGTCCCCGTGAACGGAAGGCCGCCGTGGGGCGGCTTCAACGAAGGAGGCCGAGATGAAATCCCTCGTCATTGCGTCATGCGCCGCGATGCTGGCCCTGGCATTGCCGGCAGCGGCACAGACGGCCCAGCAGTCGCCGAACCAGCAGGCCGACAAATGCCGGGCACAAACGGATCAGGGCGGCAAGCAGCAGTCCGGCAGCGGCGACCTGAGCGAAAAGCTCAACGATTGCGGCGGCGTGCTGAAACCGCCGCCCACTGGCGACCAGGGCATGGCCGCGCCGGCGCCCGATGAAGGCAAGACGCCGGTCATCAAGCCGGGCGAGGTGCCGCCCCAGCCGCCAAAGCAGTAGAGATCGTTCAGCAGCATTGTCATGACGGCGGAGGAACTTCGCGGATCAGGAAACGTTTCTGTGACAAAACCGGATCTGGAAAGGATGGAGCCGTGAGAGATGTTGCCAGTACCGCCGCGTTGCTTACCTCTATTGCCATCGTCATCGTCCTGATGCTGATGGCGCCGAAGAGCTTCGGCTTCGAGGCCACCCACCCGATCGTGGACGGCGATCTGCCAGTGGAATGACCGAAAGCGGTTCCGCACAAGAAAGCAGGCGAGTTCGCCTGCTTTTCGTTTGCAGGGCGCCTTGGCTTACCTGACCAGAAGGCCCGCGTGATCGCAGAGCGCGGTGAAGGCTTCCTGCGCCTGTGCCGCGCCCTCATTGTTGGCCAGCGCCGACTCGATCTTTTCGCGCGCGGTCTGGTAGAAGGGGCCGCGCCTGGCCTGTGGCCAGTCGATCAGGATTTCACTGGCGTCCTGAAGCGTGGCCACCTCGCGGATCGTCTCCGAGCCATGGGGCTTGACCCGCAGCGGTGTCGACAGCATCAAACCGGCCATTGGTTTCTCCTGCTACTGGGTCCTCATTGCAGGATGCGCGCCTCGCGCGCGGCGTCGATCATCGCCCGCATCGCCTTTTCCGCCGGCGTCCAGCCGTCCAGCGCATCGCGGCAGCTGCGCAGTGCCGCGCGGTATTGACGGCCTTGTCCGGCCGGCCAGTCGCCAAGGCATTCCAGCCCCTCCCAGGCGCTGCGCACCACGCGCTCCCGCTCGGGAGCGAATTTCAGGCGGATCGGTCGGGGAAACATCTTGTCGTTCAACGGTCGTCTCCATGAATCATGCACATCGGCCGACATGCACCGAGGAAGCGCCGGATAACGTCGGCGTCAGGGGAGGGTTCCGAGCCCGGACAATCAATTTTTAACCATGCTTTCAGTCGCGCGCGACAGCGTCCGACAAGGGCCTGGGCGCCGGCAGATCGACATCCTGTGCTTGCGGTCGATCATGTTCGAACTGCTCGGCGTCGGGTAAGGCATGCAGCCAGGTTTCGCGCCGGCCGGTCCACAATTCATATTGCGGTGCCAGATCCGTCGGTGCGACGTCGAGGCTGCCGAGCATCACCTCGGCCTCGTTGTCGTCGACCCAGGCGACGCGGCTGCCGCAGGTCGGGCAAAAGCTGCGTGTGCCGTAGCTGGCGACCTCGCCCGATGTCTCGAACGCATCGCGCGGCCAGATGGCAAAGGCCGAATAGACCGAACCACCCGCCTTGCGGCAATCCTTGCAATGGCAAAGGCCAACCCGCGACGGCTGGCCGTTGACGACGAAATGCACGCCACCGCACAGGCAACTGCCGGTCCTGCGTGTTGTGTCGGACATGGTTGCGCCCTCCGTTTCGCCAGCCTGGCTTTGCCTGCCATAGGGCTGCTCCAGCCGTGGCCGGCTCCGTCAGTTTGGCATGCCGCGGGCCGGGCGGGACAGATGCTCGTCTGCCATTTCGTTGGCCAGGATGAGAAACCGGGAAAAAGACATCCTGTTCACCGTACCGCCGAGCCCGGTTGACGCGGCCCGCAGCATTCTTCAACGCCATGCCGGCGAATTGGTTGCCGCCTTGCGGCCGCTACTTCTATCCGCGGGCGGCCATGTGGTTGTCGAGCTTCTTGCGCGAGGGTCCGTAGCGCTTGATGATGGTCTGGGCCTCGCTCTGCGGAATGCCATATTTGCGCGCGAAGGCCGCGACCTCGTAAGTTTCCTCGCTCGAGACCAGCTTGCGGTCCTGTTTGGTCTTGGATTTGTCGTCAGGCATGTCGGGCCTCACTTTCTGTAAGCCGCATGGTCGCGCGGACGCCTATATGTCGCGGTCACACATAACACGGATCGGCGATGCTGGTTCCATCGCGGAGCAACGCCAGTTCAGCCTAGGCCGATCAAGAGGTCGGGTCGGCGCTGTCGGTGTCGCTGCATTGGGCGCAGCGCGCGCTGGCGCCGGGACAGCCGCGGCGATGCGTGCCGGCGGGGCAGCAAAGGCCGCTGGAACTCGTCCAGCGCGTGCATTGGAAAACCTGTCCGGTGCCGCCGCAGCCTTCGCACTCCAGAACCGGAGTCCGGACCAGATAGGACTTCGTCCCCAGCCTGACGCTTGCGCCCAAAACCCACCCACCCATATCGTGCACCAGACATAGCTGTGCATTAGCCCCGGCTAACAATATCACGATCAGGGTTACGGACAAGTTTCAGGATCATTAAGAATTTCTAAAGCTGTGCCTGCCGGTAAGCGGTCTTGCTTCTTCCTTCGAGCGGTGCGCTGCCATAGCATCGGGCGTCAAACCGGAACCGGTGAAAATTTTTGCCCGGCATGTCGGATCGGCACATGGCGGTGCGTCCTTGGGGCTGATGAAGCTGGAGAACAACCATGTCGCCCCAAATCGCACAATCGCCGTGGCAGACCGCGGCCCTTCTCGTCGCCCGCCTGATCTTCGCCGCCGTCTTCCTGATGGCGGTGACCTTCAAGTTCCTGGGCATGGAGGCCACGGCGGGCTATATCGCGGCCGCGGGCTTTCCGTTCCCGCTCTTCCTGGCATGGTGCGCGTCAATCCTGGAGGTGGCCCTGGTGCTGTGTTTCCTCAGCGGCGCCTTCTTCGCCCAAGCCGCCCTGGTCGCCGCCGCCTATGTGCTGTTCCTCGCCTTTGCCTTCCACGGACCCAGCCACTGGGCCGGCAACCAGGCCGAATTCGGCTTCTTCGTCGACCATTTTTCGTTCCTGGCCGGACTGCTGTTCGCGGCGGTCCATGGACCGGGAAGAATTCTGGCGCTGAACGTGGGATGGCCGGGCAGGGCATAAAGCCCGCCCGGGGCAGGGCATGAGGGTCCGCCGGAGGCAGGGCGTAGAGCCCGCCAGGGCAGGGATCTCACATCTGATCGTTGTAGGGCTCCTTCATCTGGCCGACCATGCGGGCCAGCTTCGAGAAAGACGGCATGTCGGCCTCCGGCTGGCACTGGTTGGCGAGTTCCAGCAGCCGGATCGGAAAATTGACGGCGTCGCGGTTCGACGCCGACATGCCGTCCGATCGCTCCTCGCCGGTTTCCGACGCCTCGGCCTTGCGAAGCGCGATGTCGATCTCCTCCGACGTCAGCACTCCCTTTTTGACCAGGACGTGGTTGATCGAGGCGACGGCCATCAGCAGGCCTTCGAGTTGCAGGTTGGCGACGTTCATGGATTTCTCCCTCCGTTGATCGCAGTGGAACGCATCAGCGGCGTTTCCGATCCGGCCGGCGTGCGGGAACCAACGCGCCGATCGTGAGCGGTCGGGCGCTACTCCTGCGTCAGGCGCTCGCCATACTCGCGCCAAAGCGCCCTGACTTCCAGGCTGCCGAGGCGCGGGATCGAAGGGTCGCCGCAGTCTATGGCGACGGTGCCGATGTCGTAATTGGGGTAAGCGTTGGCGACGAAGCGGATCGCTTCGCCAAGCGAGTGCACCCGGATGACCGGATCAGCCTGGCCCTGGCCGGTGCTGCGCACACCGGAAACCGTGGCCGGAGCGTGCCGCATCCTGAAGACGGATGCCATGGCTGGTCTGTCCATCGTCCTCTCCCACAAGGCCGTGCGACGGGAATCATTCCATGAGCTGGCGCTGATGATTTCACAGGTGCCGGTTCATGAACAGCCGGATAAACGTCAGCCGCCGGGATCATGCCTCCCGGAGAAATATGAATTTTTTCCTATTTGGCGTTGACCGGTGAGGGCAGCGATGCTATAAATCTATCCATGGTGCTGATTTGCGCCACCGACCCGCCGTCGAGGCGGGTTTTCTGTTTCTGGCCCCTGGTTGGGCTGCCTGCCGATGCGGTGGCGCCGTAGAGCGCTGCTTCCGCGAGATGCGAGAATCCCATGCCCCGCTATGCCAGCATCATCACCGGCGATGACGGCCGCGAGATCGTCAGCGCCATCGGCGAATTCGAGGGCGCCGCCCCTGTGGCGCGCCTCGGCCGCGTCGAGGAGGTTCCCGCCGGCGTGCTGATCGGCATGGTGCGCGATGCGGCCGGTGGCTTCTGCTTTCCGCAGGCCGGTATCGGCGCACAGCTCGTAGGTCTCGCCATGGCGCGGCTCAAGGCTGCAAGGCCCGTGGCGAGGCCCGCACAGGCCGCGAAGCCGAAGCGCGGAAAGGCCAGGAAGAAATCCGCCCGCTTGAAAAAGCGGGCCAGGCAGGCGCCGCCGAAGGCCGCCGCCGATGATGTCAATGTCGGGGCGCGGACCCATGACTGATGAAACCGGGCCGGCGCGCCGCAAGGCCAGGGCGGCAAGGCGCAAGCCCGCTGCCAGTCCGGTAGCCGCCAAGACGCCCCGGCCGAAGCGGACCAAGAAAACATTGGGCGACGATTTCCTGGCCGCCGTGCGGGCTGATTTTCAGGCGCATGGCGCCGGTGTCCTCGCCGAGGTGCGGACCGACAAGCCGGACCAGTATCTGAAGATCGTGCTGTCGGTGCTGCCCAGGGATTTTGATGTCGCCGTCAACCAACTGGACGCCCTCTCGGATATTCTGTTCGAGGTGATCGTGCGGAAGTTCGGGCCAGCCCCGGAGGACTGACGGCCGGCCCTGCTTTGGGACCGGCACCTGACGGCTCGATCGAACCACAAGCCCGCCTTGGCTCACGCCAGGGCGGGCTTTCTTGCGTTTTCGGGCCGCTCATCGTTCACGGATACGAGGCCCGGCTCCTCTTCGGCGCAAGGTCGGAAAACCGTACTCAGGCCAGGATGTTGACGGCGCGGGCCGCGACCAGCGCGATCGTGAGCAGCGAGATCATCGCCTCCGCCATCATCAAAAGCTTGGCGCGCTGGGAAAGCGGCAAGGTGTCGGTTGGTGAAAACGCCGTCGCATTGGTGAAGGCGAGGAAGAGATAATCAACGAAGCCAGGCAGCCAGTCGCGGATCTCGCGATCGTCCAGGGTCATTTGCGGAAACAGGAAATCGGCATGGGCGCGTTTGACCAGTCCGCAGGTCGGCGGCCCGCCGCGATCGGTGCTCCAGAACCACAAGGCGAAGACGATGATGTTGGTGAGCCAGATGTTGAGCGCGTCGACGAGCAATGTCTGGCCGCTGCTGCCGGCATGTCCCGCCAGCAACACGCGCACCAGCAGCACCAGCGAACCGCAGTTCATGACGCTGACGACGCCGGTCATTACCAGGGCCGTCCTGCGGATCATGACGCGAAAACGGCCGACGAGATACCAGTGCTCTTCCTCGACCGCTTTCTGGGTGGCGACCTGCGTCCAGGCGGTGGCCACGGATAGGGGCACCAGCAGGGCGGCCTCCAGCGCCGGCGCCAGCCAGCGAGGGCCGAACGAAAGATCGTTGATGACCAGAAGCTGCAGGCAGATGATGACGAGGACAGCCGCGCGCGCCAGCCAGAAGTCGAGCGCGCGGTGATGGATGACGGCATGCTGGTGACGCATCGAATGTCCGGGATGCTGAAGTGGGATCAGGTGTGCGGGCTGTTTTGCCCGGGGAGGGCAATAGAACGCCGAGATTCCCGCTCAATCTTGGTATTGCAATGGCACGCAAGTATACTTTTTTGTAAGCTTTGACCTTGGGGCTATTCGGCAAACCGGGCGATGTGATTTAAGCGCGGCATGGCGGGAATTGACGACTCCATGGATCGTTGGGTGCCGGCAGCACTGCCTGCCGTGGGCCTGGACTCGTCATTGGTCTGGTCCGCGCTGCTTCGGCACCCTTGGGGTTTGCTGGCACTTTTGTGCCTGGTGCAGATCCTGTGCTGGACCTTGGTGCCAACACTTATCGATCCCGCACCGCCCGGCGATGTCGTGGAAGGCTTCATGTGGGGCCGCGAATGGGTGCTTTTGACCTACAAGCATCCGCAACTCCCCGGCTGGCTGCTCGAGATCAGTCATCTCCTGACCGGATCGTTCCGCTGGCCGCAATATCTGCTGGCCCAGCTGACGATCTCGGCCACTTTCGTCCTGGTCCACCTGCTGGCTCGCGACACGCTCGGCCGCGACAAAGCGCTGGCCGCCGTGCTTTTGATGCCGTCGGTCTATTTCTTCGGCTGGCCGACGCCGCAATTCAATCACGACTATGCGCAGATGCCGTTCTGGGCGGCGATCTGCTGGTTGCTGTGGCGCGCCAGCCGCGGCGGCGGGCCGGGCTGGTGGCTGGCGCTCGGATTGGTGTCGGGCGTTGGGCTCTACGCCAAGTTTTCCACCGGCTTGCTGCTTGCCTTCGGCGGCCTCTGGCTGCTGTGCGACCCACGTGCGCGCAGCCGGCTGGCGACACCCTGGCCATGGCTTGGCCTGGCTGTGTTTCTCGCCGCCGCCGCGCCGCTTGCCATCGCACTCTACCGCATCGATTTCCTGCCTTTGACCTATTTCGCCGGTCGCGATGCATGGGTGAGCGAGCACCGGGCGCGGCTCTATTATATCGGCGTCCAGATGGCCGGCCTTTCCGGCTTTCTCCTGGTGTTGGCGCTATCAGGGCTGTTGCGGCGCTCACCAGCCCCGCAAGTGCCGGTCGAGCGCGACACGATCGTCTATCTCTGCTGGATGGGGCTTGGGCCGGCGGCGCTGATCATGGTGGTCTCGTTGTTCACCGGCACCGGCGAAGCCTGGGGCGCACCGATGTACAATCTTGTCGGCGTCGTCGCGCTCGCCTTTCTCGGTCACCGGCTCGGTGCCGTCGAGATGAGGAGGTTGGCGATCTGCGCCTTCATCTGCATCGTCGCCATGTCGGGCGCCTATGGGGCGATCCGATGGACGGACTGCAATGTGCGGGGACGCATGGACGCCGTCTGCTGGCCGGCGCGGCCGATCTCGGACGAGGCCGAGGCAATCTGGCACGCGGCGGCGCCGGGCCGGCTCGACATCGTCGGTGGCGACACCAATCTTGCCATGCTGGCTGGCCTCAACGCCTATGACAAGCCGTCTATCTTCACCGATCTCGATATGCGGTTTGCACCCTGGATCACGAGGCAGCGGTTGCGCGACCACGGCATGCTGATGGTCTGGTCGGGTCGTCACGTGCCGTCAAGGCTGCTGGCATGGGTGGACAATATCCCGGTCAAGACCGTTCTTTTCAACTGGTCGCGCGAGGCACCGCCGGTGGTGATCAGCTTTGCCGTCATTCCGCCCGGCACGCGATATCTGCCGGCTGCCGCCAGTAGCCGGACCCGGCATCCGCGCAGCTAGGGTGAGCGGCGACGTGCGATCCCATTCCCTATAATACAAGCGGACGGCCGCTCGTCTGACTGGACGAACCAGGCAATAATGCCCATTTATGCACTATCCAAGTTTGTGCCGCGCAATTCCCGACGGAGAGCCGCTACACTTCCCCGGAATTGCCTTTTGAGGAGACGTGACATGGCGACTTCGAGCGAACGTGCAGTGCTTGCCGGCGGCTGCTTCTGGGGCATGCAGGATTTGATCCGGCGCTTCCCGGGTGTCCTTGCCACGCGTGTCGGCTACAGTGGCGGCGACGTGCCGAACGCCACCTATCGCAATCATGGCACGCATGCCGAAGCCATCGAGATCACCTTCGACCCGGCGAAAATCAGCTTTCGCCAGCTTCTGGAATTCTTCTTCCAGATACATGATCCGACGACGCGCAATCGCCAGGGAAACGATGTCGGCATGAGCTATCGCTCCGCAATCTACTACACCGATGAGGAGCAGAAGCGTGTGGCGGAGGACACCATCGCCGATGTCGACGCCTCCGGCCTGTGGCCCGGCAAGGTCGTCACCGAACTTGCGCCGGCCGGAGCGTTCTGGGAGGCCGAACCCGAGCACCAGGACTATCTCGAGAAATATCCCAACGGCTACACCTGCCATTTCGTCAGACCAGGCTGGAAGCTGCCGGTTCGTGAAAAGGCGGTTTCATAAGGTTCACCAGCCGTTTTGGCAGCAGGTGGGGTATAAACGCCCGTCGATTGCCAAGGATCATACGCATAGGGGCTGTTAGCCGCCGTGGCGGTTGACAGTTCGTTGCGTTGCTGGCCAACTGTGTGGGTTGATCGATCATCGGGGATGAGCATGAAGAAGATCTACGAAAAGCCGGTGTTGGTGAAGCGGGAAAGACTCTCAAGTGTTGCGGCGGGACCGCTTTCTTCCAAGGCAGCCTGACCGGCCAGGCCGGCTTTCGGGCCTGGCTGGCCGAGTTGTAACGGTGATCGAATTGCTGGCGCGGGCAGGCTACGTCTCGCCCCGCTGGGCTTGAGAAGATGATTTCTTCCGAACCCGCGGCCCGCGCCGGGGAACTCAATGCAATTTTCATCCTGGATGTTTCTGCTTATACCGGGCCGCTGCTTTCCGGATGGATCGAGGCGGGAAACCGTGTTGGTGCGATCATCGTGCCTGGTTTTCAACGCCCATCCAGAGGCTTCAGCATTGGCAATTTTCGGCGCAGGCTGAGGCGCCGGCTTTTGCTCAGGCGCCATCTCGGCAACACGCCGGTAAAGCTGATCGAATTCCGCCGGCCTTACGACTGGAACGAGCTTGCCCGGCAATTGCCTGACATCGCCGCGGATGTGCTGATCTGCTTCGCTTTCCCGACCTTGATCCCGCAGCAGCTGCTCGACCTCTTTCCCAAGGGCGGGCTTAATTTTCATCCGGCGCTGCTGCCCAACTACCGGGGGCCGCATCCTCTCCATCGTCTTGTCGCGGATGGCCAGCATGCGGTCCATGGCGGCGTGACACTGCATAAGATGTCGGCCAATTTCGACGACGGCGACATCCTCGGACAAGTGCTGTTCACCGAAGCAGACTGGGCATCGCGGCGGGATATGGTGGACGGCGTGGCGAGCGCGATGCGCCGGTTGGTGCGTGAGGTGGCGCCAGGCTATTGCAAGAATCTGGTGTCGGGGATGCGGCAGCCAGCCGGTGATTTCGTCTGGGCTCGACTTGAGCGGGACCACATGGCGATTTCGTCCGACATGTCGATCGGGCACGTTGCCCGGATGTGGCACGTATTGGGCGCTAAACCCGGTATCTATCTGGATGTCGCCGGCCGCAAGGTCAGGCTGGCCTTCCAGGTCAGGCGACTGGGTCCGCCAACCGGAAAGGGTCCCGTAAGGCGGTGGGGGATGGTGGAGTTCGATCTTGCCAATGGCCGGGTTCGGCACCTCACCTACGGGCGCCTGCTCAAACGGCTGATGAAAATATACGCCTCATTCCCACGCCCCCGGGCCGGCAAACCGTACGCTGAATTAAGGGTCTTTGGCCGGGTGGGCAGTGAAGCGGCACCAGAGCCGCAAGCGGGTAGTCGCGGACACTGAATCCCAATAATGGGAACCGCGGAAACTGCGTCCGCGGTTCTCATATCGCGATGGCAAACTACTTTCCGCAGTTGTTGTCGTTCACGGTCGGCGCGGTGGCGTTGCCATTGGCGTCCGTCTGTGCACCCTGCGGGTTGGTCGGGCAATTCTTGTCCGCATTGGAATTCATGTCGCCCGGCGTGGTGGTCGTGCTGTTGGTCGCGCCCGGATCGATCGTACTGGGTGAAGCCGGGGTGCTTGGGTCCACAGTGACGGACTTGCCGCTACCGCCGGGCCCATCCGCGCCGGCTGCGCTATTGCTTTGTGCCATGGCGGATGTTGCAACGGCAATGGTGAAGGCCGAAGCCGCGAGGATTTTCATGAACATGATTTGTCTCCATTTTCTGTGAACTCGTCGCCGGGAACGGTGCACGGTTTCGCGGAAATCATGAACCGCTCAATCTCTTGTTTTGACACAATCCCGAACGGAAAATTGATCCTGGAATCGCGTCCAGCGACTGGTGGGACAACCCCTCGGAATGGCGAAGGTTCCAGACAAATTTCCGCGCCGGCGATGTCCAATTGCCCTGGAGCTCGGGCAATGCTTTAGCGCGGCTTGCCAAAAAAACAGCTTTCCCAACCGTCCGAATGATGCTTTAACGCGCCTATCCACAGGGGTGCTCCGTACGGTCGGGGCTGAGACGGGGGCGGCAAGCCCACAGACCCTAGAAGCTGATCTGGGTAATACCAGCGGAGCGAGGCGGGCGATGTTTTCAGGCGCACAGGTTTCCCTATATCCAATGGCCGACGATTTCGTCGGCATCATTCTGGGCGCGCTCGGCGCGCTCGATCAGTACCGCGATAAGCTCAGGATCGAGACCGACGACATTTCGACCTTGCTGGTCGGGCCCCCCGAGGTGTTATTCCCTGCGCTGCGCGACCTTTTCGTGGCCGCGTCTGGCAGCGGCAGGCATTGCGTGCTGTCAGCCACCATTTCGCGTGGCTGCCCAGGCGAGCCGGATGACCCGATCTGCCGCTCCGACACGTTCGGCGGACCTGCCGGGCCACTCGGCCCGCGCAAGCAAGCCGCCATCACCGCAGTGCGCGGCGCGCCGGCCACTGGCCAGCCGGCGGCGGCGCAGTTCTCGCTCTATGTGATGGGCACTGACGACCACATGGACGAAATCTATGGCTGCATAGATTTCCTGAAGCAGTCCGGCGTCTACGATCGCTCCAAGAATTTCTGCACCAAGCTGCGCGGCGATGCCGGCGCGATCTTCTCGGCCCTCGATGAAGCCTTCTGCCGCTTCGGGCCCGGCGCCGGCCATGTAACCCTCGATGTCACGGTCTCGGCCAACAGTCCCACCGCCGTCTGAACCGCTCGTGGTCTCATCGTCATTCAACCCGCGTAACGTCGCGGGCTTCTTCGCAAAAACAGCGCCGGCCGTGATATCGATCGGTTTGGTGCTCGTGGCCTGGGAACTGTACGCAAACATTTCCGGCATCAAGCCGACGGTTCTGCCGGCGCCCTCGCGCGTCTTCGAACAGGCGATGCTCAATCGGGAAGCCTTGGTCGACAACGCCATTCCCACGGTCCGCGCCACGCTGATCGGTTTTGCCTGTTCGCTCAGTGCCGCCTTCGCCCTGTCGATGCTGGTCGACTTCTTCCAGCCTTTGCGGCGAGCGCTGTTTCCCATCTTCATAGTCAGCCAGACTTTGCCGCTGGTCGCCATCGCGCCATTGGTGGTGCTGTGGTTCGGCTTCGGGCTGGCGCCCAAGATCGTGCTGGTGGCGCTGGTCACCTTCTTCCCGATGCTGGTCGCGCTGGTACAGGGCTACGAGGCTACCGAGGTGGAGATCGGTCAGATGCTGCGTGCCATGGGAGCAGGGCGTTGGCGTGTCTTCATGCTGGCACGATTGCCTTCGGCGCTGCCTTATTTCTTCGCTGGCCTCAGGATATCCATCACCTATGCCGTCGTCGGCGCCATTTTCGCCGAATATGCAGGCGCGGCCAAAGGGCTGGGCATCTACATGCTCAACGCCAAGAACAATTTCCGTCCCGACCTGGTGCTCGCCGCCGTCTGCGTCAGCGCAGCGCTCACCCTTGTCCTGTTCGGGCTGACGATGCTGCTGCAGCGTCTTGCCATGCCCTGGGAACGAGCCGCTGGCAGGCAAGGCGCTGGAAAAGGTCCAGAAGCATGAGCCGGCTCGAATTGCGGCATGTTCGCAAGGCGTTTGGCGGGCTCGATGTGCTCGCCGACATTTCGCTTCGTGTCGATGCCGGCGAATTCGTCTCGATCCTTGGACCTTCGGGAGCCGGCAAGTCGACGCTGTTCCAGCTTCTGACCGGCGCCGAGCATGGCGAGGGTGAGATGTTCTTCGACGGCGTGCCGCTCGACGATCACGGCAGGCATTTCGCCTTCATGCCGCAGCGCGACGCGCTGATGCCGTGGCGGCGCATCCTCGACAACACCACGCTCGGACTCGAGGTGCAAGGCGTCAGCCGCAAGGCGGCACGGAAGCGTGTGGCTCCGCTGATTGCCGAGTTCGGCCTTGCCGGCTTCGAGTGGCACTTTCCAGCGCAGCTCTCGGGCGGCATGCGCCAGCGCACGGCGCTTTTACGTACCGTGGTGCAGGAACGCGATATGTTGCTGCTCGACGAGCCGTTCGGCGCGCTCGACGCACTGACCCGTGCGGCCCTGCAGCGCTGGCTCGAACAGATGTGGCGGCACCACCACTGGACGGCGTTGCTGATCACTCATGACGTGCGCGAAGCCCTGTTCCTGTCCGACCGCATCTATGTGCTGTCCGCGCGGCCTGCCCGGGTCGTGCGCGAGATCAAGGTGCCGCTGCCGCGCCCGCGCGATTCCGCCAGCGCGGCCACGCGGCAGGCCGGGGCACTCGAGGCCGAGATTCTCGACATTTTGCTCAACCCCCAGCCATCCAAAGGACATGACCATGATTGACTTGACGCGCAGGCAAGCCCTGCTGCTCACCCTTGCCGGCAGCGTACCGCTGATCACCGGATCGAGCCGTTCCTTCGCGGCAACGCGGACGGTCACAGTCGCCCTCGACTGGACGGTCAACACCAACCACATCGGGCTGTTCGTCGCCCGCGATAAGGGATTTTATCGGGAAGCCGGCATCGAGGTCGACATCCTGCCGTACAGCGATACCGGTGCCGGCACGCTTGTCGCCAACCATGTCGCCGATTTCGGGATCAACGGCACCATCAGCCTGTTCACCCAGAAGACCGCGGGGGCCGATCTGAAGGGCGTCTATGCCGTCGTGCAGTCCGAGACAGGCCGGCTGGTGTTCAATGCCGCGCGCAGCGACATCAAAAGCCCGAAAGATCTGGATGGCCTGACCTATGGCGGTTTCGGCAGCGCCTGGGAGACCGCGCTGATCTCGACCATCATCCGTCACGACGGCGGCAAGGGCGATTTCGAGACGGTGACGCTGGGCACTTCCGCCTACGAGGCGCTGGCCAACGGTTCGGTCGACTTCACGCTGGAAGTGTCGACCTGGGAGGGCGTCGAAGCCGAACTCAGGGGCGTTAAGCAGCGCAGTTTCGTCTATGCCGACCATGGCGTCCCCGATGAGCACACCACGCTTATCTCTTCGAGCGAAGCGTATCTCCAGGCGAACCCCGAATTGTCGTCATCCTTCATCCAGGCAACGCGGCGCGGTTACCAATTCGCCGTCGATCATCCAGGGGAGGCCGCCACGCTGCTGATAGCCGCCAACAAGGATGCCCTGACGAATCCGGCCTTGGTCCACGCCTCGCTGAAGGCACTGCTCGAGGGCAATTATCTACGCGGGCAAAATGGTGCCATCGGGACGTTGGACCCTGCCAAGATGGAAGCGATCGGCAACTACCTCTTCGCCGCCGGCATTCTGCGCGACACCGACGGTAAGGTTCTGCCGCAGAGCCCGGATTTCGCCAGGTATTTCAGCAACGCATTTCTGGGGTAGCTGGCCAATCCCTTAAGGAGAGGATCAACTCGGGCGAAACTCATTCCTGGCGATCCTCGAAGCGGAGACAATCTGCACGGCCGTGCCTTGTGTCTCGCATGTCTTTCGGCGGCGCCGTCGCCGTTTCTGATGCCGATATGATCTTCTCGGTTAACCGCACAGCAATGGTTGCGTGCAAAGGTCCCTCCGAGGGATCATCGGGGTTCTTGCCTTGCTTGCACCAAAAAGCGAAACGCTTCCGCGCGTCAACCAGGGCGGGATGATATCCGAAGCGCGCAAGCGCGAGATCCTGGCCGACTTGCGCGAAGGCTTCTTTCGCATTTGTGCGCTCGCATGCGCCGCGCTGTTTGTGTACCGGGGCGTGTATCACTTCGTGCAGGACCCCACCCGGTTCAATATCGCGCTGGTGGCGGTCTCCGAGACGCTCACCTTTACCTGGCTGCTGCTGTCGCGGCGGCCGGTGACGCGTGACTGGAGCCCGCTTGCGGTAGTCGCTTCGGTGACCGCCAGTTTTGGTGTCGCCTTGATCACCATGGAACCGGGCATCCCCATCATCCCCATCTATGTCGCCGCGCCGCTGCAGTTCCTGGCACTGTGGTTCGTCATCTGGGGAAAGCTGTCGCTGGGTCGTTCCTTTGCCATCCTGCCCGCCAATCGCGGCGTGATGACCGGCGGCGCCTACCGCCTGGTGCGGCACCCGATCTATGCCGGTTACCTTACCGGCCATGTCCTTTACCTGCTGTCGGCCTTTTCCTTCTACAATCTCGCCGTCTATGCGGTTATCACCTATCTGCAGGTGTACCGCATTCTGCGCGAGGAGGCCTTGCTTGCCGCGGAACCGGAGTACCGCTCTTATATGGAGCGCGTGCGCTATAGGCTGTTTTACCGGATATTCTGAAGGCCAGACTGTCACGCGAGAGTGGCCGGTCCTGTTTGATCCAGAGTTGGCCAACAGGGCTCCTTAGCGGCTAGTGGTCCGGAACTGCTCCGCAGGTGAGGTGCTGTATCCTGGCTGTTCGGTAGCAAGCAGCCTGGCACCAAATCATCGGCTCTCCAACAGCTGGCTCTAAATCGTTTTTTCTCGTAAACTTCTCAAAATATAGACATTGCAAACGTCTGCCATTGGATATTTTTTACAAGTATATTATATTTTTATTATCATTATCGCTTTCTTGTTTCGACAGTTAATACCATGCCGCTCACATGTATAGCGTGAATTGAAACTCAAAACTCTCTTCGACGTAGTTGCCATCGCAATCGGCTGCATGCCGACTGCCTAGCGCAACGACAACAGGAGAGTGTTATGGCCTTTACCATCAAGACAGTCGCCAGTGTGTTGGCGGGTAGTGCAATAGTCTTGGTTCTGTCCGTGCCAGCAAACGCAGCAGGTCTTGGCGTCGGTGTCGGCGCCTCGGTTGGCGGTAGCGGCGGTGTCAATGCCGGTGTCGGCGCCTCGGTCGGCGGCGGTGGCGGCATCAATGCCGGCGTCGGTGCCTCGGTCGGCGGCAGCGGTGGCGTCAATGCCGGAGCCGGCGCCAATGTCGGCGGCTCGAGGGGCGTCAGCGCCGGGCTCGGCGCGTCGGTCGGCGGCAGCAATGGCGTCAATGCAGGAGCCGGCGCCAATATCGGTGGTTCGGGCGGCATCAACGCCGGGCTCGGTGCCAATGTTGGCGGAACGGGTGGCATCAATGCGGGGCTTGGCGCCAGTGTTGGCGGCGCCGGTGGCATTGGTGTCGGCGCGGGCATCGGCAACGGCACCAATCCCAGCAATCCGTCCAACCCGAACAACCCATCCAATCCCAATCACCCCAACGTTCCTGGTGTCGTGGCCCAGATGTCAAGCTCGCAGGTGACGCGCATGAAGAAGCGCTGCGTCGATGTCCTCAGCAGCGAAGGGACCTATGACCGCGACTTGCGGCAGCTCTGCCTGCTGATCGCACGCCGCTGAGGCTGAGGGAGGTTGCGGAACCAGCCGTAGGCCTGACCGCACTCTCCTGGCCTCCGGCCGGTTGGAAAGCCCGCCGTCCAGGCGGGCTTTCTGCGTTGCGGGCTGTGTGTTCCGTAGCCGCAATAGTCCAGCGGAACGCCAGCCCCTCTAAAACGTTCATACCTTGCGACATCCGAAATGGCGCGATGTTGAACCAGCGCGAAAGCGCGCATTCAGGAGCAGGGAAGGCCATGGGTCTCGGAACGATACTTATCATTATTCTAATCCTCGCGCTGCTCGGCGGCTTCAGCGGTCTGGGCGGTGGCCCGTTCTACGGAACCGGTTACTATGGCGGTGGCGGTCTCGGACTTGTGTTGATCATCGTCATCATCCTTGTCGTCCTGGGACGCATCTAGCCGGCTCCTCTTGTGTCGCCGGCGTCGCGGTCCCGTGAGCGAACCCGCGCCGGCGTGCACTGGAATGTGATGGAAGCAGGCCGGCTTGTGATCATGCGCCCCGCAGGACGGCTGTATGGTGATTGCGGTCCACACCCCCCGTGGAAACAAGAGGAGAGGGTCCCACCCCTTCATCCTCCTCCAAGGCCCGCCCCGGTTCCCGGAGCGGGCTTTCGTTCTTCTGCAAAGCGATTGCCTTCGGTCTTTCTGCCGCTCTCGGCCACGGTCTTTTTTCTCCGTCATGACCGACCTGCCGCTGACGGGAAAGCCGTGGGCGTTCACGCTGGGCAATTACGCCGCCTTCTTCTCGCAGAATCTCTATCTGACGCTGCTGCCGGCTTCACTCCGCCTCGGCCTCGAGGTGACGGGCTATCGACGACTCGCTGATCGAAGCCGGGCGCTCGCTCGGCCTCGCGGCTGCGCCGGCCAGACGTTGAAAGTCATCGTCCAAAATACTGGCGCCGACAGGCTGGTGGAAGGTCAGGATGTGGTGCTGCGCTGGTCGCCGGAGAGCACAGTGCTGATTGCGGCGGCGGGCTGATCGTCGTTTCGGCTCTTGCCAGACCGCTGACAATGAGGAACGCATAGCCGGGCCCAAGTTAAGCCCGGAGCACCTTGATGACGTTTGACCTGACGGCCCGCGACCAATCCATGCTCGATGGCGAGCAAGGCCCAGCCGCGGCCGCCGCCATGAAAATCCTCGTCGCCTTCTCGAACGCGGTTGGGGCCGGCAGCCTGCTCGACATCTCAGGCGCTCATATCGATGGCTGTCTCTATCACGGCAAGGCAGGGCTCGATTTCGTCGAGCGGCTGGTCGAGGGAAGCGGACGTGTCCGGGTGCCGACGACGCTCAATGTCGGCTCGTTCGACCTTATCCATCCCGGCATGGTCAAGATGCCGGCGGCTGAAGAAATGCCGGCGCGGCGGTTGATGAAGGCGCATCTGGAACTTGGCTGCCAGGCCACATTCACCTGTGCCCCCTACCAGACGCGGTTCCGGCCTGAATTCGGCCAGCAGATCGCCTGGGGCGAGTCCAATGCCATCGTTTTCGCCAATTCGGTGATCGGCGCTCGCACCAACCGCTATGGCGATTTCATCGACCTGTGCTGTGCCATGACGGGTCGCGCACCGGGCTGGGGCCTGCATCTCAGCGAGAACCGGCGCGGCCGCATCCTGTTCGAGCTGGATGTTGCCGACGGGGAGCCGAGCGACAGCCTGTTCGTCGGCGTCGGGCTGATCATCGGGCAAGCCAGTGGGGACCGCATTCCTGTGATCGTCGGTCTGCCGCAACCGCGCGACGAGGACCAGTTGAAGGCGCTGGGCGCGGCGGCGGCAACGACCGGCGCGGTGGCGCTGTTCCATGCGGTCGCGATCACGCCGGAAGCGCGGACGCTCGACGAGGCGTTCCATGGCCATGCGCCGGAAGAGACGATCCGCATCAGCCGCGCCGATATCGACCATGCGCTGGCCAGACTGTCTGGAGTGCCCGACGGCGCGCTGCTTTCAGCCGTGTCACTGGGCACGCCGCACTTTTCCCACCAGGAATGGATGCGCCTGTTGCCGCTGCTGCGTGCGGTGGCACCGGGCAGGGGCATCCCGATCTATGTCAACACCGGCCGCGCGACGCTGACACAATTGCAGGAGGAGGGGGCATTGGCTGGCATGGAGGCGTTCGGCCTGGTCCCGGTCGCTGACACCTGCACCTATGTCACCTCGATTCTCGAGCGTCTCGACGGCGTGGTGATGACCAATTCCGGCAAATGGGCGCATTATGCGCCGGGCAATATCGGCGTGACCGTCGCCTTCGCCGAAATGAAGGATTGCATCCGCTCCGCCGCCGCAGGGCACGTCGTGCGGAGCGGCTCATGACGCGGTCGATTGAAGTGAAGGTCGTTGAAAGAGCCGGCACATTCCAACTGGCCGGTGCCGCCGAGGGCGAGGCGCTGGTGTTCTCGCAACCGCTCAGCTTCTGGGGCGGCATAGACGCCGAGACCGGCGATATAACGGATCGTTCGCACCCAGGCCTTGGCCAGAATGTCTCCGGCAAGATACTGGTCATGCCGAGCGGGCGAGGGTCCTCGTCTTCTTCCTCTGTCTTGGCCGAGGCAATCCGCAGGGGCACGGCGCCGGCCGGCATTCTTCTGGAACGGCCGGACCCGATCCTTGCCGTTGGCGCCATCGTCGCCGAGTTCCTCTACGCGATGAGCATGCCGCTGGTGGTTTGCGGGATTTCGGAGATTGTTTCCGGTGATCGGATAGCGATCGATGTGGGCGGTGATGGCGGGGCGATTGTCCGCAAGGTCAGGAAATGAGCACGCGCTGATAGGGTGAGCGCTGCATCCGGCTGCCGCCTGCCTCTAGGACGCGCCAACCTACCGGCCGATCAGGCCTGTCATTACTCCAAATGATCTAACCGACACCGCCTAAATCCTTGTTTTGTGCGTGCCGAGCCAAGTGCTGCGCGCGCCTCAAATCTCCGGGATGTTCTCCTTGAAGATCACCTGCAGCCTCGGCTGGTGCAATTCATAGGGGAGGCCCCGGACGGCGTGGGTCAGGATGTTGAGCGCCTCACGGGCTTCGACGCGCGGGTTCTGGTCGATGACGGCGTCGAGCGTGCCGTCGAGCAGCAGTTCCTTGGTGCCGTCCGTCGCCTCGTGGCCGAGGAAAACCATGGATTGCGCACGGCCGCGTTCCTTCAGCGCACGCGCTATGCCGGTGTTGCCGGCGCCGACATTGTAGATCGCGGCAAGGTCGGGGTGGCGTTCCAGAAGGGCTGACGCCTCCGAATAGGCCTTTTCGCGGTCGTCGAGCATTTCGCGCATCTCGACGATCTCCAGATTGGGCGATTCCTCGGTCAGTATGTGCCGGAAGCCCATCTCGCGTTCCTCGTGGCCGCGATAGGACAGCGAGCCTGCAAACAGCGCCACCTTGCCGGGGCGCCCCGGTCCCATGAAACGGTTGAGCAGATAGCCGGCCAGCCGCCCGGCGGCGCGGTTGTCGATGCCGATATAGGCAACCCTTGGCACATGCAGGATGTCGGAGGCGATGGTCACCACCTTGACGTCGTTGGCCGATAGCGAGCGGATCGCCTCGCGCACCGTCGGATGGTCGAGCGCGATGACACCGACGCCTTGCGTCTGGCCGCGCAAATCCTGCAGCAGGCGGGCGAGCCGGTCGGGATTGAAGCCCTCTATGGTGGCGATATGGACGTCGAGATCGGGGCGCGCCAGGGCTTGTGCCTCGATGTGGCGGTGCAGCATCTTGATGAAGGAATTGGTGCCGGCCGGCAGCGCGAAGTCGAGCCGGATGACCTCGCCGGGCACCGGCCTGGGCGGCGCCCCGTTCGGGCCTTCGGCGATGTAGCCGAGGCGCTGCGCCATTTCGAGCACGATCTCGCGTGTGCGCGCCCGCACGCCGGGGCGATTGTTGAGCACGCGGTCGACGGTGGCGGCGGAGACGCCGGCTTCCCGGGCTATGTCGGTCAGGGTGGAACGCACCGTCTCATCTCCTCAATGCATCAGGGATGACGCAGTGCCGGCTGGCGGCTGATTGCGCCCAACGCCCCGCGATCCGCGATTCTGATGGGAAATGATGTATCCGGCCTTGGCCGATGCGCAAGCCGCCAAGCTAAATCAACTCGTCCGGCACGATCGCGTCGGAAAGGGAGATCACATTTCCCATCAAATCGGCGCATTCGGAGGGGTCTATGAACCCTGGTATGACGCATTTCCTCACTCTATGCGATGTTGTGATGTGTTTTGATTATTAATGATGTTGACAGCCTTCCGATCCTGCCGTCAATATCCCTCATGGGCTCGTGGAGGAAACATTGGGCCTGAGGGAGGAATTCCAATGTCTGATTTGATCCGCATCTCGCGGCGCCGGTTGCTGGCGTCCGGAGGAAAGGCGGCGGTGTTCGTGGCCGCTGCAGGTATCGCTCCGCAATTCATTCGTCCCGGTCGCGCCTTCGCGGCCGATGCGCTCGCACCTGGCATGATCGGCGGTCCGACGGGCTTCGATGGCGCCGAACGCTATCAATACGGTCCCGACACACCGGAGGGCCGCGCCATCGAGGCCGCCAAGGCTTTGAAGGGCGCCGGCAAGGCGCCGGCCAAGATCGTGCTTGGCCTGTCGGACGGCTCGATCGGCCAGCTCACCCAGCCTTTTCCGGCCGGGGCGCCGTCGATCAAGGAGCTGTGGGAAAAGGAAACCGGGATCCCGATCGAGATCGTCGGTCTGCCGAACGGCCAGGAATTCACCAAAACCATGCAGGACATCTCCACCAAGGGTGGGGCCTACGACATCTATTCGACCGAGTGGAATCGCCTTGGCGATCTCGCCGAGACCGGCGGCATCGCCAAGCTCGACGACTTCGTCGCCCAGTACAAACCCGAATGGGACGATCCCAAGACCGGCTATGTCGACGGCGCCAAGGGTGTATCGCTGCTCAACAAATATCGCGGCTCCAACTATGGGGTGTCGTTGGACGGCGACTTCCAGACCTGGGTCTACCGCACCGACCTGTTCGGTGACGAAGCCGAGAAGAAGTCCTTCAAGGACAAATACGGCTACGATCTGGCGCCGCCGAAAACCTGGAAGCAGCACGGCGATATCGCCGCCTTCTTCCAGCGTCCGGACAAGGGCCTGTTCGGCTCCACCGACCTGCGCAACCAGGGCTGGGGCTACACCAACTGGTATCAGCGCTATGTGTCGATGGCCTCGCCCAACCAGTTTCTGTTCGGCGATGACGGCAAGCCGCTGATCAATTCCGAGCATGGCATCGCCGCCACCAACGAATATGTCGAATCGCTGGTCCATCATTCGCCGGACGCGATCTCGTGGGGCTGGCCGGAGCAGTACGGCAATTTCGCCAAGGGCGGCGCGGCGATGACCTGTGCCTTCTCCAACCTGCCGAAATTCCTCGACAATGCCGGCAACAAGGACTCCAAGGTCACCGGCAAGATCGGCACGATGCTGCCGCCCGGCCGCGAGATCGACGGCAAACTGATCAGCCGCTCGGTATTGTGGTTCTCGCTGACCGGCATGGTCTCGTCGCAGTCGAAAAACCAGGAGGTCGCCTATCTCCTGCTGCAATGGCTTGGCTCGGCCCGCATCTATGCCTGGATGAGCGCCAACCCCGGCGGCTATCTCGATCCGTTCCGGCTTTCGGATTTTTCCGATCCGCTGGTGCGCCAGACCTACCACGCCTACCACATGGACGTGGTGCGCGAGACGGTCGCCCGCACGGTGCCGACCATCAACTATCCCGGCGCCACCGCCTTCCACAATGCGCTGGACGAAAACCTGATGGCCTCGCTGACCAAGGCCAAGACATCGGAGCAGGCGATGGCCGACACGGAAGCCGAGTGGAAGAAGATCGCCCGGCGCATTGGCGAGGACAAATTGCTCGAAGCCATCAGGACCAACAAGGAGGCATGGCCGACCGTTCTCGATCCGATCAGCTGATCCATCTCCCTGGATCAAAGCCGGAGGGGAGGAGCATCCGCTCTTCCCCTCCGCAACCGACGCCACCAGCAAAAGCAGCCAGATGAAGCGTTCCGTCCCCTTCGAGATATTCCGCTACGCCGCGATCCTCGCGGCGATGGCCGTCACGCTGGTGCCGATCCTGTGGATGGTGTCGATGGCCTTCAAGCCGATCGCCGAATGGTCGGCGACGGGAGCGGACCTGACATGGTGGCCGAAGAACCCGACGCTCAGCAATTTCCAGTTCGTGTTCGGCGAGTCCACCAACAATTTGATCGTCGCGCTCGACCGCACCGCGCTGAAGCCGATCCTATCGTCGCTTCTGTCGGCGGTATTCGGCACCGCGATCGCCATGTCGGCGGGCACCGCCGCCGCCTATGGCCTGTCGCGCTTCGGCTCCGGCCAGAACCTGCCGCTGGCGCTGATCCAGCTCAGGCTGTTTCCGCCGATGGCCGTCATGATCCCCGTCATGATCATGTGGGCCTTCCTCAACTTCACCGATAGCTGGTGGGGGCTGGCGCTGATCTACGGCATCGTCACGCTGCCGTTCGCTTTCTGGCTGATGAAGACCTTCTTCGACGACATGCCGCGCGAGATCGAGGAAGCCGCTTTGGTCGAGGGCTGCTCGCGGCTGCGCGTCTTCACCCGCATCACGCTGCCGATGATGCGCGCGCCGTTGGCGAGTGCTGCGCTCTTCGTCTTCATCCTTAACTGGTCGGACTATCTGATCGCGCTGCTTCTGACGACGCGCGAATGGGTGACGATCCCCGTCTACATGGCCTCGCTGTCCTCGTCGATGACCGGCCAGCTCTATGGCGCCAAGGCCGCACTCGGGCTGATCGCGGCGGTGCCGCCGGTCATCATGGGCATCGCCATCCAGCGCCATCTGGTGCGCGGGCTGACTTTCGGAGCGCTCAAGCAATGAGCGCGGTGGTTGCGACGATTTCGGAGGGTGAGATGGACGCGGCCCGCGCAAAGCCGGCGCTGCGCGACGAAGGCATGCGGTTGGGCTTTCGCCTGACCTTGCCGGCGCAGATCCTGGTGCTGTTCATCTCGGCCTTTCCACTCTTGATGCAGCTCTACATCAGCGTCACCGACTGGTCGCCACTCTCGGGCCTTGGCTGGTGGAACGCCTGGGAGATGTGGAACAGCTTCGCCAACTATACCGACCTTGCCGCCGACGCGCGCTTCTGGAGTGCGCTGAAGCGCACGGTCATCGTGATGGTCGTCTGCGTGCCGGCCGAGTTCCTGTTAGGCTTGGCGCTGGCGACGCTGTTCGCCGACGATTTTCCGGGCAAGCGCATCTTCTATTCGGTCCTCCTGATGCCGATGATGGTGGTGCCGGCGGTGGCCGGCTACATGTTCTTCATGCTGTTCCAGTCCGGCGGCCCGGTGAACGACATCCTGTCGGCAATCACGGGCACGCAAGTCACCATTGCCTGGCTGTCGGATCCGACACTGGCGCTGATCGCGGTGATGATCGCCGACATCTGGCAGTGGACGCCGCTGATGTTCCTGATCCTGCTGGCCGGCCTGGTCGGAGTGCCGGAGGACCAGATCAAGGCGGCAACGCTGCTCGGCGCCAATCCCTGGCAGCGCTTTACCACCATCGTGCTGCCGAAGATGAAGACGATCATCATTATCGCGCTGGCGATAAGGGTGATCGAGAACTTCAAGATCTTCGACACGCTGTACATCATGACCGGCGGCGGCCCCGGCGTCGCCACCGAAACGATCTCCGTCTACATCTACAAGGTCACCACGCAGGATCTGATCTGGGGCTATGTGGCGGCGATCGCGCTCGCCATTCTGGTCGTGCTCTCCATCGTCGCCGTGTTCGCCATGAAGCGCATGGCCCGGGCAAGGCAGGTGGCGGCATGAGCACGATCCAGCTCAAGCACCTCACCAAGACATTCGGCGACTTCACGGCGCTGAAGACCATGGACCTCGATATCGCCGATGGCGAGTTCATGGCTCTGCTGGGGCCTTCAGGCTGCGGCAAGTCGACGACGATGAACATGATTGCCGGAATGGAAGAGCCGACCAGCGGCAAGATCCTGTTTGGCGAGCGCGACATGGCCGGCGTGCCGATGGGCCGGCGCGGCGTTGGCTTCGTGTTCCAGAACTACGCGATCTTCACCCATATGACGGTGCGCCAGAACCTTGCCTACGGGCCAAGGATGCGTGGCGCCGCCACGGTCGAGATCGATCGTCGCGTCGGCACGATTGCCGAGCTGCTGCAACTGACGCCGCTGCTCGACCGCAAGGCCGACCGGCTGTCGGTCAACATACTGCAGCGCGTGGCGATCGGCCGCTCGGCAATCATGGAGCCGGCGATCTTCCTGCTCGACGAGCCGCTGTCCAATGTCGACGCCGCCTTCCGCGCGGTGATGCGCACCGAGCTGAAACAGCTGCAGCGCCAGTTCAAGCAGACCATGGTCTACGTCACGCACGACCAGCTGGAAGCCATGACCATGGCCGACCGTATCGCGGTCATGGACCACGGCGTGCTGCAGCAGGTCGGCACGCCGCTCGAAGTCTACAACAATCCGGCCAATGTCTTCGTCGCCCGCTTCATCGGCGCGCCGGGCATGAACCTGCTCAAGGGCCGACCTGCGGAGAGCGACCGGGGTCTGGTCGTCGATCTCGGGGCGCTGGGCATCACGCCGCCATTACCCGACGAGCTGGCGGCGGCCATGCGCGGTGCTCGCGGGGAGGTGCTCTACGGCTTTCGGCCGGAACAGGTAACCCTGGCGGAGAATGGACGCGGGCTTGCCATGCCTGTCACTTTCGTCGAGCGCATCGGCGCGCGCACCATCGTTCACCTCGGCCAGGGCGACGGCGCCGTGAAAGCGGTCTCCGACAATGATGTCGGGCTGTCGATAGGGCAAACCGCGGTCGTCGCACCCGCGGCGTCGTCAGTGCGGGTCTTCGACGCCGTTAGCGGCCTTGCGATGAGAGCGGGTTGAGCCATGGCCGACATCGTCTTCCGCAATGTCACGAAACGCTACGGCACGATGCTCGCCGTCGACGACGCCTCGTTCACCGTCAACGACAACGAGTTCTTCTGCTTCTTCGGGCCGCCGCTGTCGGGCAAGTCGACAATCCTGCGCCTGGTGCTCGGGCTGGAGACGCCGGATGCCGGCGAAATCCTCATCGGCGGCAAGCCCGTCAACACGGTGTCGCCAGCAGAGCGCAATGTCGCCATGGTGTTCCAGAACCTGGCACTGTTCCCGCATATGAGCTCGCTCGACAATGTCCGTTTCCCGCTGGTCGAGCGCCGGGTCGCCGAGGTCGATATCAAACGGCGCGTCGCCGATGTCGCGGCCAAGCTGCATATCGGCCATATCCTGCACAAGCCGCCGGCACTGCTTTCGGGCGGTGAGCGGCAGCGGGTGGCGATCGCCCGCGCCCTGGTGCGCGACCCCAACGCCTATCTGATGGACGATCCGATCTCGGCGCTCGACGCGCGGCTGCGCGAGGAAACGCGCGTCGAACTGAAGCGCATCCAGCGCGAGCTCGGCAAGACGCTGATCTATGTCACGCACGACCAGGAAGAGGCGATGTCGATCGCCGACCGCATGGCCATACTGGAAAGCGGAAGGATCCGGCAGATCGGCGCGCCGGCCGAGATCTATGATCGCCCGGCCAGCACCTACGTGGCGCGGCTGCTGGGGTCGCCTGTCATGAACATCCTCAAATCCGTTCAAGGCGAGGGCGGCATCGAGGCCGCCGAAGGCGCGATCAGCATCGCCGATCGCACGGCTCCGGCCGACGCCGTCGAGATCGGGCTGAGGCCGGAGGATATCAAGGTCAGGCCCTGGAGCGACACCGAGAAGGAGAGCCCCGGCCGCCCGGCGCGGGTGTTCGAGGTCGAGCCGCTTGGCGGCTATACCGTGGTGACACTCGCCGCCGGGCAAGCGCGGCTGAAGGCTTTGCTGCGCGGCCAGCCTGACATCAGGCCCGACGCGATGGTGGCGATATCCTGCGAGCCGGCGCGCGTGCATTATTTCGGACAGGGCGGAGGCGCGTTGGCAAGATGAACGCGGCCGCAAGGACAGGATTTCGGGAGGAAGGCATGACAGGCAAGGGCTTCGAGCCGGATGTGAAGGTCCGCACGAAGGAATATCGGATCGGCTGCGTCGGCGCCGGCATGATCATGGCCGAATGCCATCTGGCCGCCTATAAGGACGCTGGCTTTCCGGTCGTGGCGATCGCCTCGCGTACCAAGGCGAATGCGCAAAAGGTCGCCGACCGTTGGGGTATCCCGACCGTCCACGACACCCCGGAACAGCTGATCGAGGATGCAAATGTCGAGATCATCGACCTCGCGTTTCCGCCGGACCAGCAGCCGGCGCTGATCCGCCATGCGCTGAAGCAGAACCACATCAAGGCAATCCTGGCTCAGAAGCCGCTGGCGCTGTCGGTCGAGGAAGCCGTCAAGTTGCGCGACGAGGCGGCGAAGGCCGGCAAGATACTCTCGGTCAACCAGAACATGCGCTACGACCAGTCGATGCGCGTGTTGAAGCAGCTCATCGACAGTGGCGCGCTCGGAGACATCGTCTTCGCGCAGATCGACATGCACGCCATTCCGCACTGGCAGACCTTCCTTCAGGGTTACGACCGGCTGACGCTTGCCAATATGAGCGTGCACCACCTTGACGTGCTGCGCTTCCTGTTCGGCGATCCCGATGAGATCACGACGCTGACGCGCAAGGATCCGCGCACGACATTCGACCATTCCGACGGCATCACCGTATCGACGCTGAAATTCCCGTCCGGCGTGCTGGCGGTGTCGCTGGAGGATGTGTGGTCCGGTCCGCGCCAGCAGGGCTACAAGGACGACCAGCACATCAACTGGCGCGTCGACGGCACCAAGGGCGTTGCCAAGGGCACGATCGGCTGGCCGACCGGTGCTGCTTCGACGCTGACCTATGCTTCGGCCGAAACGACCGGCGGCGAGTGGGTAACTCCAAGCTGGGAGACGATGTGGTTCCCGCATGCCTTCATCGGCGTCATGGAGCAGCTGCAGCACGCCGTGAAGACCGGTACGCCGCCGGCGCTCACCGTTGCCGACAACGTCAAGACCATGGCGCTGGTCGAAGCGGGCTATCGCTCGATGGCATCGGGCCGCACGGTCAAGCTTTCCGAAATCTCCACAAACCAACTAACTGAAATCGCAGACAACTGAATCGCTTACAGGGAGGAATTCAAGATCATGATGCAGGCAGGTATTTTCACGGGCTATTTCCCGTACGGCCTCGAAGAGACGGCAAAGAAGATCCGCGGGCTCGGTTTCAACACGGTGCAGCTCGACCTGCACTTCAGGGATGTCGACCTGTCGGCTGGGCAGATCACCAAGGACAAGGCCAGGAAGGTGCGCGACGTCTTCCGCGACCACAACCTGCCGGTCTGCTGCGTGTCGGGCTACACCAACATCATCCATCCCGACAAGGCGGAGCGCGACAAGCGCGTCGGTTATCTCAAGGAGATCATCCGCAATGCGCGCGAGTTCGGCAGCCCTTACGTGATCTCGGAGACCGGCACCTACAACACCGAATCCGACTGGGTGCATCACCCCAAGAACAAGACCGAGGAAGGTTTTGAGGAATGCCGCAAGGTCATCGCCGATCTTGCCCAGACGGCTTACGACCATGGCGCGGTCTTCCTGCTCGAAACCTATGTCAACAACGTCGTCGGCTCGGTCGAGGAGACGGTGAAGATGTTCGCGCAGGTCGACCATCCAGGCCTTGGCCTGCTGATGGACCCGACCAATTATTTCGAGACGCACAACATCGACCGGATGGACCAGATCCTGAACCAGGTGTTCGACACGCTGACCGACAAGATCAGAATAGCGCATGCCAAGGACGTCAAGCGCTCAGGCGATGACAAGTCGGAGAAGCACGCCGACATCGGCGATGCCGACGCGATGGAAAGCCATACGTTCCGCGGGGTTGGCGAAATCGAACTGCCGGCGCCCGGCCTTGGCTCGCTGAACTACGACCTCTACCTCCAGCGGCTGGCCGAAAAGCATCCCAATATCCCGGTGATCATCGAGCATCTGTCGGAAGACGACGTGCCGCGCGCCAAGACATTCCTCGACGGGAAATTCCGCGCCAACGGCCTGTGACGGCTAGCCGCGCCACCAGTGCACGGCGGCGCGGCTTCAAACAAGGGAGGAAAGAATGTTGAAATTCGCATTGAAATTGGCGGCCGCCGCGACAGTGCTCGCCGGCGTCGCCCTTGGCACGGCGGCGCAGGCGCAGGACGGCCAGAAGACCTTCTATCTCTTGTCGCATGGCGGTCCGTCGGATGCGTTCTGGATCGACTGGAACGCCGGTGCGACCAAGGCCTGCGACCAGCTCAAGGTAACCTGCAAGATTTCCTTCAGCGGCGGCGACATGGCGGCGCAGAAGGAAGCCTTCAACTCGGCGCTTGCCGCCAAGCCCGACGGCATCGCCACCACGTCCGCGCAGCCGGGCCTGTGGACGGAGGAGGTGAAAGCAGCCAAGGCGGCTGGCATCCCGATCGTGTTCTTCAACACCGACGATCCGGCGACAGGGCGGCAGGCCTATGTCGGCGCGGACCTGAAAGAAGCGGGTGTCATCTGGGCCAAATATCTGGTCGACCACAAGATGGTGAAGCAGGGCGACAAGGTTTTCCTGCCGGTCGAGGTTCCCGGCGCCAGTTACCAGCAGCTCGAGACCGAGGGCATCGCCAGCGTTTTCGATCCCTTGGGGATCAAATATGACGTGGTCGATTGCGGCACCGATCCGGCTGGCATCATCGCCAAGATGACCGACTACATGGTCGCCAACAATCCGCCGGCGATCATCGCGCTCGGCGATTCCGTCGCCGCCAGCGTCAAGCGCGTGTTCGATGGCGCCGGCGTGCCGGCGGGCAAGATCCCCGTCGTCGGCTGGGGCAATTCGAAGGAGACGGCACAAGCCGTCAAGGACGGCTTCGTCAATGCCGCCGCCTGGCAATATCCCTCTGCGCAAGGCTTCATGCCGGTGGCGCTGCTCGGGCTTGCCGCGTCAGGCGAGCCGATCGGCTACGACATCCACACTTTCGGTCTCTACGACGCCTCCAGCGTCGACCCGATTCTGAAGCTTTACGACAAGAAATGAGAAAAACAGCGCCCGCCGGAAAAGCGGCGGGCGTCTTTTCAAGCATGGTTCAAGCAGTCATGACAATTGCCGCAGAAGACGAAGTGCCGGGGGTGAAACGCAGATCGCGCCTGCTGCGCTCGCCGCAATTCTCCTCCTTCGTCATCCTCCTCATTTTGCTGGCGGTATTCGCGGTCGCCGACGCCAATTTCCTGTCGCCGCTCAACATCTCCAACATGATGGCGTTCCTGCCCGAGCTCGGCATCATCGCACTCGGCATGACGCTGCTTTTGACGGCAGGCGAATTCGATCTTTCCGTCGGCGCGGTGTTTGGGCTGGCGCCGGTGGTGGTGATGCTGCTGGTGCAAAATGGCGGGGTGGATATAGGTGTCGCGCTTCTGGCCGGGCTGCTGCTTTGTATCGCGATCGGCGCGATCAACGGGCTGATCGTCACCAAGATCGGCATCTCCTCCTTCCTGGTGACGCTGTCGATGTTGCTCGTCGTGCGCGGGGCAGCGCTTTACATTACGCAAGGCTTTCCGCTGAAATCCTGGGACCAGCCGGGCTTCTTCGTGACGCTGCTCGCCGGCAGCTTCAACATCGGCTCGTTCCGCTTCTACACCTCGCTGTGGTGGTTCATCGGCCTCTCGCTGTTTGCCATCTACATCCTGCGCTACGCCAAGCTCGGCAACTGGATCAGTGCCATCGGCTCCAATCGCAACGCGGCGGTGGCGCGCGGCGTGCCGGCCGATACGGTCAAGATCTGGCTGTTCATCGCGACTTCGGTGCTGGCCGGCCTTGCTGGCATGATCAGTGCCTTCCGCATCTCGGCCGCGTCACCGGTGGCCGGCACCGGCTATGAGCTGGAAGTGATCGCCATGGTGGTGGTGGGCGGCACGGCACTGACCGGCGGACGAGGCACCATCCTCGGCACCATCGTCGGCGCGCTGATGCTGCGCGCCATCCGCAACGGCATCGTACTGATCGGCGTGCCGGGGCTCGCCTACAACATCTTTGTCGGCCTCATCATCCTCGCCATGCTCATCCTGCACGCTTTGGTGCAGAAGAACGCCGCAAGGGGCTGACGATGGTGCAAGAAGTACTTCGGCTGCAGAAGCTGCAAAAGTCCTTCGGCAGCGTGCGCGCGCTGAAGAACGCCTCGCTGACACTGCGGGAAGGCGAGGTGGTGGCTCTGCTGGGCGACAACGGCGCCGGAAAATCGACGCTGATCAAGGCGATCTCGGGTGTCTTCCCTGTCGATCGTGGCGACATCTTTGTACGCGGCGAAAAGGTTTCGATCCGCTCGACTCGGGATGCGATGGACCTCGGCATCGAGACCATCCATCAGGACACCTCACTGGCGCCTGATCTCAGCATCGCGCGCAATCTTTTCCTCGGCCGCGAGCCGGTCAACTTCGGCTGGCTCGGCGTGTTCGCGCCGCTCGATCTCGCGAAGCTGCGCAAAGCCGCTTCCGAACTCCTCAAGCGCGTCGGCATCTCGAAGAAACTCGACGCTGATGCGCTGGTCTCGACGCTGTCGGGCGGCGAGCGGCAGTCGATCGCCATCTCGCGCGCCATGCAGTTCGCCGCCAAGGTGATCATTCTCGACGAGCCGACCAACAATCTCGGCGTCGAGGAAACCCACGGTGTGCTGCGTTTCGTCAAGGAGGTACGCGACGCCGGCCATTCGGTGCTGCTCATCACCCACAACATCCACCATGTCTTCCAGGTCGCCGACCGCATCGTCGTGATGCGGCGCGGCGAGATCGTCGCCGAACAGACGGTCGCCGACACCGACCTCCTGACCGTGGAAAGCATCATCACCGGCGCCGACATGTCGGCCTTGCTCAAGGAGGCGAGGGCAAAGTGAAGGGCGTCGCATGGTAGAGCTTTACGGCAAGACGCTGTCGCGCCGGCAAGTGGCCGAGCGGTCAGGCCAGCTGTCGCAACTCGCGGGCGTGCGGCTGATGACGCTCGGCGACGGGTTGGAGCGCGGCATCCGCATGCTCGAATTCCGCACCGGCTCGGGCCTGCGCTTCACCGCGCTCGTCGACCGGGCGCTCGACATCGCCGATTGCGACTTCAAGGGCCAGGCGATCGGCTGGCATTCGCCGAGCGGCTTTCGCCATCCAGGCTTGCACGACTATGAAGGGGAAGCGGGGCTGGCCTGGGCGCGGTCCTTCTCGGGCCTGCTCGTCACCTGCGGCCTCGACCACATTCTGGGGCGGGAAGAAGTGCCGGCCGAGAGCTACAACTATCCGGGGAAGAAGACGGTGCTTCATTCGCTGCATGGTCGTGTCGGTACCATCCCGGCGCGGCTGACCGGCTATGGCGAGCGCTGGGAGGGCGACCGCTGCGTGCTGTGGGCAGAAGGCATCGTGCAGCAGTCGGCGGTGTTTGGCGAGGATCTGCATCTCACTCGCCGCATCGAAGCCGATGTCGGGGGTAACGAGATCCGGCTTTCGGACCATGTCGTCAACCACGGCTTCAACCGCACCCCGCATATGTATTTCTACCATGTCAATGTCAGCCATCCCTTGCTCGACGAAGGCTCCCGTTATCTGGCGCCGATCCGCGACGTCGTCTGGGCCAGCCATGCCGGCGAGCGCTACCAGGCGCAGAGTGTCGGCTATCGCACGGCGCCGGCACCGCAACGGCACTTCAGGGAGCAGGTCTGGCAGCACGAAATGGCCGCCGACGCCCATGGCGAGGTTCCGGTGGCCGTCGTCAACGACCGGCTCGGTCTCGGCTTCGAAGTGGCGACCCGCAAGGACCAGTTGCCGTGTGCCTACCAATGGCAGAATTTCCAGGCCGGGCAGTACGCGCTGGGGATAGAGCCATCGACCCACCATGTGCTCGGCGATCTCGCTGCCCGCGAGCGCGGTGAGATGATCTGGCTGGAGCATGGCGAAAGCCGGGCCTACGACGCGGTGTTCCGCGTCCTCGACGGCAAGGAGGAAATCGCTGGCGCCGAAGCCAGGATCGCGGATATCGCCCGGCAGCCCGAGCAGGATTATCCTCAGCCTTCAGAAAATTTTCCAAGACTGGCCGGCAGGACATGAGCGCGACATTTATTCAAAGCAAGCCCTCCGGCCGGCGGACCGGATTGCCAGCGCTGCGCGACGATTGGAGGCCAATTTGACGACGATGGCGAAAAAGCGCGACTACAGCCTGGTCGGCGAAAGCACCAGGGCAGCGATCGAGACCGGGCTTGCCTCGGCCGAGTGGTACCATACCGACGTGCCGCGCAAGGCGATGAAGGAACTGATGCAGCGTTCCGACGGCCCGGCGATCCGCGACACCATTATCTGGATTGTCGCGATCCTGGGTTCGGCCGTGGGTATCATCTGGTTCTGGGGTTCGTGGTGGGTGGTGCCGTTCCTGTTCGTCTATGGCGTGCTCTACGGCTCGTCGAGCGACTCGCGCTGGCACGAGTGCGGCCATGGCACGGCTTTTCGCACGCGCTGGATGAACGATGTCGTCTACCACATCGCCTCGTTCATGCTGATGCGCAATCCCATGCAATGGCGCTGGAGCCATGCCCGCCACCACACCGACACCATCATCGTCGGCCGCGACGCCGAGATCGCGGTTATGCGTCCGCCGGACCTGTTGAAGGCGGCGC
Organism: Mesorhizobium sp. CO1-1-7; assembly: GCF_020164885.1. Classification (NCBI taxonomy): domain Bacteria; kingdom Pseudomonadati; phylum Pseudomonadota; class Alphaproteobacteria; order Hyphomicrobiales; family Phyllobacteriaceae; genus Mesorhizobium; species Mesorhizobium sp. CO1-1-7. The sequence continues at coordinate 93,912 of NZ_JAIUHA010000006.1, read as the reverse complement.
TCGCCTTCACCGGCATTCTCGACTTTCGCTATTCGCTGCCGACGCTGGTGCGGCAGGCATTCGGCACGCTATCCGACGAAGAGAAGAGCTATATCCCCGAGATGGAACAGCATAAGGCCGTGGTCGCGGCCCGGTGGCATGTCGCGATCTATGTGGCGACGATCGCCCTCGCGATCGCGCTGAGGTCATGGATACCGCTGGTGCTGATCGGCCTGCCGCGCCTCTACGGCACCTGGCACATGGTCACGACCGGCCTGCTGCAGCATATCGGGCTCGCCGACAATGTCGTCGACCATCGGCTGAACACGCGCACCGTCTACATGAACCCGATCAGCCGGTTCATCTACTGGAACATGAATTACCATGTGGAGCACCACATGTTCCCGATGGTGCCGTATCACGCGCTGCCCAGGCTGCATGAACTGATCAAGCACGATCTGCCGAAGCCCAATCCGTCGATGTGGCACGCCTACCGCGAGGTCTGGCCGGTCCTCCTCAGGCAGCTGAAATACGAGGATCATTACCTCAAGCGCGAACTGCCGCCGACGGCCAGGCCCTATCGCGGTGAGTTCCACGAGGTCGACATGTCGGCGGCGGCCGAGTAGCGATCGCGAATGTCCGCAGGAGATAGAGATGGCCGATTGGGTTGAAGCGTGCGCGGTGGACGATGTCGAGGAAGAGGATGTCATCCGCTTCGACCATGGTGGGCGGACCTTCGCGATCTATCGCTCTCCGGATGACGAGTTCTTCGCCACCGATGGTTTTTGCACGCATGAGAAGGCGCATCTGGCCGACGGGCTTGTCATGGAGGACATCATCGAATGCCCCAAGCACAATGGCCGCTTCAACTACAAGACCGGCCAGGCCAAGGGCGCGCCGGTCTGCGTCAATCTCGCGACCTATCCGGTGAAGATCGAAGCCGGCAAGGTGATGATCCAGATATGAAGCGGGGGTATGATCAATCGATCCGGCACCGCGACGGCAAACAACAGAGGGGAACGCTTTAATGAGCCGAAAGAGACCGACCGTCGCCGATTTGCGCGCCATGAAGGGCAAGCGTCAACTGACCATGCTGCGCGTGCTGACGCTGGACGAGGCCGAGGCCGCCGAACGGGCAGGGGTCGACATCGTCTCGGTGCCGCCCGAACTGGTGCTCAACCCGCGCTACCGCGATGCCGCGCCCAGCCTGTTCACCATGCCGGGCGACAATTTCTTCGAGATCGGCACCGCGGATGATTTCGTGCGCTGGGCCTTCCGGCTCTACAAGGCCGGCGCCGACGCGGTCTATTGCAGCGCGGGCTACGCCACCATCAAGAGGATGGCGGACGATGCCATTCCCGTCATAGGCCATGTCGGCCTCATTCCTTCCCGCGCGACCTGGACCGGCGGCTTCAAGGCGGTTGGCAAGTCCGCCGATACGGCGATGCAGGTGTTCGAAGCGGTCAAGCAACTGGAGGCTGCCGGTGCGATCGGCGCTGAGATCGAGGTGGTACCAGTCGAGGTGGCGAAGGCGATCTCGGAGCGCACCTCGCTGATCATGCTGTCGATGGGCGCGGGTACCGGCTGCGACGCGCAATATCTGTTCGCCGACGACATTCTTGGCCAGAACCGTGGCCACATGCCGCGCCACTCGAAAATCTACCGCAATTTCGCCGCCGAATACGATCGGCTTCAGGCGGAGCGGGTGGCGGCATTTTCCGAATATGTCGCCGACGTCAACAGCGGCGCCTATCCCGAGGACAGGCACATCGTGCATATGGACCCAGCCGAGCTAAAGCTGTTTCTGGACAAGGTAGGCCAGTCGTAAGGTCGCTTGCTGGTATCCTGTGGCCGAGCCACACGATTTTTCGGGAGCAATGCGTCAATGAAAAATGTTCAATTGATCGATGGAGCCATCAATTCGGCGTATAATATCTATGCAGTGTCGGATGAGGACTTTGAATTGATGTTTCCGAACGGTCAGGATATAGAATTCATTGAAGATTTCTTTAAGCGCGTTGGAAGTAAGAGAGGCAGACGATTTCAGGATTCCTTAAATAAGGGTCGACAAAAGAAAACTGAAGTCAACGGAATACATGGAACACTGTTTTATGGGCTGAAGTGGCAGAAGAAGCATCTCTACCCAAATAAAAAATTTTCTGATGACCCTTCGTCGGCATATTGATGGCATGTCAGAAACGGCATAAGGCCTGCCATGTGCCGCCGGTCAGCGCGGCGTAGAGTGCTTCGGCGTAGATGCCGAGAGGCCTGTCTTCCTTCAGGGTTGGGACGAGCCCGCGCACGGCTGTTTGAACCGCTGCGGTGCGTGGCGCCGGCGTCAACCCTTGACGCATATCCACGGCCTGGGCGGCGGCCATCAGTTCGAAGGCGATCAGCCGCCGCCACAGCGCGATCATGTCGGCGCATTTCGAAACCACCAGCGGCGTTTGCGTGGCGTGATCCTCCACGCCTTCCGAAACCGGCAGGAAATCGAGCATCACCGGATTGGCCTTGTGGCGGATGGCAGCCAGGATCGACGTCACCGTTTTTTGCAGCGGCACCAAACCGGCCGAGGCGCCACCGACCGGCGACAGGTATTTGGGCAGGCCGTTGCGGCCCGGGCCGGTGAGCTGGATGAAGCGGGCGGCACTGGCGGCCGCACATTGAGCGATTGCCAGGCTTAGCGTCTCGAAGGCGAGCGCCAGCGAAGCGGTGTGAAAGTTGCCGGTCGACAGCACCAGCTCGTCGTCGCTCAGAACCAGCGGGTTGTCGGCGGCGGCATTGAGTTCGGTCTCGACGGCGCGTCTTGCCTGGCCGATCGCCTCGATCAGCGCGCCATGGATCGAGGGCATGCAGCGGATCGACAGCGGGTCCTGTATGGTGGTGGGCGCGGGCGCTTCGTCGCGGGCGAGAAGATCATGCAGCGCCTTGGCGGCTGCCTGCTGGCCGGCGGCGGGCCGCGCCATGTGCAGGCGGGGGTCCAGGATGGTGCGGTTGGCGCCGAAACCTTCTATGGTCAGCGCGCCGGCCTGGTGCTGCTGGGCAAGAGCCGACAGCGCGTCCGTGACCGCAAGCGCGCCGCCGCCGGCGGAGACGGCGGAAGCGTTGATCAGCGACAGTCCATCCTTGGGCGCCAGGCCGATGGGGCCGAGGCGGGCCATCATCAGTGCCTTGACCGCTGGCATGCGCCTTCCCTGATAATCGGCTTCACCTTCGCCGATCAGCAGGCGGGCGATCGCGGTCATCAACACCAGGTCGCCGGCGCCAATCGAGCCGAGCGACGGCATCACTGGATGGACGCCGGCGTTGAGGACTTCGATCAAGGCAACGAACACGGCGGGCGACAGGCCGGAGCCACCGGCCGACAACATTGTCAGACGGGCAAGCATGGTGGCGCGCACGGCCTCGACGGGCAGCGCTTCGCCGACCGCCCCGCTGCGGCCCTCGAGTAGCTGGCGCTGGAAGGCGCTGGCGTCACCCTCGACCGATGTGCGAAGATTGGCGCCGAGCCCGGTGTTCAAGCCGTAGATCTGCTGGCCGGAGGCCGCCGCCTGGTCGAGCACCTTTCGCGCCTTCTCCAGCCTGCCGATGACATTGGCTCCGATCTCCACCTTGCGTGCCTCGCGGGCGACGGCGGCGACATCGTCGACACTGACGCCGGCCCCGGTGAGGACGAGCGCGCTCATGCGAAGCGCAGCCTTTGGCCGATGCCTTGCGCCTGCGCCTTGGCCAGCATCGCCTTGCCGAGCGCAATGTCGGACAGCGACAGGCCGCGATGCCAGAAGAGGATGGTTTCGTCGTCGCTCTGCCGTCCCGGCCTGAGGCCAGCGGCGATCTGGCCGAGTTCGGCATGCAGCGTCGTCTCGCTCAGTCGCCCGGTCTCGACATGCGCACGCAGCGAGCCGAACTTGCCGCCCTTGCACTGGCCCCAGTCGTCGACGACCATCTTCTGCATGATGTCGGTCAGCGACAGCTCCACGGCGCTCATCGTGCCATAGGGAACGACAAGCGCGCCCGGCTTGATCCATTCTGTCTTCAGCAGCGGCTGCGGCTCGGGCAGGCGTGAGGCTTCGACGACGATGTCGGCGCCCTTGACGCAACTCTCCCAGTCGGCGACCGCGGTGACGGGCTTGCCGAGGTCGGCGGAGAGTTTTGCGGCAAAGCCATCGCGGCTTTCTGGGCGACGCGAATGGACGCGGATCTCATCGAAATCGAAGAGATGGTCGAGTAGGCGCACATTCCAGTACGCGGTGCCGCGCGCGCCGATATGGGCGAGCACCTTCGCGTTCTTGCGCGCCAGGTGCTTGGCGCCGATGGCGGTGACGGCGCCGGTGCGCATGTCGGTGATGACCGTGGCGTCGAGAATGGCGCGCGGCGTGCCGGTGCGTGGATCGAACAAATTGAGGATGCCGAATTCCGAGGGCAGGCCGTGAAGATAATTGTCGACATAGTCGCCAACGATTTTCACGCCGGCCGTGTCGAGCGGCGCGACGTAGCCGCGCAAGACATTGAAATGGCCGTGGAAGGATGGGTCGGGTTCGAGGTGGACACGCGGCTCGATCACCGTCTGGCCCTTGCCTTGCGCAACGAGCCCGGCCTCGACGGCGTCGATGATCTCGCCATCGGCCATGGCAAGCGCTTCGATGTCGAGGGCGTTGAGGTAGTCGATATAGATAGGCTTCATGCGCGCACGGTTCCTGTTGTTTAAGACCGAGGCCCATTCATTCCATAACAGGCGGCGATACGACACGAAAGTTTGTTGGTCCATCTCTGGACGCAGTTGGCTAAATGTTGTTGAAACCGACCCGACATGACGGCCATTCCCGAAAATGAAGCCTTGCCCGAGACAACCACGAATTCGCGGCGCGTGGCGCTGATCGTCGCCATCGCCTTCTTCATGCAACTGCTGGATTCGACGATCATCTCGACGTCGCTGCCGCAGATGGGCGCTTCCTTCGGCGTGCCGGCGGTGGCGATGAGCATCGGCATCACCGTCTACATGCTGACCATGGCCGTGTTCGTGCCGCTGTCGGGGTGGCTCGCCGACCGGTTCGGCGCGCGTAACATTTTCCTCGCAGCCATCGCGCTGTTCACGCTGGCGTCGCTCGCCTGCGGCTTCTCCGGGAATCTGACCGAATTCGTCGTTGCCCGTGCCGTGCAGGGCCTAGGCAGCGCCTTGATGACGCCGGTCGGCCGCATCCTGGTCCTGCGCAACGCGTCGAAATCCGAATTGCTCAACGCCACGGCGCTGATCACCTGGCCGGCGCTCTTCGCGCCCGTGGTCGGCCCGGTGCTTGGCGGTTTCATCACCACCTATCTGTCCTGGCACTGGAATTTCTTCATCAACATCCCGCTCGGCGCGATCGGGCTGGTGTTGGTCGCCCGCTTCATTCCGGGCGATCGTGAAGCCGATCCCAAGCCGCTCGACTGGCCGGGGTTTTTCCTGACGTCGCTGGGGCTCGCCTGCCTGCTCTATGGCCTTGAGCGCATCGCGCATCCGGAGGATGGGGCCTTGCCGACGGTGGGGCTGATCGCGGCGGGGATCGTCGTCGGCTGGCTAGCGGTGCGGCATCTGCGCCGCGCGCCGCATCCGCTGCTCGACCTCTCCTCGTTCAAGGTGCAGACCTTCGCCATCTCGACGCTTGCGGCCGGCACCATCTTCCGGGTGGCGATCAACGCCACGCCGTTCCTTTTGCCGCTGCTGTTCCAGGTCGGCTTCGGCCTATCGCCCGTCGATGCCGGCATGATGATCCTGGCCTATTTCCTCGGCAATCTCGGCATGAAAACGGCGACGACGCCGACGCTGCGTCGCTTCGGCTTCCGCTCGGTGATGGTCGTCAACGGCATCATCGCCTCGGTGTCGATCATGGCCTGTGCGGCGATCTCGCCGCAGACGCCGCAGCCGCTGGTGATGGCGCTGATGCTGATGGCCGGCCTGTCGCGCTCGATGCAGTTCACCGCGCTCAACACGCTGGCCTTCGCCGATATCGCCGCCGCGCAGCGTAGCTCCGCGGCGACCTTGTCCTCGATGCTGCAGCAAGTGGCGATGCTGTTCGGCGTCGCGGCGGCGGCGGCGATCCTCAACCTGTCGCAGATCGCGCGAGACCGGCCGGCGCTCGACCTCGTCGACTTTCGAGCAGCCTTCCTGCTGATCGGCATCATCGGGCTGGTGGCGTCGTTTCGTTTCCTGGTGTTGCCGAGAGGTGCCGGCGCCGAGGTCTCCGGCCATGTTGCCGGGAACTGAAATCGAATTTTCCGCCAGATCGCAGGGTTAAATTCCGTCTCGCCTTTCGCCTTGGTGTTGTGCTTCGCTAAGCGCCGAGGCGGCGCAAACAATGGCCAAAAGTGCAGGAGTTTCCGGGCATTGCGCCAGATTCGGCAATCAATGCGTCCACTTTGCGAATCTCATCGCCAGCCCACGTTTTGAACGCGGATTCATTTGACGAAGCGGCGTTGAGCCGATTAGCTTTCTCTCCAGGGGTGGCAGCACTGCCACCGGGGTGAAAGCAGACAATGAACATGGCCGGCTGGCTGAACTTCAGAAGCCTGAATCAGGAAGGCATTGTCTTTGCCATAGCGGTGGTGCTGTTCGTTGCCGCGGCTATAGGCCTGCCAGGCTTCATCGATGCCAACAATCTGGTCGCCATTATCCGCTCCGTCTCGGTGCTGGGTATACTGGCGCTGGGCATGGCTGTCGTCATCATCGGCCGCGGCATCGACCTGTCGGCGGTTGCGATCATGGCCATGTCGGTCGCCTGGTACCTGCAACTGCTCAACAGCGGAACGCCGGACGGGCTCGCCTTCGCCTATGTGCTGGCCGGCGTGCTCGCCATCGGCCTGCTCAACGGCTTTCTCGTCGCCTACGCCGATGTACCGGCGATCTTCGTCACGTTGGCGACCGGCTCCTTCGTCTTCGGCTATGTCCGTTCGCAATTGATCACGCAGGACGCCGTGCCGGTGCCGCAGGGCCATTGGGTGGAACTGCTCGGCGGTCTGCGCTTTCTCGACGTCCCGATCGAGGTGTTCGTCTTTGCGGGGCTGGCGTTCCTGTTCTTCCTATTCCTGCGCTGCACCAAATGGGGCCGCTACATCTATTTCGCCGGCGACAATCCGGTCGCGGCGCGCAATATCGGCATTCCGGTGCGGCCGATGCTGGTCCTGCGTTACGTGCTGTCAGCATTCGTCGCCCTGATCGCCGGCCTTTTGACCGCGGCTAGCCTGCATTCGATCAACACGCGTGTCGTCAATTCGACGCTGCTTTACGACATTGTGCTGGTGGCGGTGATCGGCGGCATCGGGCTGTCGGGCGGGCGGGGCGGGGTGCGCAATGTGCTGGTCGGAGCCGCGCTGATCGGCATCCTGCTCAACGCCATGACCATCATCGACATTCCGCTGCTCTACCAGAACCTGATCAAGGCGGCGATCCTGCTCGGCGCCATCATCGTCGACGGCATCATCAATCCGCGCGACGAACAGACCGCGCAACAAGGTGACATTTAGAGCAGATGGGCTAGCCCATCTTGCTCTGGGGTACCCGGTGCGATCGCGACGATCGGCCGGCAATGAAAACCGAACCAGAGGATGAGACATGAAACTGATCAGAACCCTCATGGCGGCGGCCACGGCGCTGGCCGTCACCACCTTCGTGGCGCCGACCTTCGCCGCCGACGATCCAGGCCCCGCTGCCTATGCACAAGCGCTGAAAGGCAAGCGCGTCATGCTGGTGCCGCTGGCGATGGGCTTCGACCTGGCGCAGGGCTGGGCGCATTATCTGAAGAAGGAAGTCGAAGCCTGGGGCGGCACGTTCGAAACGCGCGATCCCAACTGGGTCGTCGATGCCGGCGCGCAGGCGATCACCGACGCGATCTCGTCCGACACCAGACCTGATGTGCTGATCATCCATGCGCCGGACCTCAACTCCTATTCCAAGCTTATGAAGAAGGCGCAGGCCGCCGGCACCTATGTGATCCTGGTCGACAATCCGGCGAATTTTCCCGCCGATGCTTTCGTCGGCAGCGACTGGGACCGGCTCGGCCAGCTCGAGGCGGAAGCCGCGATCAAGGGCTGCGGCGAGAACTCGTCCAAGAAGATCGGGCTGGTGCAGGGCGACCAGGCCAACTCCTCCAGCCTTTACCAATATGCCGGCATCATGAAGGTGCTGGACAAGCATCCCGACTTTAAGGTCGTGGCCAAGCCCGATTCCAACTGGGATGCGACGACCTCGCGCAACGTGACCACGACCATGCTGCAGCAGAACCCGGACATCTGCTCGATCATCGACTTCTGGGATGGCGATGCCACCGGCGCATCGGCCGCGATCCGCGACGCCAAGCTCGACGGCAAGGTGTTTTTGGTCACCACCGGCGGCGGCGAAAAGGCGGCCGATTGCGACAAGCTGAACGACGGCACCTACGGCGCCGTGGTGATGACCGATCTTGCCCGCCAATCGGGCGACATGAACGCCATCATCAAATTCCTGCTGCAGAGCGGCCAGCCGGCCGGCACCTCCCACACCTACATCTACACGCTGGAGAAGGCGACGACCAAGGCCGACCTAAAGCCCGACAGCTGCTGGGACCTGAAGGCGCTGCAGGCCGAAGCGGCGGCGAAGTAAGCTGATCGTCTGCAACCGATATCGACGAGGTGGCCGGATTGTCCGACCACCTCTTTCTCTTGTGGCCCCAGACCTGGCAGCAGTGACCCGATGAGCTTTCGCGAACGCCTCCAGTCCTGGCGCTACAATCTCGTGCCCGACCATCTCGTCGGCGAGATCCTGACCAAGCGCTGGACCGACAACGCCATTCCCTTCCTGGCGCTGGTGGTGACATTGGCGACTTTCGGCTCGATCATTCCGGGCTTCTTCAAGCTCTCTTCCCTGCAGGAATCGACGCGCCAGCTCGGCGAGTTTTCGATGGTCGTCACCGGCATGACGGTGGTGATGCTGGGCGGCGGCATCGATCTCTCGGTCGGTTCGATCTTCGCGCTGTCCTGCTTTTCCGCCGTCTATGTCTTCTTCATCCTCGAACAGTCGATCTGGCTGGCGCTGGCCGCCTCGCTCGCCACCGGGTTGGTGTTCGGCGCGATCAACGGCTATCTTGTCGGCTATCTCAGGCTGCGTGCCTTCCTTACCACGCTGGTGACCTTCATCTTCGGGAGGGCGCTGTTCGACATCCTGGTCACCACCTATGCAGCCGATGTGCAGCTTTCGACCGCTACATCAGACGTGCTCGATTTCATCGGCGACAGCACTTTCTGGGGCCTGTCCGTCTCGGTGTGGCTGGCGATCATCCTCGCCATCGTCACCCATATCGCGCTGACGCGCTCGCGGCCGGGCTGGCACGTGCTGGCGGTCGGCGGCTCCCGGCGTTCGGCGCACAATGCCGGCATCCGGGTGCGCCGTACCGTGTTCATGACCTATGTCTTTTCCGGCTTCTGCGCCTCGATCGGCGGCTTTCTCATCGCCTGCCGGCTGAGCGGGGCGGGGCCGGGGACCGGCCTCAATCTCGAGATCATGGCGCTGACGGCGGCGGTGGTCGGCGGCGTCAGCCTCGGCGGCGGGCGCGGCTCGGTCATCAAGGGGCTGATGGGCGCCATCATCGTGCTGACCATGACCAACGGGCTGATCCGGCTGGGCTATGGCACCGGCACCAACCAGATGGTGCTCGGCATCATGCTGGCGGTGGCGGTGACCATCGACATTCGCTGGCTCAAGAACCGCCACAAGGTGCTGAACGAGGTCTATGTCGCGCCGGTTTATCTCAGGATGGGCGAAACCCAGTCCGCGGTGCCGGGCTCGGGCACGCCTTACGCGCTCGACAACCGGCTGTCGGCGGCCGACCATATCGGGCTCGGCGAACTGGAAGGGCCGGAAGACGTCATCCTCGACCGCGACGACAATCTCTATTGCGGCACGCGCCATGGCGAGATCGTTCGCTTCTTCGCGCCGGATTATGTCAGGTCGGAGGTGTTCGCCCATATTGGCGGTTTTCCGCTGGGCTTGGCCTTTGACAAAGGGGGCAATCTGATCAGCTGCGTCGGCGCGATGGGGCTCTATTCCGTCTCTCCGGATCGCGCGGTCAAAAGGCTGTCGGCCGAGACGTCGCGCTCCTGGACCTCGATCGTCGACGATGCGCGGCTGCGCGATCCCAATGATTGCGATATCGCGCCGGACGGCCGCATCTATTTTACGGACTCGACCAAGCGCTATGACGCGCATGACTGGGCGCTGGACTCGATCGAGAACCGCGCCACCGGCCGCCTCCTGGTCTACGATCCCAGGGATGGGTCGACAAGGACGCTGCTCGACGGCTACCGTTACACCAATGGTGTCTGCATGGCGCATGACGGCAAGTCGCTGTTCTTCGCCGAAAGCTGGGCCTGCCGGGTGCATCGCTATTGGCTGGAAGGGCCGAAGGCGGGCACCGCCGAATGCGTCATCCGCGACATGCCGGGCTACCCCGACAACATCAACCGCGCGTCGGACGGCAATTACTGGATGGCGTGGCTGGGCATGCGCACGCCGAGCTTCGACCTGTCGCTGCGCCACCCCGACATGCGCAAGCGCATGACGCGCCGGCTGCCGCAGGACGAATGGCTGTTCCCCAACATCAACACCGGCGGCGTGGTGAAATTCAACGAGAAGGGCGGCATCGTGGAGGCGATGGGCGACTTGACGGGCGGCGCGCACCCGATGGTCACCTCGATGCGCGAGCACAAGGGATATCTGTTCGTCGGCGGCATCCTCAACAATCGCATCGGCCGCTACAAGGTTTCCGGCGCCGACCCGAACTGGACCAGCTCCGCCTCATATTGGGGAGCGCAGCCATGATCCTCGACCCAATCCTGGATATGTTTCGCGGCAAGGCGGTGACCATCCCGCCGCTCGACGGCGCCTTCCGTCCCAACACGCGGCTGGATGAGGCGCCGGCTTTTGTCGGATTGACCGAACCGGACAATCTGCTGGTTGCCGATGGGCGGCTGCTGGCCTCCAGCGGCAACGCCATCTATTCGCTTGCCGCCGACACTGAGCCGATGGTTGTCGAGACCTTTCCTTCCCCAATCACGGCGCTGGCTCTGTCGCCATCGGGCCAACTGACGGTGGGGCTCGAAAGCGGCAAGCTCTTGATATCAGGCAAGGAGGTTTCGCCGCCGGCTGGTATCAGCTGCATAACAGCACTTGCCTATGCCGAGGACGGCGCGCTGTGGCTGGCCAACGGGTCGGCCGAGCATACGCCGTCGCAATGGGCCGCCGATCTGATGAAGAAGGGCGCGTCCGGTTCGCTTTGGAAACGAGACGGGGCGGGTGGCGAGTTCCGCAAGATAGCCGGCGGGATCGCCTTTCCCTACGGGCTCCAGCCCCTTGGCAGGGATGTGCTGGTGAGCGAGAGCTGGCGTCACCAACTCGTGCGCTTCGATGGCGCGACCGGCAATCGCTCGACCGTGATGACGCATCTGCCCGGCTATCCCGCTCGGCTGTCGCCGGCCGGCGATGGCGGGGCGTGGCTGACCTTGTTCGCGCCACGCAACCGGCTGATCGAATTCGTGCTGCAGGAAACGCACTACCGCCAGGACATGATCGACCAGGTGCCGCCGGCTTACTGGATCGCGCCGGCGATGGCCTCCAGCCGCAGCTTCCTCGAACCGCTGCAATGCGGCGGCATCAGAACCATGGGCATCCACAAGCCGTGGTCGCCGAGCCGTTCCTACGGGCTGGTGGTCAAGCTCGATCAAAACATGCAGCCGCAATTCAGCCTGCACAGCCGCGCCAACGGCACGCGCCACGGCATTTGCAGCGTGGTGGAAAAGGGCGGCCAACTGTTCATTGCTTCCAGGGGTGGCGATTGCGTGCTGGCCGTCGACCTCGCCTCGGGAGGTTTCTGATGGAACCAATTATTCGCCTCGAAAACGTCACCAAGAATTATCGGGGCGTTCCGGCAGTCAAGAACGTCAGCTTCGAACTGCGCAAAGGCGAAATCCACGCACTGCTCGGCGAGAACGGCGCGGGTAAATCGACACTAACCAAGATCATCGCCGGTGTCGTCGACGCCACGTCCGGCAGGATGTTCCACAAGGGCCGGGAGATCGCCTACGCTTCGCCGCATGCCGCGCTAGAGGCCGGCATTGCCATGGTGTTCCAGGAGACCAGCCTGGTGCCGTCGATGACGGTGGCGCAGAACCTCTATCTCGGTACTGAAAAATTCCTCAACCGGCTGCGCGGCACGTATATTTCAGCACAGCAATTCCTGCAGTCGCTGAATTTTCCGGTCGATCCGAACGCCATGGTGGCGACGCTGGGCGCGGCCAAGCGGCAGATGGTCGAGATCGCGCGCGCCGTGCACCACAAGGCCGAGATCATCATCTTCGACGAGCCGACGGCGACCCTGACGCCGGAGGAGAAACGCCATTTCTTCGCGCTGATCCGGCGGCTGAAGGCGAACGGTGTCTCGATCGTCTTCATCAGCCACGCGCTGGAAGAGGCATTGATGATTGCCGACCGCATCACCATTCTGCGCGACGGTGAGCTGGTGATCACCGACGACACGCCGGCCTTCGACCGCGACAGAATTGTCGCCGCCATGGTCGGGCGCACTTTGTCGGGGCAGATCTACCGCCAGCGCGACGAAGCCAAGCTGCGCAAGGCGGGCCGGAAAGTGCTGTCGGTGCAGGACATTTCGATGAGCAATGTCGTGCGCAACAACTCCTTCTCGATCTTCGAGGGCCAGATCACCGGCGTGTTCGGGCTGATCGGCTCCGGCCGCACCGAGACCTTCAAGGTCGTGTCGGGCATCTATAAGCGCGATTTTTTGCGCGGCGGTACAATCGAACTCGACGACAGGCCGGTGCGCTATCGCGTGCCGAGCGAAGCGGTGGCGGACGGCATCGTCTATGTCACCGAGGACCGCAAGAGCGAAGGCATCTTCGAGACGATGAGCATCGCCGAGAACCTGTTTGGCGGCCTGCTGGCGGCCGGCCGTGAAAAGGCCTGGGTGATCAACCAGCAGGAGATGCACGCGCTATCGGCCGAGTGGACGAAGACGCTCAACATCAAGGCGATCAACGACAATGCGCGCGTGGTCGAACTCTCCGGTGGCAACCAGCAGAAGGTGGTGATCGGCAAGGGGCTGGTGCAGCAGCCGCGCATCGTCATTTTCGACGAACCGACGCGCGGCGTCGATGTCGGCGCCATCGCGGAGATCCACCAGATCATCAACCGGCTGGCCGACGAGGGCTTGGCCGTGGTGGTGATCTCGTCCTATTTGCCGGAGATCATGAACCTGTCGGATCGGATACTCGTCTGCCGGCAAGGCCGCATCGTCGAGGAGTTTTCTCCGGCGGAGGCCACGGAGGAGAAGATCATGTACGCGGCGGTGCACTAGGGATGCTGGCCGGGTGCGTATGTCGACAATTGGCCGGGATGCCCATCCATTCGTCATCCACGGGCGGAGCAAGGAGCGTAGCGACGCGGCGCAGACCCGAGGATCCATGCCGGGACTTCGAAGCGTAGCAGCGGTGCAGAATTCTGCTTCGCTGCACTCCACGGCTGGCGTCACGGCATGGATCCCAGGGTCTCCGCGACGGCGCTTCGCGCCTGCTTCGCCCTGGGATGACGACGCCGAGGGGGCTCGGCTAACCATCAATGTTCTGCTCAAATCGGCATCGAAAACTGAATCAGAAAAGCCGGTTAGCCCCCTTTGCTCGAGACCTGAATCAACGACCTGATCCACCGAGCCAACGAAAGGAAACGCCATGGCCACGACAAAACTCCTGAGCGATGCCGAGGTGGAAATAATCCCGGCCGTGAAGGCCGTGTTCGACGATATCCGCGCCACGCGCAAATCGGATTTCGTCAACAATTTCTGGCGCGGGCTGGCCAATGATCCGGCGGCGCTGAAGCGGATCTGGGAGCAGTTGAAGGTCGTGATGGTCGCCGACAGCGCCATCGATCCGCTGACCAAGGAGATGATCTACATCGCGGTTTCGACCGCCAATGGCTGCTCCTACTGCGTGCATTCGCACACGGCGGCGGCGCGCGCCAAGGGCATGACAGACGCGCAGCACGGCGAGTTGGTGTCGATCATCGGGCTCGCCGGGCAGACCAATCATCTGGTCACGGCCATGCAGATCCCGGTCGATCCGCAATTCGAGGTGAAAAGCTAGCGGCCAGCCAGCCTATCGGCATGGCGGGGAACATTTGTCCCCTGCCTGTTAAGGAAGTGACATGTAACGGCACTAAGGAGACCCACGCGAAGTCGCGCCGGTGGGTTCCCGGCAGCCGGCTCTCGCAGTGGAGCCGGCATGAAAATCGTCCAGATCACCGATACCCATTTCAGCCCGACCAAGCCGCATTTCAACGGCAATTGGGAGCCGCTGGCCGCCTGGATCGCGCAGAGCGGCGCCGATCTCGTCATCCACACCGGCGACCTCAGCGTCGATGGCGCCGACAAGGACGACGACATCGGCTTCAGCATGGAGCTGATGCGGGAAATCTCGGTGCCGATGCTGCTGGTGCCCGGCAATCACGATGTCGGTCATCTGCCCGGCTCCTCGCAGCCGGTCAATGCGGAACGCCTGGACCGCTGGCGCCGGCTGGTTGGTCCTGATTATTGGACGGAGGACGCCGGAAACTGGCGATTTATCGGTCTCGACAGCCTGCTGATGGGCTTTGATGATGCCGAGGAAGAGGCCCAGTTCGAATGGCTGCGTGCGGCGCTGGAAAGCCGTGACGGCCGGCGCGTCGCGCTCTTCGCCCACAAGCCGCTGTTCATCGACGAGCCCGGCGAAGGTGACACCGGCTACTGGAGCGTCCGCCCAGCACAGCGGCAACGTCTCTACGATCTGATCGGTGCCCATGACGTGGCGCTTTTCGCCAGCGGTCACCTGCACCGGGCATGGCAAGGCAAATACGAAAACACCGCGCTGGTCTGGGGTCCGTCGGCCGCCTTCGTCGTCGGCGACATGGAGCGCGACATGCCGGGCGAGCGGCTGCTCGGCGCGGTCGTGCATGAATTCAACGATACAGTCACCAGCGAGATCGTCGCTGTTCCCGGCATGACCGTCCATGTCCTCGATGACGTGGTCGAGGAAGTCTACCCGCACGAGGCGCACAAGGTCCGCAGGAAGGTCGCGTCATGAGCGCGCTCTCGCTTCGCACCTTGAACAAATCCTTTGGTGGCAATGCCGTCCTGAACGGCGTCAGCCTCGATGTCGAAGCGGGCGAGTTCATCGCCCTGGTCGGTCCCTCGGGCTGCGGCAAGAGCACCTTGCTGCGCGTTCTTGCCGGGCTTGATCATGCCGACAGCGGCGAGATCTTCGTTGCTGGCAAGGACATGTCGGCGGTCGCCGCGGCCGATCGCAACATTGCCATGGTGTTCCAGTCCTACGCGCTCTACCCGCATCTGACGGCCGGCCAGAACATTGCGGTTCCGCTTGCCATGAAGCGGCTGAGCCGGACGCGGCGCCTGCCGCTGGTGGGCTCCGCATTGCCGGGCCAGAAAGAAATCCGCGCCGGCATTTCGCGGGATGTCCGCGACATGGCGACGGTACTCAAGATCGATCATCTGCTCGACCGCAAGCCTGGGCAGATGTCGGGCGGCCAGCGGCAGCGTGTCGCCCTGGCGCGCGCCATGGTGCGGCGCCCCTCGATCTTCCTGATGGACGAGCCGCTTTCTAACCTCGACGCCAATCTGCGGGTGCACGCCCGTGGCGAGATCGTCGAACTGCACCGCCGCGCCGGCGTGCCGACGCTCTATGTGACGCATGACCAGGCCGAGGCGCTTTCGATGGCCGACCGGGTGGCGGTGATGATCGGCGGCAATCTGCTGCAACTCGCCGCGCCCGAGGCGATCTACAACGATCCGGCCCATATCGAGGTCGCCCGTTTCGTCGGCCAGCCCAGGATCAACATCATACCGGCACTTGCCGAAAATGGCCGTGTCAGCTTCGAAGGCATCCGGTTGGCCCTGATGGAGAAGGTGGCAAACGGCCCGGTCAGCCTCGGCATCAGGCCCGAATTCGTCAAACTGTCTCCCAGTGGGCGGAGCGGCCTTGCCGGGCGGATCGAGCGCCTCGAATTCCTCGGTTCGGAAGTCATTGCCCATTGCCGGCTCGACGCGACCGGCGACATCGTCATCGCCAAGCTGGCGCCGCACGAGGCGAGGGACCTGATTGTGGGAATGCCGGTGGGTATCCTCCTTCCACCCGAGCATGCCATGGTCTTCGGGCCGGAGGGAAAGCGGCTGCGCATGGCGAGCGCCGCGCCCGCACGCCAGGAGCCGGCCTATGTCTAGCGTCGCGCTGGCGGGCAATATCCCGAGCGCCGCGGCCCTCCACAGGCGCAGCGAGGACCGCACCGCCTGGCTGCTGGCGGCCCCGGCGATCGTGCTGTTGCTGCTGTTCGTGCTGCTGCCGGTGGTCGCTGTCATCTTCCTCGGCTTCACCGATTTCGAACTCGGCTACGGCAAATTCCGCCTGGTCGGCTTCGAGAACTACGCCCATCTCCTGACCGACCGCACCTTCCGCAGATCGCTGTGGAACACATCGGTCTATACGGCGATCGTCGCACCGGTCTCGATCGTGCTTGGCCTTGGCGTCGCCTTGCTGATCGAAGGCGAACCGCGGGCGCGCGGTCTTTTCCGTACCGTCTATTTCCTGCCGGTCGCATCGCTGATCGTCGCCATGGCGACAGTCTGGCAATATCTCTTCCACCCGACCATCGGGCCACTCAACGCGCTGCTTGCGCTGGTCGGCATTCCTGGCCCGAACTGGCTCGGCGCCTCCAGCACCGTGCTCTACAGCCTGTCGATCATCGGCGTCTGGCAGTCGGTCGGCTTCAACATGGTGCTGTTCCTGGCTGGCCTGACAGCGATCCCGCGCGAGCTCTACGCCGCTGCTCACGTCGATGGCGCGAAATCGGCGCTCGACCGGTTTTTCCTGGTCACCTGGCCGATGCTCGGGCCGACGACGCTGTTCGTCGTCACGATCAGCATCACCAATGCGGTGAAGGTCTTCGAAACCGTGAAGATGCTGACCGATGGCGGGCCCAACAAAGCCTCCGAAGTGCTGCTGTTCACCATCTACCAGGAAGGCTTCGTCTACCTGCGCGTTGGCTATGCCTCGGCAATGACCGTGGTCTTCCTGGCGATCCTGGTCGTGCTGATGCTTCTCCAATACCGCGTACTCGACCGGCGGGTGCATTACACATGACCAGCCTGCCTGCCGGCCGCACCATCCGTTTCGCGCTGCTTTCGCTGGGCGCGTTGATGATCCTCGCGCCTTACATCTTCATGATCTCGACCGCGGGCAAGACGCAGAGCGACATCTTTACCTCGTCGCTGTCGCTCGTCCCCCAGCATTTCTACTTCGCCGAGAATTTCGCCAAGGCGCTGAGCAAGGTGCCGATGGCAACGCTGCTGTGGAACGGCGTCGTCGTGTGCGGCCTGATCTTCTTCTTCCAGGTGCTGGTCGCGATTCCCTGCGCCTACGCCATGGCCAAGCTGAAATTCCGTGCCGCGCGGCTGATGATGGTGCTGGTCATGCTCGGCCTGCTGGTACCGATCCATGCCACGGCGCTGCCGCTCTATGTCGCCTTCGACCGGATGTCGCTGCTCAACAGCTACACCTCGCTGGTGGCGCCGTTCACGATATCGGTGTTCGCGATCTTCATGTTCCTGCAGTTCTTCCGCGCCATGCCCGACGATCTCATCCACGCGGCAAGGCTCGATGGCATGTCCGAGCTCGGGATCGTCGCGCGCGTCATCGTCCCCAATGCGTGGCCGGCGGTCACTGCCTTCGCGATCTTCTCGGTGGTCGCCCACTGGAACGATCTCTACTGGCCGCTGATCGTCGTCAGCAAGCAGGCCTACGCCACGCCGCCACTCGGCCTGATGTATTTCCGCGCCGCCGAGGCCGGCGACGACTACGGCGCGCTGATGGCCGCCACGCTGATCATCACCCTTCCACTCGTCGTTGCCTTCCTGTTCGCACAGAAGCGCTTCGTCGAAGGCATCACCATGACCGGTCTCAAAGGCTGACCGGGTCGAACCAGGAGTACGAGCACATGAAGCAACTTCCCAGGATTCTTGCAGCGGCGGCGATCTCGCTGACGACAGTCCTTCCGGCCTATGCCGACACGACGCTGACGGTCCATTATCCGATGCCCGGCTTCTTCAAGAACGTGATGGACACGATCTCGAAGAAGTTCATGGAAGAAAATCCCGACATCAAGATCCAGTTCGCCAGCCCGTCCGCCACCTATGAGGAAGGCATCCAGACCATCCTTCGCCAGGCCGGCACCGACGAAATGCCCGACATCACCTTCATCGGTCTCAACCGTCTGCGCATGCTCAACGAACGCGACGTCGCCGTCGATCTTGGCCCGCTGGTCAAGAAGGAAGGCAACATGGCTGAGCTCGGCTTCTCCGACACGATCCTGAAGCTGGCGCAGGTCAACGGCAAGCAGGTCGGCCTCGCCTTCGCCACCTCGAACCCGATCATGTATTACAACGCCGACCTGATGAAGGCCGCCGGCGGTGATCCGGACAATCCGCCCAAGACCTGGGACGAGGTCATCGCGCTCGGCGGCAAGATCAAGGCGCTCGGCAATGGCGTCGACGGCATCGACTTCCGCTGGCAGGGCGACGACTGGATGTTTTCGGCGCTGCTGTTCGGCGCCGGCGGCAAGATGCTGAACGAGGACGAAAGCAAGGTCGCCTTCAACGGGCCGGAAGGCGAGAAGGCAGTCGAGATCCTGCAGCGGATGGTGAAGGAGGGCGGCATGCCGGTCTTCACCAAGCCGGCTGGCGAGCAGGCCTTCGCGGCCGGCAAGGTTGGCTTCGAGTTCCAGACCACCGGCGCGCTGGTCAACACCATCAAGAACGTCGGCGACAAGTTCACGCTGCGGACGGCCAAGATCCCGCTGATCGATCCGGCCAACGGCCATCTGCCGACCGGCGGCAATGCCGTGGTCATCCTGACCAAGGATGCCGCCAAGCAGGACGCCGCCTGGAAATTCGCGAAATTCGCCGCCGGCCCTTATGGCGCGTCGGTCGTCGTGCCCGGCACCGGCTATGTGCCCAACAATGAGCTCGCGGCAAAGTCTTCCGACTATCTCGGCGATTTCTACAAGAAGAACCCGCTGTTCCAGGCCGGGCTCAGCCAGATGCCGCTGATGGTTCCGTGGTATGCCTTTCCGGGCACCAACGGCGTGAAGGTGACGCAGACCATCGTCGACAATCTGTCGCGGATCGTCGACCAGTCGGCGACGCCCAAGGAAGCGCTCACCGATGCGGCAAGCGACGTGGAAGGCATGCTGCCGACGCAGTAAGGACTTGCCAGGGCATCGCCGCGCCAATGGCGCGGCGAACTCCCTGGCGGTCAAGCCGGCCGGTAGATCCGCTCCGCCGTATTCCAGAAGATATCAGCCTCGGCCGCCGGACCGTGCTTCGCTACAGCCGCGCGGTGGGCCTTGATCAGTTCGGCGTGGCTGGTCCACAACTTCTCGATGGGGAAGTTGGAACCGAACATCAGGTGATCCGCGCCCAATATCTCGATCGCGTTGTCGACGATATAGGCAATCAGCCCGGGGTCGTTGCGGTGGACGAAGGTGCCGAGACCGGAGAGCTTGGCGTAGACGTTCGGCGCCGCCGACAGCGTGCGCAGCCCAGCCTTCCAGGCTTCGGTGGTTTCCTGATCCATGCCGGTCAGCATGCCGGCATGGGTGAGGATGAAATTGGTTTCGGGGTTCTCGCCGACCAGCGTCAGCCCGTCCTTCATCTGGGCGGGAAAGAGCTGCAGGTCGAAGGACAAGTTGTAATCCTTCAGCCGCGCCACATTGGCCCGTACCCTGGGATCGATCACCTGATCGGGGCCAGTGGCGAAGCGGAAGGCTGGCGTCTCGTGCCAATGCAACTGCATGCGCACGCCGCGCAGCAGCGGATATTTTTTCAGGCGGTCGACCTGGGGTCTGATATCGTCCACCGTCATGTCGGTGTAGCCGACGATGGCGTGCGGCCAGCCGGTTTCATCAGCCGTCTTTTGCAGGAAGGCGACTTCCTTCTCGAAATCCTCCTTCGCCCAGTTGGTCTGGACGTAGACCGCTTTCTCGACGCCGGAATCTTGCTGGTCGGCGAGAAACTCCTCGATCGGGTAGTCGCGGCGGATCGGCTCGTAGGGGCCGAAGATGCGCGGCACCATCGGCCCGACCAGCCAGGGCTGGTCCTGCTGGCGCCAGATATGGAAATGCGCGTCGATGGCTTTCTGCATCACGATACCCTTTTCCAGATTGTCGCCGCCCGTGGGGCAGGGCGGGCGAGCGACAGGATGAAATCGGTGAGGCTGTTCACCGACGAGCCGTCGACCAGATCGTCGAGATCAGGCAGGATGGCCCGCAACGCGGCCGTTGCCGGCTGGAAGCGCGGGTCGCCGGCCAAAGGTGTCGCCAGCGACAGCCGGAAAGCACGGGCGCTCAGCCGGCGCATCGCCGTCTCCAGTTCGGCATGGTCGCCGCGCTCCAGCGCGTCGGACAGGATGATCACTGCCGCACCACGTGCGAAGGCGGAAAAACGCGGCACGGAGAGGAAGGCAAGCAGCGTTGGTCCCATGCGGGTGCCGCCGTCCCAGTCGTCGACCTGGGCGGCCGCGCGCGCCAGCGCCTGCTCGCGGTCGCGGATGCGCAGCGCTGACGTGATGCGGGTCAGACGCGTCCCGAAGGTGAAGATTTCTGCCCGGTCAGCGCCTTGCACGGCGGCATGCGCGAGCTTCAAATAATCAGACGTGTGGAGCTTCATCGAGCCGGACACGTCGATCAGGATCAGCAGTTTGCGCGGCACGGTCTGGCGGCGGCGCAGCAGCGGCGAGGGGACATCGCCATCGGCGCTGACGATTTCCCTGAGCGAGCGGCGCAGGTCGAGCTTGCCGCGCGAATGGGTGCGCACCGTGCGGAAGGAGCGGCGCGCGGGCAAGGCGTTCGACAGTCGACGACGAAAGGCGGTTAGCCTGTCGTCGTCGTGCTGGAAGTCGCGGCTGCTCAACTGTTCGATCGCCGAGGATAGCTCGCCGCCTTCCTGTCGCTGCTCGGCTTCGATCCGCTCGTCGTCGGCGCCGCCATCATCCTTGACGCGGGTTTCCTCGTCGCTGTCGCCTTCCACCACGGCTGATGTGTTGCCGTAAAAATGGCTTTGGAAATGCGCCTCGAATTCGTCGCGGCGGTCAGGTGGCGGCGCCAGGGTGGCGAGCGCTGCCTCGCGGATGTCGGCCATAGAGCGTGGCCCAAGCAAGGTTACCGCCTGCATGAAGCCGCAGACTTGTTCGGGGGCTATGGCAAAGCCGTAGCGGCGCAGCAGTTGGCCGAAGCCAAGGAAGGGTGTGGCGGCGGGAGGTACGCTCTCCTCGCCCCGTTTACGGGGAGAGGATGCCGGCAGGCAGGTGAGGGGCAGCGCCGACTTCTGGCCATCGTGGCGCCGCCCCTCATCCGCCCCTTCGGGGCACCTTCTCCCCGTGAACGGGGAGAAGGGATTGTCGAGGTCCCGGCTCACGCCAGCGCCTCCTCGACGATGCGGCCAAGCTCGGGGGCGATGTAGGAGAGGTCTTCCTCGTCCTTGATCAACACGCCGATGGCGCGGCGGAAGGCTTCCGGCCACGGGCTGCCGCCCTTCTCCAGGATCGTCGCGGCATTGGCCCATTCGACGGCTTCGGCGATGCCGGGCGGCTTGGCGAGCGGACGGGCGCGGATGGTCTGCACCGCAGCCGCCACCGCGCGCGCGGTAGCCTCCGCGACATCGCCAGTACGCAGCATGATGATGGCGGCCTCGCGTTCGGCGTCGGGATAGCCGATCCAGTGATAGACGCAGCGGCGGCGCAGCGCCTCGGCCAGTTCACGGGTGCGGTTCGAGGTCAGGATGACGATCGGCTGTGCGGCGGCACGGATGGTGCCGCGCTCGGGAATGCTGATCTGGAAATCGGACAGGAATTCCAGCAGCAGCGCTTCGAATTCATGATCCGAGCGATCGATCTCGTCGACCAGCAAAACTCGCTGCTGCGGCGCCTTCAGCACCTGCAGCAGCGGCCGGGCAATCAGGAAACGGTCGTCATAGATGTCGATCTCGTGCTCGCCGGCATGGCGGATGGCGAGCAGTTGGCGCTGGTAGTTCCACTCATAAAGCGCATGCGCGGCGTCGATGCCTTCGTAGCATTGCAGGCGCACCAGATCGCGGCCGAGCAGCTCGGCGATCGCCTTGGCGGCTTCCGTCTTGCCGACGCCCGGCGCGCCTTCGAGCAGCAGCGGCTTGCCGAGCCGGATAGCCAGAAATATGGCGGTGGCGAGGCTG
Organism: Mesorhizobium sp. CO1-1-7; assembly: GCF_020164885.1. Lineage (NCBI taxonomy): Bacteria > Pseudomonadati > Pseudomonadota > Alphaproteobacteria > Hyphomicrobiales > Phyllobacteriaceae > Mesorhizobium > Mesorhizobium sp. CO1-1-7. The sequence continues at coordinate 71,611 of NZ_JAIUHA010000006.1, read as the reverse complement.
TCGTCGGCCAGATAGCGCGAGGCGGCGAGGCGCTCGGCCACCGCCTCCGGCGAGGTCGCGAGCGTTTCGGCGTTTACCTTGGGCATGTCGGTCCTCAGTTCGCGGCTTGCGCCTTGAGCGCGCGCAAAATGCGTTCCGGCGTGATCGGCAGCGTGTCGATGCGCACGCCGACCGCGTCGAAGACGGCGTTGGCGACCGCCGGGATTTGGGGGTTGGCGCACATTTCGCCCGGTCCCTTGGCGCCATAGGGACCATCTGCCGAAGGCCGCTCCAGCACGATGATTTCGGTTTCGGCGAGGTCGCCGGGACCAGGCATCAGATACTGGTTGAAGTCGGTGCCGCCATGGTCGCGGTTGGGGTAGTAGGGCTCGGTCGTCTCGTAGAGCGCATGGCTGATGCCCATCCAGGAGCCGCCGACCAGCTGCTGCTCGACCATTTTGGGGTTCAACGCGCGGCCGATCTCGAAGACGTTCTTCACCGTCAGCACCGTGACCTCGCCGGTTTCGTCGTCGACCTCGACCTCGGCCACCGTGCAGGCATGCGCGTAACAGGTCGACGGCTTCATCGCGCCGGTCTCCTTCTCCGGATAGGAGCGCGGGATCAAAAACATGCCACGGCCTGAGATCGAGCGGCCGCGCTTGAAATGCGCCGACAGGGCGACATCGAAGATCGAGATCGATCTCTGCGGCGCGCCCTTGACCAGTATGTTGCCCTGGCCGTCGGTTTCGAGGTCCGAGGCATTCACTTCCAGTTCCTCGGCCGCCACTTCAAGCATCACCTGGCGGGCTTCCCTGGCGGCCTGGATGACCGCGTTGCCGGCGCGGTGGGTGCCGCGCGAGGCAAACGTGCCCATGCAGTGCGGGCCGGTGTCGGTGTCGGCGGTGTCTACGACGACGCGGTCGGTCGGCACGCCGATCGTTTCGGCGCAGATCTGAGCCATGATCTGCTTCATGCCCTGGCCGAGATCGACGCTGGAAAGCGTGACCATGAAATTGCCGGTCGGGGTCGAATGCACCAGCGCCTGGGTCGGGTCGCCGCCAAGGTTCATGCCAGTGGGATAGTTGATCGCGGCGACGCCGCGTCCACGCCTGATCGCCATCTCAAGCTCCGTTCTTGTAGGAGGACATCGCCATGTATTTCTCCGCCACCGGCCAGTGGGCGGCGCGCGAGGCTTCCTGCATGCACTCGATAAGGGCCGCCCCCTCGGTCGGCTGGCGATGCGCCTTCATGTCGCCGTCGCGATAGGCATTGATGAAGCGGAATTCGAGCGGATCCATGCCGATCAGCCGCGCCAGCTTGTCCATCTGCACCTCCAGCGCGAAGTCACCGATGGTGACGCCGAAGCCGCGCATGGCCGATGACGGCGTGCGATTGGTGTAGACGCAGTAGGTGTCGATCCAGACATTGGGGATGGTGTAGGGGCCGGGATAGTGCCCAGCGCCCTTCTGCGCGCCATAGGGCGAGTGGCGGGAGTAGGCACCGGCATCGGTGTAGCCGGTGACCTGGCGCGCGACGATGCGGCCGTCCTTCATGACCCCGTCCTTGATGACGACTTTTTCGGCCGCGCGAGGCGAGGAGATCTGCATCTCCTCCTCGCGGCTGTAGACAAAACAGACTGGTCGCCCGGTTAGTTTTGCCCCGAGGATGGCGATCGGTTCGACGATGACATCGACCTTGCCGCCGAAACCGCCGCCGACCGTGCCGCCGACAAAATGCAGCTTGCTGCCCGGCATCTGCAGGATGATCGAGGTGTTGTCGAGGGTGAAGAACATCGCCTGTGTGTTGGTGTAGCAGGTGAAGCGGTCATTGCCCTCGGGCGCCACCACGCAACCGGTGGTCTCGGTCGGCGCGTGCTCGATGGGCGAGGACTGATAGCTTTGCTCCAGCACGTGATCGGCCTCGGCAAAGCCCGCCTCGACATCGCCGAAGCGCACCTTGCGGCACGCGCCGCTGTCATAGAGGTAATAGTTCTGGCCGTGATACTCGTTGACGATCGGCGCGCCGGGCTTCAGCGCTTCCTCCATGTCGAACACGGCGGGCAGCACTTCATAATCGACCTTGACCTTGGCGGCGGCTTCCTGGGCGGCCCGCTCGGTTTCGGCCAGCACCGCCACCACGGCCTCGCCCTTCCAGCGCACCTTGCCGTCGGCCAGGACCGTCTCGTCTTCCGGTCCGACCTGGATCAGGATCAGGATCGTGTAGACATTGTGCGGCACGTCCCTGGCCGTCAGCACCTTGACCACGCCCGGATGTTTTTCGGCCTCCGACGTGTCGATCGAGCGGATGCGGGCATGGTGATGAGGGCTGCGCACCATCTTCAAATGCAGCATGCCGGGAAAGTTGCGGTCGGCGAAATAGGCGGTCTTGCCGGTGACGTGGCCTGGCGAATCCGAGCGTGGCCGCGCCTGGCCGATCTCATGCAGATCGTCCTTGCGGACATCGGCGAAGTAGCTCTTGCGCAATTCCATTTCTTTGGTCCCTCAGAGCATGATGCCGAAAAGTGTGAAGCGGTTTTCGGGCGACATCATGCTCTATCTCTTTGATTTAGAGCCGGATTCGGATTTCAGGTCTGTTCGACCTGAAATCATCCGGCTCTAGGCCGCGTTCTGCGAATTGGCGCGGGCGGCGGTCAGCACCGCCTGGATGATCGGCTCGTAGCCGGTGCAGCGGCAGACGTTCCCGGACAGCGCCTCGACGACATCCTCGCGGCTGGGGTTGGGCGTGTGGTCGAGCAGCACCTTGGCGGCCATGATCATGCCCGGCGTGCAAAAACCGCATTGGCTGGCGAAGGCGTCGAGGAAGGCGCGTTGCAGCGGGTGCAGCACGCCGCCTTCGGCGAGGCCCGATGTGGTGGTGATCGTTGCACCGTTGCAGGTCTCGGCCAGCGTCAGGCAGGAGAGCCTCAACTCGCCGTCGATGATGACGGAGCAGGCGCCGCAGGTACCTTGGTGGCAGCCGCCCTTCGGCGAGGTGTCGCCGACCTTGTCGCGCAAGGCATTGAGCAGCGTCGTGCCGCTTTCTATGAATTCGGCTTTTTCGGAGCCGTTGAGCGTGAATTGAACCGGGACCTTTGCCATTCTTCCTCCTTGCGCGCCTGCCCGAGGAGCGGACAGACGCGCGCCCTCCCACGGGTTTTATTCGGTCAGCAGCAGCCGGCCGAGATGCACCGGCAGCACCTCGGCGCGATACCAGGCGCTGGCGATCGGGTCGGTGATGGGCGAGATGCCTTCAGCCGCGGCGGCCAGCGCCGGTGCGATGCCATCCGGGTCGAGCGTCCTGCCGAGCAGCGCTTTTTCCGCTGCCTTGGCACGCATCGGCCGATCGGCCATGCAGCCCAGCGCGACCCGCGCTGAGGACACGGTCCTGTCTCCAGCCTGTTCCAGAACGATGGCGATGCTCAGCACCGAGACCCCCTTGGGCTTGACCCGCGACACTTTGAGGAAGCGGAAGCTGTCGGGCTTCGGAAGCGTGAAACCGACCGACGTGACGATGGCGCGGCTGTCGTCCCGTGCGGCCAGGAAGGTCTCGATGGGGCTTTCGCCGTCATCGGTAGCGACCGTTGCGTCGAGCGCCAGCAGGGCCACGGCGAAATCGCCATAGGGCGCCGGCGAGAACAGATTGCCGCCGATGGTCGCCATGTTGCGGATCGCCGGGCCGCCGACGGCGCGCGCGGCCTTGGCGAGGGTACCGAGTTCCGGATGGCGGGCGATCTCCGCCATTGTCACCGAAGCGCCGATGCGCACCTTGCCGCCGGACAGGGCGATGCCCGACAGGGCCGGATCGGAGGCGCGGACAAGAGCGGAGACGGAGATATCGCCTTCATTGGCGGCTCGAACCACAAGCGTGCCGCCGCCGAGATAGCGGCTGCCAGCGACCGTCAGCGCCGCATTGGCGTCCTTCACGGTCGAGAATGTCTGCAATGCCAGCGCCATGGCGCGCTCCCGTGGTTTGGCTCAGCCTTGCTCGGCGAAATGGCTCTTCAACGCATTGAAGCCGCCCTGGAAGACATTGGCGCCCATGCCCTCGGCCAGCTTGTCGGCTTCTTCGGGTGCTGCGTCGAAGCTGGCGGTCCATTCGGCATAGGTGCGGTCGCCGTCGGTGACGCGCCTGAGCTGCAGCGTCGCCTTGTGGTTGGTGAGGGGCTGCGGCGTTTCCAGGATGGAATAGCTGACGAGGAAATTGTCATCGGAGAAGTCGAGCAGTTTTTCGCGCAGGCGGGCACCGCTGGCCAGCTGGAAGTTGCGCACGCAGCCGATCGTGCTGGCATCCTTGCCGTCTTCGATATGGCTCTCGACCATGCGTGGATGCCAATCCGGCAACCCGTTGAAGTCGCGTATGCGCGCCCAAACCTTTTCGACCGGTGCGTCGATCACGCTGGAAATGGTGACTTTTGGCATAAGATGTTCCCTTGCGAATTTCGTTGCGGCAAGGGTAGGGCGCTAGCGCGCACAGCGCTTATCAATGCGTCTTGAGCATCTATCAACCAGTCTGAAAAACAGATGGCTGCCGGCTCAGGCCATTGCCCGCGCGGCCTCGCGGTAGAGCGTCGGCGGCACGCCGACATGGTCACGGAAGAAGCGCGAGAAATTGCCTTGCGTGGTGAAGCCGAGATTGCAGGCGACCGAGATCAGCGGCTCGCGCGACCATTGCAACTGCCGCACCGCTTCCTCCATGCGCAGCGTGTTCCAATAGACATTGGGCGTCAGGTTGGTCTGTTCCTTGAACAAGGCGAAGAAATGCGGCCGCGAAAGGCCAACGGCGCGGGCAACGTCGTCGAAGGAGATGCGTTCGCAGACATTGGCCTTCATCAGCTGGATCGCCTTGCGAACGCGGAAATCCTGCACGGTGTTTATGCGGCCGCGCGCTTCCTGCGGCGCCGACGCGTCGGCGGCATCGAGCACCGAGTCGATGAAGCGCTCGATCTCGTAATTGGCGACATCGTCGACGCTCTCATTGTCGGTGAGATGGTCGAGCAGGCTGGCGGCCGCCTGGTGCAGCCAAGGCTCGAGCGCGATCGCCGCCCGCGAAAACAGCGGCGCGCTGGATGGCAGGTCGCGCCTGCGGCGGGCCCAGTCGGGATCGATGTAGAAGGCGAGAAACAGACCGGGCGTCCCGTTTTGCGCCAGGACATGGCTGTGGGGCTGGAAGGAATTGATGCCGGCGGCGGTGCGAGGGCCGAGGCGGACCGTCTCGCGGCCGATGGTCATCTCGCCGGCGGTGCCTTCGAGCCAGATGATCAGATGTGCCTCGACATGGGCATGGGTGACGAAGTCGCTCGCGACATTCAGGACAGAAACATGTCCGAACCGGCCCCAGTAGAGCCTGATCGCTTCCGTCATGGCATATCCTCCCGCAAGCGACTGGCCTCCCTTCGCTTGCAGGGAGGATTGTGCGGCCGGTTTTCGGCATCCGTCAAGGCATCGGCTGTTGGCCGCTACCAATGGAGGTCGGCTTCAGCCGATTTTCAGACTGAGCGATAGGAACCAGAATGAATGGCGCTTCGACGGCGACAAGCCCTCAATCGCTGCGCCTGAAATTGCGGATCCGGTCGAACAGAACCGCGAGCAGGATGGCGCCGCCGATGAAGGTGCCCTGCCAGAAGGCGTTGATGCCGAGCAGGCCAAGGCTGTTGCGGATCACCTCGATGAGGGCGGCACCGACGATGGCGCCAAAGGCGGTGCCGACGCCGCCGGCCAAATTGGCGCCGCCGATGACGGTGGCGGCGATCACTTGCAGTTCCATGCCGTTGCCGAGATTGGTGGTGACAGCGCCGAGCCAGCCGGTTTCGATGATGCCGGCAATGCCGGCCGACAGCGCCGAGATCATGTAGACGGCGACCTTGATCTGGCGCACCGGCACGCCGGCCAGCGTGGCGGCGTGCTCGTTGCCGCCAATGGCAAAGATATGCCGGCCGAACTTCGTCCAGCGCAGGACGAAGCCGGTGATCAGGGCCAGCAGGATCGTGTAGAGCACCGGGTTGGCGATGCCGAACACCCAGGCGCCGCCGCCGAGTGCCAGCAGCTTGTCGTGGTCCGGGCCGAACTGGAAGACGACGGTGTTGTTGGAGGCGACCATGGCAAGGCTGCGGGCGATCGACAGCATGCCGAGCGTCACCACGAAGGGCGGAAAGCCCAGATAGGCGATAAAAATGCCGTTGAAGGCGCCGATGACGAGCGCGGTGGCGATCGAGGCCAGAATGCCGATCTCGATCGAATAGCCTGCATGCATGGTGACGGCCAGCACCATCGAGCACAGGCACAGCACCGAGCCGACCGACAGGTCGATGCCACCGGTGATGATGACGAAGGTCATGCCGAGCGCCACGATGGCGACGAAGGTGATGTTGCGGGTGATGTTGTAGAGGTTCTTCGAGGTGGCGAAGGCATCGGTGGCGAAGGACAGGAAGATGCAGGCCAGGATGACGGCGACCACCACCCAGAAAGTCTGGCTTGAGAACAGGCGCGATAGCAAAGTGTGCTGCTTCTGCGCGATCGTCTGGTCAAGGGTGACTGCCATTATCGACCTTTCCTGCCGGTAGCGAAACGCGCCAGCGCAATGAAACCCGGTTTTATCGCTCTCACGCCGCCTGCTCGATGGCGCCGGTGATCAGCCCGGTGACTTCCTCGGGCGAGCTCGACGCGATCGCCTTGTCGGCGACCTTCCTGCCGCGCCGCATCACGATGACGCGGTCCGCGACGTCGAAGACGTCGGGCATGCGGTGGCTGATCAGCACCACGGCGATGCCCTGGTTACGCAAATTGCGGATGAGGTTGAGCACTTCGGCGACCTGCCGCACCGAGATCGCCGCCGTCGGCTCGTCCATCAGCACGATCTTGGCCTGCGACAGCATGGTGCGGGCGATCGCCACGGCCTGGCGCTGTCCGCCCGACATCTGCTTGACGAGATCGCGCGGGCGCGTCTCGGATTTCAGCTCGGCGAAGATATGGCCGGCGCGCTTGTACATCGCCGCATAGTCAAGGATGCGGAACGGGCCGACGCCACGACGCAGTTCGCGGCCGAGATAGACATTGGCCGCCGCCGTCAGATTGTTGCAGAGCGCCAGGTCCTGGTGGACGATCTCGATGCCGTGCTGGCGCGCCTCGACCGGCTTGTGCAGGATGAGTTCCTTGTCTTCCATGCGCATCGTGCCATGGCTCGGGCGGAAATTGCCGGCGATCATCTTGACCAGCGTCGACTTGCCGGCGCCGTTGTCGCCCATCAGGCCGACGACCTCTCCAGGCTCGATCGACAGCGACACGTCGTTGACCGCCTGGATGGCGCCGAAATGCTTCGAGATGTTGGTGAGTTCGAGAACCGCCACCAGTCTTTGCCTCCCATGCCTGGCCCATCCGCACGCGGACAAGCGACAGCTTCCATTGGCTTTCCCCAGCTCCTCCCGGGGGCAGCGATGCGGTCATTTACGCGAATGGCATCGCGGGCGTCAATTGTCGAACAGGCAATTGTCAGACGAATAGCGCCATGCGGATTTTGAAAAATCCGTTTTGTAGGACAAATAGCATTGACGTTGGCGGCAAGCCGTTATTAGTTGAGCGTCGGAGGAAGACATGCCGGCTTTGACGACGCCATCGGCGGCGCCAACGGCAGGAAGGTTTTGGCGATCGTGCAGCGTCGTCGCTGGGAGGGTCGCATCTGAAAATGCTTATCGGCCTGGCCGGATTGAATGGGCGCACGCGTCTCAGTCATCTCGCATCCTGGCTGGTTTGTGTGGCGGGCACGCCGTGTCCGTCTGGTTGCAAAGGGAGGACTGACATGAGGAAAACAGTATTGCTCGCCGCCGTCGCCGCCATGGCGTTGGGCGCCGGGCCGGCTTTGGCCAAGAAGCAGCTCGTCATCGTGGTGAAAGGTCTCGACAATCCATTCTTCGAAGCCATCCACCAGGGCTGCGAGAAATGGAACAAGGAAAACGCCAGCTCGGAATATGAATGCTTCTACACCGGCCCGGCATCGACTTCCGACGAAGCCGGCGAGGCGCAGATCGTGCAGGATATGCTGAGCAAGGCCGACACGGTGGCGATGGCGATCTCGCCGTCCAACGCGCCACTGATCGCACAGACGATCAAGAGCGCCAATCCGTCGATCCCGATCATGACCGTCGACGCCGACCTCGCCAAGGAAGACGCGGCACTGCGCAAGACCTATCTCGGCACCGACAACTACCTGATGGGCAAGAAGATCGGCGAGTACATCAAGAAGGCCAAGCCGAATGGTGGCACGATCTGCACCATCGAGGGCAATCCGGCGGCCGACAACATCTTGCGTCGCGCGCAAGGCATGCGCGACGCGCTGACGGGCAAGGAAGGCCTCACGGCACTTGCCGGCGAAGGCGGCTGGACGGAAGTCGCCGGCTGCCCGGTATTCACCAATGACGACGGAGCCAAGGGCGTTCAGGCGATGACCGACATCCTCGCCGCCAATCCCAAGCTCGACGCGTTCGGTATCATGGGCGGCTGGCCGCTGTTCGGCGCGCCGCAGCCCTACCGCGACCTGGTCGGACCGCTCAAGGACCGGCTGGCCAAGAACGACTTCGTCATCGGCGCCGCCGACACGATCGGCGACGAGGTGGCCATCGCCAGGGACGGCCTTGTCACCGCGCTGGTCGGCCAGCGGCCCTTCGAAATGGGCTACAAGGCACCATCGGTGATGATCGACCTGGTCGAAGGCAAGAAGGTTGACGATCCGGTCTTCACCGGTCTCGACGAATGCACCAAGGACACGGTCGACACCTGCATCCAGAAATAGGCCGCGATTTCGGGGCGCTCGCCAACGAGCGCCCCGTTTCCTCCAATTCTTCAACAGGACGCCTTGGTTGGGGCAATCGGAGCCCGGCTTTGACGCGTCAGTGGTTTGGATTTTCGGCAACGGGATCGGTGCGCCGCGCGGGTTTGGATCAATCCGGGTGACTGGCGGCCGACCTATTGGAACGTGGATGCCGGACGAGAAGGCAAAGAAAAAAGCCGGCCGGGCCAAGGCGCAAGCCAGCCACGACCCGGCAGCCATGCGCAGGGTGGATGCGGCGCACTTTCCCGGGTCCAGCGTCCATGCCTCGCTCGCCAGCGAGATTGGCCTCAGGATCGTGCGCGGCGACTATCCGCCTGGCAGCATCCTGCCCAATGAGGCCAAATGGGCCGAAACCTTCAATGTCAGCCGTTCGGCGGTGCGCGAGGCGATCAAGATGCTGATGGCCAAGAGCCTTCTGGCGTCGCGGCCAAAGATCGGGAGTTGGGTCGAGCCGAAGGAGCGCTGGAACCTGCTCGACCGCGACGTGCTGGCCTGGTACGCGACCGCGCCGGATCGCGAAGCGTTCCTTCGCACCGTGCAGGAGTTCCGCCACATCATCGAACCGGAAGCATCCGCCTTTGCCGCAATACGGCGCAGCGACGAGCAGATGGCCGAGATCAGCCTGGCCTGCCGGGAGATGGGCGAGGCGGCCAACCTGCCCGAGCGCATCCGTGCCGACACGCGCTTCCACCTCGCCATCCTGCGGGCCTCGGGCAACGACCTTCTGGTGCCGCTCGGCGTGTTGATCGAATCGGCGCTCGACCATCTCTTCATCTTCACCACACGCCAGGTCGGCGATCAACGGCGGGCACAGAAACTGCACGAGGCGATCGAGAAAAGCATCCGCCTGCAGCGGCCAGCCGCGGCGCGCAACGCCGTGCACAAGCTGCTTGCCGACACCGATGAGGGGATCGGAAGGGGCCGGCGCTAAGGCCAGCCGACCGTCCGGGTCTCAGATCGTCTGCTTCCTTCCATCCTTCGTCGGCATCAGGTCGATGCCATTGACCTTGGCGATGTGCGTGGCCAGCATCGGCACGAACTGCTCGGCCGGGCCGGTTGAGTGAGCGCCGGCGAAGGCGTTCTTGGTGGCGTTGCCGAGCGGATTGGCGATGCCCGCCGCCCCCGCCATCGATTCCAGATAGGTCAGGTCCTTGAAGGCATTGGCGATGGTGAATTTGTGGGCGTCGCGGTCGCCTTCCAGCGTCCAGCGCATGAAGGTCTGATAGAAGCCGCAATCCATGCGGCCATTGCGGATGACGCTGTCGAAACGCGGCGGCGAGATGCCGACCTTCTCCGCCAGTGCCAAGGCCTCGGAATAAAGGGCGGCGTAGCCCAGCGAGATGAAATTGTTGAGCAGCTTCATGCGGTGGCCGTCTCCGGTATCGCCGATATGCACGATGCGGCCGGCCCAGGTGTCGATCACCGGCTTGACCCTGGCAAAGACGGCATCGGGCGCGCCGACCATGGCGTCGAGCGTGCCTTCCCAGGCTTCCTTCGGCGTGCGGCTGAGCGGCGCGTCGACATAGTCGACGCCGAGCGCCTTGAGTTCCGCGGCAAGTGCCACGGTCGAGACCGGATCCGATGTCGAGCAGTCGACGACGACCGCCCCCTTCTTCAAACCCTCCTTGAGGCCATCGGGACCGCGAATGATAGCCTCCACCTCGCGCGAGCCGGTGACGCAGATGAAGACGATATCGGATGCCGCCGCCACATCGCGGGAAGTCGATGCCTCACGAGCGCCTCGGCCGAGAAGATCCTCCGCCGGTTTGCGGTTCTTGCGGCCGAGGAAGGTCAGGGAATATCCCTTGTCGACGATGTTCTTGGCGATGCCGTGCCCCATCAATCCAAGGCCGACAAAGCCGATCTTCTCACCCGTAGCGGTCGTGTTCATGCTGTCTGTCCTGTTGCGTGATTATCGATAATGTCGCCGCTGTTTTAGCCATAGACGGTTGCAGAAAGCAATATTGTCTGACAATACACGTAAATCCCAGGACTTTCGTGGAGACCAGAAATGACGAAGCGGATCATGTTCACCGGCGGCAGCGGCAAGGCTGGGCGCCACGTCGTGCAATATCTGGTGGAGCAGGGTTGCCAGGTGCTCAACATCGACACCAGGCCGCTCGACAATCCCAAGGTGCGCACGCTGATCACCGACATCACCGACAGCGGCCAGGTGTTCAACGCGCTGTCTAGCTATATGGGGCTGCACGAATTCGACCCCTCGCTACGCCCGCAGCCAGTGGACGCCGTGGTGCATTTTGCTGCCATTCCACGCATCATGATCACGCCCGACAACGAGGTGTTCCGCATCAATGCAATGGGCACCTACAACATCATCGAGGCGGCGGTGAAGCTCGGCATCCGCAAGGTGATCATCGCTTCCAGCGAGACGACCTACGGCCTGGTGTTCGCCAACGAGCCGCGCGATCCCGCGTATTTCCCGCTCGACGAGGACTATGACGTCGACCCGATGGACAGCTATGCGCTGTCAAAGATCGTCAACGAGAAGACCGCGCGCGCTTTCGCGCAGCGCAATGGCACGGATATCTATGCCTTGCGCATAGGCAACGTCATCGAGCCGCATGAGTATTCGCTGTTTCCGAAATGGTTCGCCGATCCTGGTTTTCGCAAGCGTATCGCCTGGAGCTACATCGATGCCCGGGACCTTGGCCAGATCACGCTGCGTGCCGTCGAGAAGGATGGGCTGGGCTACCAGGTGTTCAATGCCGCCAATGACGACACCTCGTCCGATCTGCCGACCGCCGAACTCCTGAAGCGGTTCTATCCCGACGTGCCGGTCAAGGGCGAACTCGGTGAATACGAGACGCTGCTGTCGAACCGCAAGGCGCGCGACATGCTCGGCTTCCGCCCGGAGCACAGCTGGCGCAAATACGTCAAGACCGCCTAAGCGAGCTCGAATCACGGCTGGGTTGTGCATAGAGGCCGGCTTTGCGGCCCCGCGCCCGCACCACGCTTGACAGCCTCCCTAAACCGGCCTTTCTGGAATGCATGCGGGACGCGAAGCCGAACAGGGAAAAATCGCCGAAAAAGGCTGTAGCCGCTGATCGTCCGGCCGGTGTTCGGCGAGCCGACGCGGCACGTATTCCGGGCTCCAGCGTGCACACATCACTGGCCAGCGAGATTGGGCTCAGGATCGTGCGCGGCGATTATCCGCCCGGCACCATCCTGCCCAATGAGGCCAAATGGTCGGAGACGTTCAGCGTCAGCCGCTCGGCGGTGCGCGAGGCGATCAAGATGCTGATGGCCAAGAGCCTGCTCGCATCGCGCCCCAAGATCGGCAGCTGGGTCGAACCCAGGGAACGCTGGAACCTGCTCGACCGCGATGTGCTCGCCTGGTACGCGACGTCGCCCGACCGCGAGGTTTTCCTGAAGACGGTGCAGGAGTTCCGCCACATCATCGAGCCGGAAGCGACCGCATTCGCCGCCATGCGGCGCACCGACGAGCAGATGGCCGAGATCAGCCAGGCCTGCCGGGAGATGGGAGAGGCGAAAAGCTTGCAGGAACGGACCCGTGCCGACACCCGCTTCCACCTCGCCATATTGCGTGCCTCGGGCAATGATCTGCTGGTGCCGCTCGGCGTGCTGATCGAATCCGCCTTCGATCACCTGTTTGCCTACACGACCCGGGAGCTCGACGATTTGCAGCTCGCCCAGAAGATGCACGAGGCAATCGAAAAGAACATCCGCCTCCAGCGGCCGGATGCGGCGCGCAATGCCGTGCGCAAGCTGCTGGCCAATACCGACAACGTCATCCGTTCGCGATAGATTTCCGCGACACGGCCGTTGGGCGCGGGTGTTCGCGCCTTGGAATTCGAAGCAATTCGGGGCCGGACCGCACAAAATTCAAAAGCCTGTGTCGGATCGGCTGTGCGGTACCCGTCCTTGGGGCATCGAACAGAGACCACGAAGGAGTATCGACATGCCCAGCACCGTACGTCTGCACCGTGTTCTGACCACCAGCCCGGAGAAGGTCTACCGCGCGTTCCTCGAGGCCGATGCGCTTGCCAAATGGCTTCCGCCGAACGGCTTCACCTGCACGGTTCATCACTTCGAGGGCAAGGTCGGCGGTACCTTCAAGATGTCGTTCCGCAACTTCACCACTGGCGACAGCCATTCGTTTGGCGGTGAGTACGTCGAGCTCGTCGCGGGCGAACTCCTGCGCTACACCGACAGGTTCGACGATCCCAACCTGCCCGGCGAGATCCAGGTGACCGTGACGCTGAAGAAAGTGTCCGTGGGCACCGAAGTGAACATCACACAAGCCGGCATTCCAGACGCCATTCCCGCCGAAGCCTGCTATCTCGGCTGGCAGGAGTCGCTGCGAAACCTGGCCAAGCTTGTCGAACCCGAGATCAGACAATAGGGCGCCTACCGGCTGGATAGCGGTAATAGACGGGTTCCTCACCTCGTTTTTGATGGGGTGAGGAACAAGCTTGAGGAGCCATTGGCGGCGAAAGCCTAATCCTCTTTTGGCCGCCCGAATGCGGCACGCAATTCGTCCTTGGCGTCCTCGAGGATCTTCTTGCGAGCCGCGGGCAGGTTTTTTCCGGCCCTGTTGATGTAGAAATTCAGCATCGACATGGCGGACTGGAAGGGCTCGGCCTTGCGGCGGTGGCTGTGTTCGGCCGAACGCTTGAGCGAGGCGGCGATCTTCTTGGCGTCGTCGGATTCGAACACGTGGTCCTCGAGATCCATAGCATCGCTGTGCTCGGTCACCTCGGCCGACCATTTCTGCTTGGTGGCGGTCATGGCTGGTCTCCTTTGCGGGGTTATTGATCGGAAACTCCAGATGCTGGCGCCGGTTCCCGCGCTCGTACCTCCCTGGAGCCACGGATTTGCCCGCCGTGGCGCTGCTGTGCGCCGAGAATGCGTCGATAGTGGCCAAAACAGCAGCGGTTGAGGCCGCCGACAGGAAACGCCTTTGTCACGAACCGACTTGAGCCGGCCCAGCCCCGGTATCGACAGTTCCTACGCCTGGATGCGCCTGGCCATCTCGATGCTGCTGGCGACGATCGGTGCGGTCGGCATGTGGGCCGTCGTCGTGGTGCTGCCTGCGGTACAGGCCGAGTTCGGCGTCGACCGCGCCGCGGCATCCATGCCTTACACCGCGACCATGGTCGGCTTTGCCGCCGGCAATGTGCTGGTCGGCCGCGCCATCGATCGCATGGGTTACTGGATTCCGGCGCTGTTTTCCTCGATCGCGCTCTCCGCCGGCCTTCTGCTCGCGGCTTTGTCGACCTCGATCCTGCAATTCACCCTTGCGCAAGGCGTGCTGATCGGTCTCGGCACATCGGTGATCTTCGGGCCGCTGATCGCCGATATATCGCACTGGTTCAACCGCCGCCGCGGCGTCGCTGTCACCGCGGCCGCGGCCGGCAACTACCTCGCCGGAGCGATCTGGCCGACCATCATGCCGACGCTGATCAAGGCGGAAGGCTGGCGCTTCACCTATGCCGCCATCGGCGTCTTCTGCCTGGTCACCATGGTGCCGCTGGTGCTTTTGCTGCGCCGCGGCGCTCCGGAAGCGGCAGCCGCCGGCCCGGCCGGAAGCCGGTCCGTGCAGCCGATGCCAATGTCTCCGGCCGCGATGCAGATGCTGCTGGTCGTCGCGGGACTGGGCTGCTGCGTGGCGATGTCGATGCCGCAAGTGCACATCGTCGCCTATTGCATGGATCTTGGCTACGGCATGGCGCATGGCGCCGACATGCTGTCGATCATGATGGCCGCGGGCGTCGTCAGCCGGCTCGCCTCGGGCTTTGTCGCCGACCGCATCGGCGGTGTCAAAACCTTGCTTATCGGCTCCGTGCTGCAATGCCTGTCGCTGCTGTTCTACATCCCGTTCGACGGGCTCGCCTCGCTCTATGTCGTGTCGCTGGTCTTCGGCTTGTCGCAAGGCGGCATCGTGCCTTGCTATGCGATCATCGTGCGCGAATACCTGCCCGCCAAGGAGGCCGGCCAGCGCATCGGCGTCGTCATGATGGCGACGATTTTCGGCATGGCGATCGGCGGCTGGATGTCGGGCTGGATCTACGACCTGACCGGCTCCTATGCCGCCGCTTTCCTGAACGGCATCGCCTGGAACCTGCTTAACATATTGGCGATCGGGCTGTTCATGTGGAAGGCGAGGCACAGAGCTGCCGTAGCCGCCTGAGGAAGGCCAAGCACGGCCACTTGGTGGCTCGGCTTGACAACAGGCAGTCACTGCGCGACGCCAAGGCGGATGGGTGCGGCAACAGGCCGGTGACATGGCGACAGCTGGAAAGATCGCATTGCGGGCGCGCTTCGATGGCCATGCGCATGGGCCAAGACCGTGATCAAGCCGCGTTCGCGCCGGGGCGGTGGCCGCCCAACCCTGTCGGATGTGGCACGCAAGGCCGGCGTCGGCGCCATCACCGTCTCACGCGCGCTGCGCGATCCGGCACGTGTTTCCGAGGAGCTGCGCCGTCAGATCCAGGCCGCCGTCGACGAACTCGGCTATGTGCCGGACCCCAATGCGCGCGCATTGGCCTCGGCGCGGGCGGAAGTGTTCGGCGTGCTGGTGCCTTCGCTGACCAACAACGTCTTCGCCGAGGTGGTGCGCGGCATCTATGACTGCCTGTCGGACAGCCCGTTCCGCATCCAGCTCGGCAACACGCACTATTCCGGACTGGAGGAAGAGCGGTTGCTGCAGCTGTTCGGTTCGCAACGCCCGGCCGCGCTCATCATTGCCGGCATCGATCAGACGCCTGCTTCGCGAAAACTCCTGGAGAATGCCGGTTGCCCGGTGGTTCAGGTGATGGAGACCGGACCCGATCCGGTGGACATGATGGTCGGCTTCTCGCATCTCGATGGCGGCCGGACGGCGACCGAGCACCTGATAGAGGCCGGGTATCGCCGGATCGGCTTCATCGGTGCACGCATGGACCCGCGCTCGCAGCGGCGCCTGGCTGGTTACCGGGTGGCGATGGAGAAGGCCGGGCTCTCGGACCCGCGCCTGATCACCACCACGCCGGTGCTGTCCAGCGTGCCGCTTGGCCGCGAACTCTTCCGCGATGCGCTTGCCAAGATGCCGACGCTCGACGGCGTGTTCTGCAACAATGACGACATCGCGCTCGGCGTGCTGTTCGAATGCCATCGTGCCTCGATCGAGGTGCCGAAGACCATCGGCATTGTCGGCTTCAACGATCTCGACATGATGCAGGTGGCGTTTCCTTCGATCACCAGCATCCGCACCCATCGCTACGAAATCGGCAGGCGCGCGGTGGCCATGGCGCTTGCGGCGATATCGGGTGACAGGCCGCGGCAGCGGGTCGTCGACCTTGGCTTCGAGCTCAAGCGCCGCGAGAGCACAGCCCGCTGAACACGCTTTCGAGAACACCCGCGAATGACGCTTTACACAACGTCATGGTAGCGCTACCATTTTCCATTGGGGAGCTTCGCCACTCAAATGTTGGGCCTGTTTATTATACATAAGCAACAGCTCATGCTTGTTTATTATGTATAATATGATACCTTTTTCCCAACCGAAGGAGACGGTAAGGGGTGGGATCGCGGAGGTCTTCGGCATCTGGCAGGCGTGACTGGGTAAGGCGGGAGGTGCCAGCCGGGAGCGCGAAATCGCATAAAAACTGAACCGACAAATCGGAACTGCAATCGGGAGGATTATCGATGATCAAGTCACTTGTCGGCGGCATCGTTGCTGCCAGCGCATTCGTCATGCTCAATTCGGCGGCCATGGCTGCCGGCCCGGAGATCGTCTCCGGTCCCGCCGCCCAGGCCGACTGTTTCGCGCCCTGGGACGCGAACACCAAGTTCTTCAAATTTCCGAAGAAGGAAGGTCCGTTCCGCATCGCCTTCGCCAATGGCTATATCGCCAACACCTGGCGCATCCAGATGGTGCAGACGGCCAAGGCCTATGCGTCGCAGCCCGACGTGAAGGCAAAGATCAAGGAATTCAAGGTCGTCTCGACGGGCGAGGACGTGCCGGCGCAGATTTCGGCGATCAACAACTTCATCGATTCCGGCTATGACGCCATCGTCACCGACGCGCAGAACCCGACCGCCTTCGGCCCGGTCATCAAACGCGCCAAGGAAGCCGGCATCGTGCTGGTCGCCTTCGACAATATTCTCGACACCAAGGACGCCATCAACGTCAATGTCGACCAGAAGGGACTTGGCGAATTGTGGGCCAAGTGGCTGGTCGCCAAGATCCCGAATGGCGGCAAGATCCTGGAAGTGCGCGGCGTCGCCGGCACCTCCGTCGACACCGATCGCCACAACGGCATCCATGAGGTGTTCGACGCCTCCGGCAAGAAGTGGGATGTGACCGAAGTCGCCGGCAAATGGGATGACGGCGTGGCGCAGAAAGTGACCGCCGATGCGATCGCCACCAACGGTCCGTTCGACGGCATCACCGGCCAGGGCGGCGACACCGGCATCGTGCAGGCGATGATGGACGCCAAGCATCCGTTCGTGCCGTTCGGCGGCGAGACCGAAAACGGCTTCCGCAAGTTCTGCGCGGCGCATTCGGCCGATGGCCTGAAGTGCACCTCCGCCGGCTCGGGCCCGGCCCAGGTCGCCGTCGCCATCAAGACGGCGATCGCGGCACTCGAAGGCGAAGTGGTGCCGCAGGAGGTGAAGCTGCCTCTGGCCGTCGCCACGGATCCGGACATGAAGGAAGGCACGGATTACTTCCCGAAGGAGTCCGACAATTTCTTCGTCGGCAATTCCTTCCCGACCTGCGGCATCAATTTCAGCGCCCAGGAAATCATGGGGCAGACCAAGGAAAACCAGTAGTCGCTTTCTATCGTCTGGCGCCGCGGCTGATCCCGCGGCGCCAGCCTGCAATCCCACAATCGCCCTGGGAGGGTTGATGGACGGTGCGGCTCCACTTTTTCGCATGGAAGGCATTTCCAAGCGCTATGGCGGCGTGCGGGCGCTGGAAAAGGCCGAACTGACGGTCGAGGCCGGCAGCATCCACGCCATTCTCGGTGAAAACGGGGCTGGCAAATCGACGCTGATCAAGGTCATGGCCGGTGTCGTGGCGCCCGACGAGGGCCAAATGACGCTGGACGGACGCGAGGTGACCTTCGCGTCGCCGGGTGCGGCGAACAAGGCCGGCATTGTCTGCATTTTCCAGGAACTGTCGCTGATCCCCGAACTCAGCGTCGCCGACAACATCGTCATTTCCGATCCGCCAAAACGCTTCGGCATGATCGACCGCAGGGCGCAGCGGCGCATCGCCGAGGATGCGCTGGCGCGCGCGGGTGCCGGCGACATTCATCCGCTGGCGCTGGTCAAGGACCTGCCGCTGTCACGACGGCAGATGGTGGAGATCGCCAAGGCGCTGGCCAGGAAACCGCGCATCCTCATCCTCGACGAAGCGACCTCGGCGCTGACGGCGGCGGATGTCGCGAAGATCTTCGGCGTCTTGAAACGACTGCGCTCGGAAGGGCTGGCGCTGCTCTACATCTCGCACCGCATGAATGAGATCGCCGAACTGGCCGACCATTGCACCGTGTTCCGCAATGGCCGCAATGTCGCCAGCTACGAGGCCGGCTCTAAGAGCGACAACGAGGTGGTCGAGCTGATGATCGGCCGTGAATATAGCCATATTTTTCCGCCCAAGCCGGCGGCGGCACCCACTGGCGCCGCCCCCCGGCTCGAGGCGCGCAAATTGTCCTGGGCCGACCGGCTGCACGATATCTCGCTGACGGTCAGGGCAGGCGAGGTGGTCGGCCTCGGCGGGCTCGACGGCCAAGGCCAGCGCGAATTGCTGCTCGCCTTCTTCGGTGTGCTGCGCGGCCTCTCCGGCGAGGTGCTGATCGACGGCAAGCCAGTGACGATCACCAGCCCGGCAGCGGCCCGCGAGGATAGCGTCGGCATGGCGCTCATCCCGGAGGACCGCAAGACCGAAGGACTGATGCTGCCGATGACGGTGCGCGAAAACCTGTCTTTCGCCGCGCTCGACCGGCTGTCGAAAGGCGGCATCATCGATCGCGCCGCCGAACAGCGGCTGATCGACGACATGGTCGGCCTGCTGGCGATCAAGACGGCGGGCCTCGACATTCCGGTCGGCGCGCTGTCGGGCGGCAACCAGCAGAAGGTGGTGATCGCCAAATGGCTGATGCGCCAGCCGCGCATCATCCTGCTCAACGACCCGACACGCGGCATCGATGTCGGCACCAAACAGGAGATCTATCAGCTGATGCGCAAGCTGGCGGATGCGGGCGCGGCGATCCTGTTCTATTCGACCGACTATGACGAACTGATCGGCTGCTGCGACCGGGTCCTGGTGCTCTATGACGGCGCCGTCAAGCGCGAGCTGGTCGGCGGCGAGATCACCGAGCGGGCGCTTATAGCGAGCGCGCTCAACATCCATGGCGAGGAGAGCCCGGTGGGCCTGGGAGCAAGCGTGTGAAAGACTGGCGCTACTGGCTGGCCGAGCAGCGCGGAACGTTGCTGGCTCTCGGCATCTTCATCGTCATGTTCGTCATCTACACCTCGAACCACCCGGCGGGCTTCACCGCCAATGTCGTGCAGACGGCGGCGAACAAGGGCGTGCTGCTTGCCTTCGTCGCCATGGCGCAGACGCTGGTCGTCATCACCTCCGGGATCGACCTGTCCGTGGGCATGATCTTCCTGCTCACCAACTGCCTGGCCTCCTGGCTGGTGGTAGGCACGCCGTTGCAGACCACGCTCGGCGTCATCGCCGTGCTTGTGGCGGGCCTTCTGTGCGGCGCCGTCAACGGCGCCATCGTCATCTATGGGCGGCTGCAGCCGATCGTCGCCACCATCGCCACCGGGGCTGTCTACTACGGCATCGGACTGTTGTTGCGACCTTTCCCGGGCGGTTCGGTCAATGAGGACCTGGCCGACGCGCTGACCGGCCGCGTGTTCGGCTTTGTGCCGGCGAGCCTGGTGGTGCTGCTCGCCATCGTGCTGGTGATCTGGGTGCCGTTCAGCCGCTCGATCCTCGGCCGCGCGGCATACGCGGCGGGCTCTTCGGAAACGGCGGCCTATATGTCCGGCGTGCCGATCCGGCGCGGCAAGTTCGCCGCCTATACGCTGGCCGGGCTGCTGGCGGCGATCGGCGGGCTGTTCCTCACCTTCTTCACCTATACGGGCGAGGCTGCCTACGCGAGCGGCAACTCCTACACGTTGTTCTCGATCGCGGCGGTCGTGCTGGGTGGTGTGTCGCTGTTCGGCGGCAAGGGCAGCGCTATCGGCGCCATCTTCGGCGCCCTTGCCTTCCGCACCATTGGCGACCTGTTGTTCGTGTTCGACTTCGATCCGCTCTGGCAGCCGCTGTTCCAGGGCGTTATCCTGCTGGTCGCCGTCAGCCTCGGCGCCTTCGCCCTTTTTCGGGTCCGCAACCGGCTGGAGTGGTTCCTGTGAGCGAGACGACCTTGGGCGGCATTGCCGGCCGCATGCCGAAATTCATTCGCCGCGCCGACCCGGCGGTGCTGACCGCCTTTGCCTGCATCGTGGTGCTGCTGTTGGTCGGCAGTCTTTATTCACGCAGCTTCCTGTCGCCTGAATATCTCCTGCAGCAGCTCAAGGTGGCCTCGTTCCTCGGCGTCATCGCCACCGGCATGATGCTGGTCATCCTGCTCGGCCAGATCGACCTGTCGGTGCCGTGGTCGGTGGCGGCGGGCGCGATGATGGCCTGCGCGGCGGCCGCCTACGGTCCGGCCGGGGTGGTGCTGGCGATTCCGTTCGGCATCTTCTGCGGCGTGCTGATCGGCATCGCCAACGGCATCGGCGTCGCCTATTTGCGCATTCCCTCAATGATCATCACGCTCGCCACCAATGCCGTCGCGCAAGGGCTGATGGTGGTCTATACCGGCGGCTTCTCGCCACAGGATTCGGCGACCGGCGCCATGCGCTACCTGGCCACCGGCTTCACCATTCCGGGCGTCCCCAACGCCGTCATCATCTGGGCGTTTATAGGGATCGCGATGGTGTTCGTGCTGACGCGCACCGGCTTCGGCCGCGCGGTCTATGGCATCGGCAACCGCGAGCGTGCCGCCTATCTCTCCGGCATCGACACGAGACGCGTGGTGATGATCGCCTTCGCCGTCTCCGGAGGGCTCTCCGCCTTCGGCGGCGTGCTGCTGGCCGGCTACGCCTCCAAGGCGGCGCAGTCGATGGGCGATGCCTATCTGCTGCCGTCGATCGCGGCCGTGGTGCTGGGCGGCACCTCGATCCTGGGCGGGCGCGGCTCCTATCTCGGCACTGTCGCCGGCGTGATCCTGATCACGCTGTTGCAATCCATCCTCTCGGTCATGCAGATGCCGGAGGCGGGACGGCAGATCATCTATGGCGTCGTCATCGTCGCCATGCTCCTGCTTTATGGCCGCGCGCCGGCGAGCCGCTGACGGTGGACGAAAACGCAGCGCAGGCGCCGACGGGCGCTTCCGGTCTGGCGCCTCCGGCCATCGTGGTGATGGGGGTAGCCGGCTGCGGCAAGTCAGCCGTCGGAATCGCGCTGGCCACCGCACTGGATGCCGTCTTCATCGAGGGCGACAGGCTGCATCCGCCCGAAAACGTCGCCCGCATGGCACGCGGCGAACCGCTCACCGATCAACTGCGCGAAGGCTGGCTCGACGCGATCGGCGAGCAGATCCAGGCATCGATCGGCAAGCGGCAAGGTGTGGTCGCCGCCTGCTCGGCGCTGAAGCGCGGTTATCGCGAGCGCCTGCGCGGTTTTTGCCCTGATATCGTCTTCCTCTATCTGGAGATCGATCCCGCCACCGCGCGGCGGCGCGTTGGCAACCGCAAGGGCCATTTCATGCCGGCAAGCCTGGTTGACAGCCAGTTCGCCATCCTTGAGCCGCCGGGGCAAGACGAGCGGGCATTGACGCTCGACGCGACACGGCCGGTCGACGAACTCGTCGCCCAGGCAATGGGCTTGATACGCCCGTCATGAGCCTTCTTCAGCGCTGATGCCGATGCCGTCCGGGGCTTCCGTCAACCGCTCATGGCGCGACCAGGACATCATCTGCTCGGGGCACTCTTTCAGCGCTTGCAGCAGGCGGTCGCGTTTGAGCAGGATGTAGCGTGCCTGCAGGGCCATGTTCTTGGCTCCGTCCCTGATTGTGTCCGCTGCCTGGGGCGCCGGTGCCGCCGGCACCAGCTCGGGGCTCAAGACGGCGCGATATTCCCGGAAGGGAACGACCTCGAAGGTCGACATCGCAAACAGGGCCGTCTTGCCGCGCGCGGCGAAATTCGCCGGTGCCGAGGCAAGGTGCGTCCAGCCGCTTTCGCCAAGCGCGGTTTCGGTGAAGGTCGAGCCGGCGTGGATTGTGTTGGTCATCATCACGACGCCGTTCTGCCTCAGCATCTTCTGAATGCGGATGGTGACCTGATAGGCGTCGTCACGGTCGAAGACGATCCGGCTTTTCAGGAACCGGTTCTCGACACGAACCATCGGCGGATTGAGAAAGCGCTGGCCGAATGCCGTCTCGGAAACGCCATGCGTGTTGACGCTGACCTGATGCGCTTCGATGCCGGCCTCATGCATGGCGCGCTTGCCGATCATTGTCTGGGCGGTGAACTGATCGCACCAGAGGATCGCGCCATGGCCGCGTTGCAAAGCGGCCTGCAAATCCTCGAGCCCTTCCAGCCGGATCGCCGGCCTCCAGCGACGGGCGACCAGATGCGCGGCAAGCTGCATGCGGCGGCGATGGCGCGCCGCGAGCAATGCCTCGAACAGCTTGCGTGCATCGATGTCGCTGCCGAGCACCGCGCGCGTTGCGGCGGCATATCCGGGGAAATCCTTGCGCATATGGCGCTTCAGGCGAAACCGCGACGCCCAATCGCAGATCCGCGACCACCAGCGCACCGGCAGCACCGCCGCGACCGCCAGGTAAAAGAGGGCGGCCAGGCTTTCGCGAAGATCCCTGGTGGAGAAGCGGCGGAGCTTGCCGGGGCTAAGCTGCTTGCGGCTGAAGAAGCGCACGTCCTCGGCATATTCGGGGACAAAGACGTCGGCGATGATCTCGGTGCGGAAGCTGGCTGCCGATGGCTTGCGGGGGACTTTTCGGGATTTCGTGAACCTCGACAGCCTCATTCGCCCGGCTCTAGATCTGGGATGTCAACTCGACCGGAAAATCGTCGTTGTCGGCATCGCGCATGGCGGCGAGGCTGCGGTTGTCCAGCACCTCGGCGATCGCCTGGCGCACTTCCAGCATCATGTGCCGGACCTGGCAGGTCGCTTCGTCGCAATCCTCGCAGCGCTGGTACTGCGTGCGGCTGGCGCAAGGTATCGGCGCCAGCGGACCGTCCAGCACACGCACGACATGGCCGATCTTGATCTCGGAAGCGGGGCGGGCGAGGCGATAGCCGCCTTCCTTGCCCTTGCGGCTCTGGACGAAGCCGGCGTTGCGCAATTCGCCCAGTATGGCATCGAGGAATTTCTTCGGGATGTTGTTGGCGACGGCGATGTCGTTGACGAAGGCCAATTGGCCAACCGGAAGGTTGGAAAGATGCACGAGGGCCTTGAGGCCGTATTTGCCTTTTTTCGTCAGCATGCCCGAGTCAACCCGTTGAAGCCCCAACCACCCCGCATCTGGCGGCTGTTTGTGTGCAAATGATGACGGCATTGCTTCCACACCCTGCCGTTTCGCGAAAACAAGCCATTGGAAAGGCATGTTTGGCACAAACGCGTTGATTGTTTGTAACGTTTTGCACGAAGGCGCCGGATTGCCCTATCGTCTGCCTAAACAAGAAAAGCCGGCCCCGGGGCCGGCTCTCCTGATCTTTCTATCGGACCGCTGAAACTTTACCGGCTGCCATAAGCTTGGTCGAGCAGGCCGCCGGCGGCGAAATGCTCTTTTTGGACCTTGTCCCAACCGCCGAAGACGTCTTCCACCGTCAGCAGGCGCACGTCCGGAAAATCGGCCTTGTATTTGGCCGCGACAGCCGCGTCGCGTGCGCGCAGGCCATTCTCGGCGGCAATGCCCTGGCCCTCGGGCGTATAGAGGAAGTCGAGATAGCTCTTGGCCAGGTCACGCGTGCCGTGTTCGTCGGCGACCTTGTCGACGATCGCCACCGGGAATTCCGCCAGCAGGCTGACCGAAGGGGTGACCTGCTCGAACTTGTCGTCGCCATATTCCTTGCGGATGCCGCGCGTCTCGGATTCGAAGGTGATCAGCACGTCGCCGATCTCGCGCTGCACGAAGGTGGTGGTCGCGGCGCGCCCGCCGGTGTCGAAGATCGGCACGTTGTTGAACAGCTTGGTAATGAACTCCTTCACCTTGGCGTCGTCGCCCTTGAAGGCTTCCTTGGCGTAGGCGGTGGCCGCCAGATAGGTGTAGCGCGCATTGCCCGACGTCTTCGGATTGGGAAAGATCACCTGCACGTCGTCGCGCACGAGGTCGTTCCAGTCCTTGATGTGCTTGGGATTGCCCGCGCGGACGAGAAACGAAGGCAGCGAATAGAAGGGCGAGGCGTTGTCTGGAAAATCCTTCTGCCAGTCGGCCGAGACGAGGCCCTTCTTGACCAGGAAGTCGACATCGGTGACCTGGTTGAAGGTGACGACGTCGGCCCCGAGGCCCTCGGCGATGGCGCGCGCCTGCGCCGAGGTGCCGGCATGGGACTGGTCGACGCTGACGCCCGGATGCTTGGCGATAAAGGCCTTGTTGACCTGCACGAAGAGTTCGCGGCCGACGTCATAGGAGGCGTTGAGCAGCTTGTCGGCCGACCAAGCCTGGGAGGATGCGAGGATGAGGCCGGCTGCGACGGCAACGCCGAGGAAAAATCGCTTCATGAAATGGCTCCGGATGTAATGTTTTATCGTTCGAGCATAGCGAGGGTACAAAGGGGCGGCGAGGCATAGATTCAGGGCTTGGCACTCGTTGCTAGAAAACCGTTTCCTAGACAGGCTGATCCTAGGTTTTTCTTTTGAGCGGCATCATATTGGAGCTCGGTTCACGTCAACCTTTTCCCAATGGAAAGGACAAATAGATACACATTGTGTATGCGGCATGTTATGGTGAAGGAAAGGAGCCCTCCATGGCGAAAGCCGCAGCCGAAACTCACGCTAAGCCTGTCAATCTGCGCATTCGCGAGGATATGCGCATACTGATTGACCGCGCCGCAAAGCTACGCGGGAAAACCCGTTCCGATTTCATGATCGATGCCGCCTACCGCGCGGCCGAGGATACGCTGCTCGACCAAACACTGATCAAGGTAGATGCCCAGAGTTACCGGCACTATCTCGACATCCTCGATGAACCGCCAGGCGGGGAAGGTTTTGCGCGTCTTATGAACGTGCCCAAGCCATGGCAGGACTGATGCTGTCGGCGCCCACGCCGCTGGCCGAGAACCACGATCTCGAACTTTTCCAAAGCGGAACGGAAAGTCTCGACCAATGGCTTCGCCGCCGCGCACGGGCCAACCAGGTCAGTGGCGCATCTCGTACTTATGTGGTCGCGGAAGGCATACGCGTTGTCGGCTACTACTGCCTGTCTTCGGGCGGGCTTGACCTAGCGGAAGCGCCCGGCATTGTTCGGCGCAACATGCCGGATCCCATTCCAATGGTCGTGCTCGGGCGTCTCGCGGTGGGCACAGGCTGGCAAGGGAAGGGACTGGGTGCAGCGCTTCTGCAAGATGCCGTCCTGCGCGCCGGTCAAGCCGCGACGATCCTCGGGATACGCGGAATTTTTGTTCATGCGATATCGGACGAAGCGAAAGCCTTTTATGAGCGCCATGGCTTTGCGGCTTCCCCGAAAAATCCCATGACATTGGTGCTGTCGTTGAAAGGCCTGGTGAAAGGGTAGGCGGCCGCCCTCGACCGGGATAGGGATTGACGGCGGTCCTATCGCTACGCAGCCGGAAACAGCTTCCAGCGCCCCGGCCGGAACGCCACGCGGCTCTTCTGCGCCGCCGGATGATCGACCGGCAGTTCGATCTCGACCCGCTGGCGTTCGCCGCCGATCTCGAGCTCGACGCGCCTTGTGCCGGCGACCCGGCGGCTGGCGGCCACGGTGCCGGCGATGCAGCCGCTGCAGCCGTCCAGCAGTTCGACGTCATGCGGCCGGAAGTAGAGCATCGCGTCGCCCTCGGGCGCATGCGGCGCCGACAATCCGATCGGACGGTCGGCCAGCCAGATCTCGCCATTCTCGACCTTGACGGGAAGGGAGCTGGATTCACCGATGAAGCCGTACACGAAAGGCGAGTTCGGCGTGTCGTAGATGTCGTCGGCGGTGCCGACCTGTTCGATGCGCCCCTGGCTCATCACCACGACGCGGTCGGCAAGCTCCAAAGCCTCTTCCTGGTCGTGGGTCACGAAGACGGTGGTGTGGCCGGTGCGGTCATGGATTTCGCCCAGCCAGCGACGCAGTTCCCGGCGCACCTGCGCATCGAGCGCGCCGAACGGCTCGTCGAGCAGCAGCACCTTGGGTTCGATGGCCATGGCGCGGGCGAGCGCCACACGCTGGCGCTGGCCGCCCGAAAGCTGCGCCGGATAGCGCTTCTCCAGCCCTGAAAGCTGGACAAGATCGAGAAGCTCGGAGGCGCGGCGGCGGATTTCGGGGGTCGACGGCCGCGTCGGCCCGTGCCGCACCTTGAGGCCGAAGCCGATATTGTCGGCCACCGTCATGTGGCGGAACAGCGCGTAGTGCTGGAAGACGAAGCCTACGTTGCGCTCCTGGATCGATTTCTGCGAAGCGTCCTCGTCACCAAAGAAGATTTTCCCACGCGTCGGGCGCTCCAGTCCGGCGATCAGCCTGAGCAGCGTCGTCTTGCCGGAGCCGGACGGTCCGAGCAGCGCGATCAGTTCGCCCGACTTGATGTCGAGCGAGACATCGTGGAGCGCCGGAAACCGCTCGAACTCCTTGCGCACGTTGGCAACGCGAACTTCCATGCAATGAACCTTCTAATGTCCGCGCGTCGCGGCGAGTTCGGCGCCGTAGCGCATCTCGAGCAGTGTTTTCAAGACCAGCGTGACGAGCGCCAGCCCGGCAAGCAAGGAAGCAACGGCAAAGGCGCCGACGGCGTTGTACTCGTTGTAGAGGATTTCGACATGCAGCGGCATGGTGTTGGTCAGGCCGCGTATGTGGCCCGACACCACCGAAACCGCGCCGAACTCGCCCATGGCGCGCGCATTGCACAAAAGGACGCCGTAGAGCAGGCCCCATTTGACGTTAGGCAAGGTCACGTACCAGAAGGCCTGCCAGCCATTGGCGCCAAGCGACAGCGCCGCCTCCTCGTCGCCATTGCCCTGTTCCTGCATGAGCGGAATAAGTTCGCGGGCGACGAAGGGGAAGGTGACAAAGACGGTGGCCAGCACAATGCCCGGCACGGCGAACAGGATCTGGATGCCATGTGCCTTCAGCCACTCGCCGAGCAACCCTTGAGCACCGAAGAGAAGCACGTAGACCAGACCCGAAATGACCGGCGAGACCGAGAAGGGCAGGTCGATCAGCGTGGTCAGGAAGGCCTTGCCCTTGAACTCGAACTTGGCGATCGCCCAGGCGGCCGAGATGCCGAAGACGATGTTGAGCGGGACCGAGATCGCGGCCACCAGCAAGGTCAGGCGGATCGCCGAACGCGTGTCGGCATCGCTTAGCGATTGCAGGTAGGTGCCAACGCCTTTGGCGAAAGCTTCCTTGAAAACGATGATCAGCGGCAGCAGCAGGAAGACGGCGAGAAAGACGAAGACGATGGCCATCAGCACGGCGCGTGCCGGCCGGCTCTCGGTCACCGCCGCCGAGCGGCTCTCATGATACGGTTCGTATGATTTGATCTCGGGATCAGCCATAGCGCTTGCGGCTCCATGTCTGCACCAGATTGACGATCAACAGCATGATGAACGACAGCGCCAGCATGATCGCGGCGATCGCGGTCGCCGCCGGGTAATTGTATTCCTCGAGCCGGATGACGATCAGAAGCGGCGCGATCTCGGATTTGTAGGGCAGGTTGCCGGCGATGAAGATGACCGAGCCGTATTCGCCGACGCCGCGCGCGAAGGCCAGCGAGAAGCCCGTGATGATGGCCGGCGCCAGGCCGGGAAAGAGCACGCGGGTGATGATCTGGAAGCGGCTGGCGCCGAGGGTGGCGGCGGCTTCCTCCACTTCCTTGTCGATCTCTTCCATGATCGGCTGCACGGTTCGCACGACGAAGGGCAGGCCGATGAAGATCAGCGCAATGACGATGCCGAGCGGCGTGTAGGCGACCTTGATGCCGAGCGGCATCAGCAATTTGCCGATCCAGCCATTCGGCGCGTAGAGCGTGGTCAGCGCGATGCCGGCCACCGCCGTCGGCAGCGCGAAGGGCAGGTCGACCATGGCGTCGACGATGCGGCGGCCCGGAAAACGGTAGCGCACCAGCACCCAGGCGACGAGCGTGCCGAAGACGACATTGACGACAGCCGAGATGAACGCCGTGCCGAAGCTGATTCGAAGGGCGTTGATCGTGCGGCGATCGGTGGCGATGGCCCAGAAATCGACCCAGCCGAGAGCGGCCGAACGCCAGATCAGCCCGGATAGGGGGATGAGGATGATGAGGGTGAGGTAGGCAAGCGAGAAGCCGAGCGTCAATCCGAAACCCGGAATGACGCTCGGCTGTCTGAACCGCCACCCCGCCCGCGCGGGTGCTGTGGTCATGTCGTCCCGATCTAGGTTTAGCTCACTGGGCCGGCTTGTAGATCTGGTCGAATATACCACCGTCGCCGAAATGATAAGGCTGCGCTTTCTTCCAGCCGCCGAAAAGCGGATCGTCGATGGTGATCAGCTTGATCGGCGGCAGCTTGGCGAGATCCTCGGGCGGAACCAGTTCGGGCTTGGACGGCCTATAATGGTTCTTGGCGATGATGGTCTGGCCTTCCTTGGAATAGAGGTAGCTCAGATAGGCCTCGGCCACCTTGCGTGTGCCCTTGGCGTCGACATTGGCGTCGACCACGGCCACCGGTGGCTCGGCCAGGATGGAGGTCGGCGGATAAACGATGTCGAAATTGTCGGCGCCGAACTCGTCGAGCGCCAGATAGGCGTCGTTTTCCCACGCGATCAGCACGTCACCCAGGCCTTTTTGCGCGAAGGTCACGGTCGAGCCGCGCGCGCCGGTGTCGAGCACGGGAGCATTGGCGTAGAGCTTGCCGACGAAGTCCTTGGTCTTGGCTTCATCGCCGCCATCATTGGCGTTGGCATAGGCCCAGGCCGCGAGATAGTTCCAGCGTGCGCCGCCCGAGGTTTTGGGGTTGGGCGTGATCACCTGGACACCGTCCTTGACGAGGTCGTTCCAGTCGTGGATGCCCTTGGGATTGCCCTTGCGGACAAGGAAGATGATCGTCGAGGTGTAGGGCGCCGAATTGTTTTCGAATTTGGTGCGCCAGTCTGGATTGATCTTCTTTGACTTCGAGACGATGGCGTTGATGTCGCCTTCGAGCGCCAGCGTCACCACATCGGCGTCGAGGCCATCGATCACCGCGCGGGCCTGGGCACCCGATCCGCCATGCGACTGCTGGATGGTCACCGTCTCCCCGGTCTCCGTCTTCCAATGCGCGGCGAAGGCCTCGTCATAGGCCTTGTAGAGCTCGCGCGTCGGATCGTAGGACACATTGAGAATGGTGGTGTCGGCAAACGCGAAACCGAGCGTGCCTGATAGAACAGATGTGGCGACCAGTGCGCCGAGCAGTTTCCGGAAATGAGGTTTGGTCATTTCTGCCTCCGTTGAACCCGCGCCAAATCTAGCGAATTTATAGAAATAAGATGCATTCAATGTTGCCTTTTTTGTCCTCCTGAAGAAAATCTTCGGCGATCTGTCGCTGTTGTGAGAAATATTTTCCCCGCGGTCGCTCCGCGCCGGAGTCGGCCCAACATCCGGCCTATCTAGGGATGCGCGGTTGCCGGGCAAGGCTGGTTGGGCAAGGTTACTCGGCGGTCACCGGGAAATCGAAGCGCTGCTTTCGAAACGGCTCCCGGGCCAGCGCAAAATGCCACCATTCGCGCGCGTAGTTCTTGAACCCGCCAGCACGCATGGCATCGACGAGCAGCTTTCGGTTTGCCGCAGCTTTGGCGCCGAGCGGGCGACGCGCGGTCTCGCTCATCGGGTCGAAACAATCGAAGCCGGTGCCGAAATCGAGGGTGTCGGCATCGATCGCGCCGCAGGCCGGTTTCGGCACGGGCGTACTGTCGACAGGCGCGATGGCAACATCGACGGTCGAGCCGCGCGAATGACTGGACAGTTTGCCGACATAGCCCTTGGCGATGAGATCGCCACGCTTGACCTTCGGATACCATTGCGGGTCCGGCGGTCCACCCGCGGCCGTCCATTCGCCCATGTCGGCAACGGCGCGGGCAGGGCGATAGCAGTCGAAGACGACCAGCGTCAGGCCTCTGGTGGCGATCGCCCGCTGGACTCTGGAGAGTGCCTCGGCGGCCTCCCGGGTCAAAATGCAGACCGGCGCGTCATAGCCATTCACCTTGCGGTGCAGAAAATTGTCGGCGTTGGCGTAGCGAATGTCCTGGCGGATCGATGGGGCGACATCGGCGAGGCGAACGAAACCCGCGGGGAGGGGATCGGCAGGCGCCGGCAGGGCCGAGCCGGCAATCATCAGCGCACAAAAGCCAATGCGCTGAATCGCCTGGCGCATTCTATTCAAGGATCGCTTTCACTGGACGAAGACCTTCACACTGGCAGCCCGTCCTGCGGCGTCGATGACGGTGAGCGTCGAATAGCCCGCGCCGTCGGGCAGCCAGGTCGCGGTGCGGCGGCGGTCGAGGCCGATGAGGGGCTTGCCATTGGCCAGCCAGCGGAACGGCGCGCGGCCGCCCTGCAATTTCAGCACCAGCGGCGAGGCGTCGGCCGAGTTGGTGGCGAGATCGACGCGGGCGCCGTCCGGCGGGAAGATGATGCTCGGTGCCGGTTCGGTCGGCGTCGCCTGCACCAGGCCATCCGCGCCGGCGCCGAAGCGGGCAAGCGTCACAGGCAGGTCCTCGCGCTTGGGTGTGAAGGCACCGGGCGGTTTGCCTGGCAGCGGTACGGTGGCGAGGCCGGAGCGGACAAAGCCTTCGAACAGGATCGGGGCGGCCGAGACATAGCCGGAGAGGCCCGGCACCGCGCCGGCATCGGGCCTGCCGACCCAGACGCCCAGCACATAGCGGCCATCGAACCCCACCGACCAGGCGTCGCGGTAGCCGTAGGAGGTTCCGGTCTTGTAGGCGATGCCGCGCTGCAAGGCACCTTCCGGCGGTTTTACTCCGGAGAGGATGTCGATGATCTGCCAATTGGCCTGGTCGCTGAGGATGGTGGTGGTCGAACTCACGGCATTGGCCGGCTCGGTGCCGTCGCGCAGCGAGTGCGTCTTGCCGCCATTGGCGAGCCCGGTATAGAGCTGGACGAGGTCGCGCAGCGTGACGCCGACGCCACCAAGCCCGATGGCCAGCCCCGGCGCCTCATTGACCGGCAGGATCGGGTTGACGCCCGCCTGGCGGAAGCGTGCCGTCAGCCGCGCCGGACCGACCGCGTCGAGCACCCGGATCGCCGGCACATTGAGCGACAATTGCAGCGCCTGGCGGATCGAGACATCGCCCTGATAGCCCATGTCGAAATTCTTGGGCCTGTAGCCGCTGAAATCGACCGGGCTGTCCTCGATCAGCGTCTCCTGCGCCACCAGTCCCTGTTCGAAGGCGAGGCCATAGATGAACGGCTTCAGCGTCGAGCCGGGCGAGCGCACGACCTTGGTCATGTCGATCCAGCCGGAACGGCTGGAATCGAAGAAATTGGCCGAGCCGACTTCGCCCAGAATGTCGCCGGTGCGGGCATCGGCCAGCACCATGGCGACCGACAGACGCGGCCCGAGCCTGGTGGCGGCGTCGCGGGCCACCTGTTCCAGTCCTTGCTGAACGCTTTTGCGAATCGTCAGCTTGAGCGGCTGGCCGGGGACGGCCTTGGGCAGCATCGCGTAAGAGGCATGCGGGGCGAGCGCCGGCAAGCGCCGGCGCAGGCCCAACACATCGTCAAGCGCCGCGCGTGCCGCCTCGCGTTCGCCGATCAGGCCTGATGAGACCATGCGGGTGAGCACACGGTCGCGAGCTGCGTGGGCGATCTGCAGGTTGCGGTCAGGGCGGCGTTTTTCCGGCAGTTGCGGGAGGGCCACCAGAAGCGCGGCTTCGGAAACGGTGAGCCGATTTGGCTCCTTGCCGAAATAGGCGAGCGAAGCGGCGCGCACGCCCTCCAGATTGCCGCCATAGGGCGCCAGTGTGAGATAACGTTCGAGGATCTCGCGCTTCGACAACCGCCGCTCGATCTGGACGGCGCGCAGCATCTGCTTGAGCTTGGAGCCGAGGCTGCGGCTCTCGCGTGGCTCGATCAGGCGGGCAAGCTGCATCGACAGGGTCGAGCCGCCGGAGACGATGTGGCCGCTGGTTGCGAACTGGCCGGCGGCGCGCGCCAGCGCCAGCACGTCGACCCCCTCATGGTCCCAGAAGCGCTTGTCCTCATAGGTGACCAGCATGTCGACGAACTGCTTGTCGACCTGGTCGAGCCGGGTTTCCAGCCGCCAGTAGCCGTCCGGCGTGGCAAAGGCGCGCAACAGCTGGCCGTCGCGGTCCTGGACTTCGGTGGAGACGGTGAGCCTTTCAGGAAGCGGGGGCGGGAAGGCGCGGTCGAGTTGCCAGAGGGTGGCGGCGGCAATCGTGAAGAAGGCGGCAAGGGAGGCAACTGCGATGGCAGCGCGACGGAGGAGTTTCTTGGAAAGCATGGCGCCGCCCCTCATCCGGCTGCCGCCACCTTCTCCCCGTTTAGTGACGGGGAGAAGGGAGCTGTGGCATGCATTGGCGCCTTTCCTGCGACGTTTAAAGCTGGCGAAAGCTTTGGTGCAGGCTTCTTTCTCCCCGTCTCTATACGGGGAGAAATGCCCGGCAGGGCAATGAGGGGCGGCGCGAACCTCACGTTCATTTCCGCCAAGGCACCTTACGGTGCCTTGATCTCCATCATGCCGGTAGCTGTACGGGCCGAATATTGCGGGCGGTACATGTCCTCCACCGTTGCCGCCGGATGGGCGTAGGTGCCCGGCGTCACGGCGCGCACGACATAGGCAAGCGTCAGATTGTGGTCGTGGTCGCCATCGGCCGGGTTGAATGCCGCGACGAAGCGATCGTCGCGGAATTCCAGATGCGCGGCGTCGGTCTGTGCCAGCCAGGAGAAGTTCGTCAACTGGGCGCTGGAGACCAGGCCTGGATTGTCGATCTCGAAGCCGGCCGGCAACAGGTCGGTGACCAGCAGGCGCGACGGCCAGCTGTTCTGCTCGGTGACCTTGAGCACGACGACATAGCGTTCGTTCTGGGTTGCCTCGGTCACATTGGCTTCAGTGCCGTCGAGCTTGTAGTAGGTGCGGCTGATGGTGAAGCCGTCACCGCCGGCCGGCAAGGGCTGGATCGGCGACGCCACGGTGGTGACGACGGCCTGCAGCGGGGTCTTGCCGGTGTTGGCGATTTCGAGCGGGCTGTCGACCAGTTCGGAGCCGTTGACCTGGTTGGAATAGCCGCCGGAATGCGGCGCGCCATTGACGGTGAGCGCGATGGAGTCGTTGCCCTCCTTCAGCGCGCGCGCCGCCAGCAGCATCCAGGAATCGTCCTGGGTGCTGGTCCAGCGGGCTTCGGCGCGTTCCCTGGTCACCAGTTTGATCAGCTCGGGCACGATGGTCGATACCGGCTTCGATTCCGCCGCCAGCGACAGCATCGCCGCGCCGTCACGCAACGCCGAACCGTAGTCGGAGCGGTACCAGTCGTAGTCCGTGCTCGACTTGGCGAGTTGCAGCGCGGTCTTGAACGTCGCCTCCGAACGCTGCGTGTCGCCGTAGAGCGCCAGGCTCGCCGCCAATTGGGCAACGGCCATCGGGCTCGAGAAGGCTTCGAGCTGGGTGTCGGCGTAATAGCGCAGATCGCCGATCGAGGCCTTTTTGTTGCGGGCGAGCACATAGAGGGAGTAGGCGATCTCGCTGCCGCGGTCCTGTACGCTCTGGTCGTAGCCGAGCGAGTTCTGCAGGTTGTTGAGGGCCTGGTTCATCGCCAGAGCCGGCACGTCGTATTTCTGCTCCCGCGCCCTGGTCAGGAATTCGCTGACATAGGCGTCGAGCCACAGGTCGCCGGAGCCCGGACCCCACAGGCCGAAGCTGCCGCTCGAGGACTGGTAGCTCAGGACCTTGTAGATCGCGTCCTGGATGCGGCCGTGCAGGTCAGGGTCGCTTTCCATGCCGACGCCGGATGCCATCTCGTTGACGTAGAGAAGCGGCATGGCGCGGCTGGTGGTCTGCTCGGCGCAGCCATAGGGGTAGCGATCAAGCGTCATCAGCAGCGAGGGCACGTCGAAGGCTGCCGCCTGCGAAACGCCGACACTGACCGAAGCGCCATCGAGCAGGCTGGCTGCCAAGAGTTCCTTGTCGACGCGCAGCGCGCCGCCATTGCCCTTGAGGTCGACCACAAGGCGCGTGGTGACCGGCAATTGCGCCGGGCGCACCGGCACATAGAGCGTCTGCTCGACCTTGGTGCCGTCGGCGTGCGCCAGCTTGATGGTGAGCGAGGCATTGCCCGCCGTCCTGGCGATCAGCGGCACGGTTAGCGTCTGGCGCTTGCCCTGGGCGAGCGTCAGCTTCGGGGGCAGGGACTTGTCGCCGATCGACAGGTCGCCCGTCGTATCGATCGACAGCGCGTAGTCGCCGGCCGGGCCGTCGGTGTCGGCCACGTCGAGGCGCATGACGGCGTTGTCGCCAGGCGCCAGGAAGCGCGGCAGGCCGGCGGTAATCACTATGGGATCGCGTACGATCACGTCCGCCTGGGCATGGCCGACCGCCTCCTTGGTCCAGGCGACGGCCATGACGCGCACGGTGCCATTGAACTGCGGGACATCGAAGTCGATCCGCGCCTTGCCGTCGGCATCGAGCTGGACGATGCCGGAGAAGAAGGCGACCAGCTTTTCGGTGGGTGGGCTGCCCTGCGCCTGCATGTTGGCGCCGTCGCCGCCGGTCCGGAGCTTGCCGGTGGTGCCCAGCGAGCCATCGATCAGGCGGCCGTAGATGTCGCGGATCTCCATGCCGAGCATGCGCTGGCCGAAGAACCAGTTCTCCGGATCCGGCGCCTTGTAGTTGGTCAAATTGAGGATGCCGACATCGACGGCGGCAACCATGACATAGGCGTTCGTGCCCGGCTGCACGCCGGCCACGGAAACCGGGATCGACAGCTGCTGGCGCGGCACGGTCTTGTCGGGCGGCGTCAGCGTGATGGCGAGCTTCTTGGCGCCCGGATCGACCGTCAGCCACTTCACGCCGATGGCGCGGGCCGGCATGCGCGTTTCCTGCGCATCGCCCGGCCGGAACAGGGTTGCCGTGACATAGGCGCCGGCACCCCAATCGTCACCGACGGGAATATCGACGGTGCTGCCGCCTGCCGGTACGGTCGCCGTGATGGTCTTCAACAGCTTGTCGGAACCGATGTTGATCAGAAGTTCGCCGGCAAAATGCGGCGAGATTTTCAGCTTCGCCACTTCGCCCGCGGCGTAATTGTCCTTGTCGAGCGCGATCTCCAGGCCGTCGGGCGTTTCGGTGGTCGTTGAGGCGACATACCAGCCGGCGTCGAACTCGTAGCTGGTCGCCGGCCCCTCGGGATCGGATGTCTCGACCTCGAGCCGGTACTGGCCCCAATCGACCGGCACGGAGACGGTGGCGTCGCCGTCGGCGCCGAGGTCAACCTGGCCGTTGGAAATCGACTTGGTGAAGGAGACCGGCTCGTAGTTCCAGGAGTTGTTGGAGCGGTACCACTGGTAATTGCGTTCGACCTTGACCAGTGTCCACTGCGCGCCTTTCAGCGCCTCGCGCTTGCCGTTGGGATCGACGGCGATCAGGCTGAACTTGGCGGTGCCGCCCTGCGGCACTTCGCCATCGGCGAAGTCCGGTCGGATGCCGATCATATGGCCTTGCGGGCGGATGCCGATGTTGAGCGAGCGCTCGATGGCGCGGCCGCCGGTTTCGCGCATGCGCACCGTCACCTTGCCGTCGACCAGCTTGGTGGTCGAGGGCAACTGGTCGACGGTAACAGGGAAGGTCGCCTTGCCGTCATCGCCGACCACCGGCAGGTCGGTGAGCGGCGTGACCGTCGGCTCCGCCGACTGCTCGTCGGCGAGGCCGAAGGAAAAGTTGGGAAAGCGGTCCCAGTCACGAGAGGTCGACAGCGTCAACTCCCCTTCCAGCGCAAGGCCCGCCGCCGGCGCGCCATAGAGGAAGCGGCCGTCGATGTCGATGTTGGCGGTTTCGCCCCGCGCAATCTCCTGCTTGTCGGCTTTCATGTCGAATTCGATGCGATCCGGCACGAAGTCCTCGACCAGGAACATCTGGCTGGCCACCGCCGGCTGCTTGGGATCGGTGTGGATCGACACCGACCATGTGCCGCGCATGGCGTTGGGTTCGAGCGGCAGGTCGACGGCATGGCCGCCGGCCGAGGCGCCGTCACTGACGATGCGGCGGTCCTCGACGCCATCGGGGCGCGAGAAGATGAAGGTCAGCGGCAGGTTCTCGACCGCCTTGCTCGCACCATCGCGGGCAAGGGCGGCGACATGGACGTCCTCGCCGGCGCGGTAGATGCCGCGCTCGGTCCAGGCATAGACGTCGAGCGCGCCTGGTGCCGCGCGTCCGGTGACGCCACGGTCGGACAGGTCGAAGCCGGCCTTGGCCATGTCGAGGAAGACGAAATCATTATCGCCCTGCTTGGCCATCAGCACGGCCGGCACCATGCCGCCGTCACCGCGCGTCAGGCCGGGGTTGAAGACGGCGTGGCCGTCGGCATCCGACGTCGCGGTGCCGAGAACCTCGTTGTTCCTGGCAACCAGCGTCAGTTCGGCGCCGGCAATCGGCTTGGCGCTGCCCAGCGAACGGGCAAAGACATTGAGCCCGTCCTGGCCGGTATAGGTCGACAGGCCGATGTCGGAAACGACGAACCACTGCGTGGCCAGCGAACCGTAGTCGTCACTCTTGTCGTTGACGGGCTGCGCGGTCAGCACATAGACGCCGGGCTTGCGCTGCGGCAGCGCTTCGTCGACCGGGAAGGAGGTGGTGACTTCCTTGTTGAGGTCGTTGCCGATGTCGAGTTGGCCCTGCCAGACCGGTGCGCCCATCTGCTCGGAAATGTTGGAGATGTCATAGCCGTCGAGCTGGTGCAGGAACTGGTAGCCCGACAGAAGCTGCGCCAGCGAACGGTCGCCGATGCGGTAGAGCTTCATTTCGGCGGCGTTCATGTTGACGGTGACGACCGGGATGCCGCGACGCGCGCCGGCCGGCAGCACGAAGCTGTCGCCGGTGAAGCGGGCGGACGGCGCGCGGTCCTGCACATAGATCGACAGCACCACGGGGGCGGCGGTCACTTCGCCGATCGCCGCCGGCAGCCCAGCGCGGAAGGTGACGTCGTAGTGCTGGCCATGCTCCAGGCCCTCCACGCAGATCTGCTTGTCCTTGGCCTCGACGCCCTTGGGCGGCGCGTTGTCGACGGTGACGAACTGCGCGTAGTCGACGCCGGTCTTGATCAGGTCCTCGGAGAATTGCGCGCAGATGCGTGGCGCGCTGGTGTCGGCATCGATGCTGTGATTGACAACGCGGAACCCTTTGCGGGCCTTCAGATCGGCATAGTCGGCCTGGACCGCGGGCGAGCTTTCCAGCGCAAGGCTGGCCTCATAGGCCTGCAGCGCCGGCCGGTAGAGATCGCGCTTGTCGAGACCGTTGCCGAGCAGCGCCAGCACTTCGGCGCGCGTCTTGGTGGTGCGCAGCAGCTTATAGGCGTTGAAGGCGGCCGACGTGCCGTTTGCCGGCAAAGTCGAGGCTTCGGAGGTGTTGGCGGCAGGCTGCACGGCCAGCGTTTCGCGCGCCAGCTTGAGCCAGAGCTGGCCATCGTCAGGCATGACCGAGACCGCGGCCTCGTATTTCTGCATGGCGGAGCGATGGTCGCCGGTCAACACGGCCTGTTCGGCGGCATTGGTCAGCGCCGCCATTCCCTCTGTCGGCTTGTCGAAGGCCGGGCCGAGCAGCTTGTTGCGGTATTGCTGGGCCTGGTCGGCCATCCAGTTGGGAAAGAAGGCGAGTTCCGGCGGCGCGCCGATGTCGGGATCGCCGTCCATGTTGA
Organism: Mesorhizobium sp. CO1-1-7; assembly: GCF_020164885.1. Lineage (NCBI taxonomy): Bacteria > Pseudomonadati > Pseudomonadota > Alphaproteobacteria > Hyphomicrobiales > Phyllobacteriaceae > Mesorhizobium > Mesorhizobium sp. CO1-1-7. The sequence goes on along the minus strand of NZ_JAIUHA010000006.1, from coordinate 33,707 downwards.
CGACCTTGCCGGCGACCGCGCCGGTGAAGGATTTCAACTGGTTATAGTCGGATTTGAGAAAGCACCATTTTGCCTTGGTGTTGTAGGTGAAGGCGCGGCAGGCCGGATCGCCGAGGCATGTCGTCTTGCACTGGTCGAGCGTGACGTTCTGGTCGGACCGGAGATCGAAGCCGAAATAATCGGAATTGTCCGTCGTCGCGATCCGCCGGGCCTCGGCCGCTTGCGCGACGCTACCCCAGGCAAGGAAAAAAAGGACGAGAATCGACAGACCACGAGCCGCGCGCATTGCCATTACACCCTCCAGACAATTGCAGACGTCCGGGCATGATCAAGCTTCAGTCGGGCTTGTCAACGCGCGAACGCGGCAGGTGCCGCCTGCCAACGGTTTATTTTCCGGCCAAGGACCGGTATGCGGACAGTAACCTCCATGGGAAAGGGGATCACGCTTTCTTGCGGAAACGCAGAAGGTGTGAATTCCAAGCCCGTCCTATTTCAGACAATTGGATTGTGGCCCCTTTACGAGCGCTTCAGAACTTCATTCCAATTTTAGTTTTACGAACTAGGTTGTCTTAATGCCGGCGTATGAAGAGCAGATGTCAGGAGGGATCGCGCCAGGGCGCGTGCTTCCGCGCGCCCTGCTTTTGGCCATGATGTGCTCGATGGCGCTGCTTTGCGAATCGAGGCCGGCGGCCGCATTCGAGCTTTTCGGCATCAAGCTGTGGGGGTCGTCCAGCGACGAGGACGCCGACATTGTCGATCCCCTGCGCTATGCGGTGACCATCTCCGCGCCCGATGCCGACAAGGACCTGGTCAAGAAGCTCGAAAACGCCTCGGCGCTGAAAGGCGACGAGGACCGGCCGGTTTCGGGCTCGCTCGGGCTGATGGCCAAGGCACGCAGCGACCGTGAACAGCTGGTCGCCGCCCTTTATGCCGATGCCCGTTATGAAGGCGTCGTCACCGTCACCATTGACGGCAAGCCGCTCGACGAATTGCCGCCGGACGCCGAATTTAAGGGGCCGCAGCCCATTCCGGTAGCGATCACCATCTCGGCCGGCCCCAAATTCACGCTCGGCAACATCAGGCTGGAAGGCGACGCGGCGGGGCTGATGAGCGCCGATTATGGGCTGATAGCAGGCGGCGACGCCGGATCGGGCGCTGTGCTCAAGGCCGAGGCGCTGATCGTGCGGACGCTGAAGGAGCAGGGCAGGCCGCTGGCCAAGGTGACCGGCCGGCAGATCGTCGCCGACCACGCCACATCGACGCTCGACGTGACGCTGACGGTCGCGGCCGGGCCGGTAGCCGGCTATGGCGCGACCACCGTGGAAGGCACCGAGAAGGTCGACCGCGACTTCACCGAATACATGACTGGGCTGAAGCGCGGCAAGCAGTACTCGCCGCAGGAAATCAGCGACGCGCGCGACAGGCTGCTGGCGCTCGAGGTGTTCAACAGTGTCACCTTCAAGGAAGCCGACAAGCTCGATGCCGACGGCAACATCCCGATCGGCGTTCAGGTCAGCGAGCGCAAGCCGCGTTATTTCGGGCTGGGCGGCACATTCTCGAACACCGAGGGGCTTGGCCTGGAGGGCTACTGGGGCCATCGCAACCTGTTTGGCCGTGCCGAAAAGCTGCGCATCGACGGTGCCATCAGCGGCATCGGCAGCAACAATCTGTCCGAACTGAACTACAACGCCGGCGTCATGTTCGAGAAACCCGGCGTCATCGGGCCGGCGTCGAAGTTTTTCGCCAGCGTCAAGACGGTGCTGGAACATCCCGACGCCTACGACCATTTCTCGGTCAAGGGCAGCACCGGCCTGTCTTATGAACTCGACAAGAAGCAGACCGTGTCGGCCGAGGTCGCGCTCGATTATTCGCGCATTCACGACGCCTTCGGCAAGCACAAATACCTGATCGCCAGCATTCCGCTGCAGTATGTCTATGACAACAGAGACAACCGGCTCAATCCGACCACCGGCTTCCGTTTGCTGGCCTATGCCGAGCCGAGCTACGACATTTTGAGCGGTGCGGCCTTCCTCAAGCTGAAGGGCGAAGGGTCGGCCTATCAATCGCTGGACACGGCCTCGAAGTTCGTGCTGGCCGAACGTGTCGCGGTAGGCTCGATCGTCGGTACCGGGCTGCAGAACGTCCCGGCCGACCGGCGTTTTTATTCCGGCGGCGGCGGTTCGGTGCGCGGCTATGCCTATCAGGGCATCGGCCCGAAGGACTTCACCGGCCAGCCGATCGGCGGCCTGTCCTTCTTCGAGACTTCGGTCGAGATGCGCATCGCCGTCACCGACACGATCGGCATCGTGCCGTTCGTCGATGCCGGCACCGTGTCGACCAAGTCGGTTCCGAACTTTTCCGACGTCAAGGTCGGCGCCGGTGTCGGCCTGCGCTACGTCACGCCGTTCGGGCCGCTGCGCATCGACGCGGCCGTGCCGCTCAACCGCGATCCAGGTGATCCGCATTTCGGCATCTATGCCGGCATCGGACAGGCGTTCTGACGATGAAAACGGTCTGGCGCATCCTTCGCATTGTCCTTTACACGCTGCTGATCGTGGTCGCGGGTGCGATCGGCGCGCTGGTCGTGCTGACCAAGACCGAGCGCGGGCGCGACAACCTCGCCGGCATCATTTCGCGGCTGGCTTCGAGCGCCGACCGCAAGGTCACCGTCAGCGGCATCAACGGCATCTGGTCGGGTAATCTCAGCGTCGACCATGTCGTGCTTGAGGACCGTGAGGGCGCCTGGCTGGTGGCGCGCAAGGTGGCCGTCGACTGGTCGCCGACGGCACTTCTGTCCAAAAGCTTCAGCGCCGATCGCATCGCCGCCGATCGCGTCGAACTGGCACGCCTGCCGGTGGCCGGTACGCAGCCGCCCGCGCAGAGCGGCACGACGACGCTGCCGGTCTCCATCGACATCAAGCAGATCGAGCTGCCGGAAATCGCGCTTGGCCAGCAACTGGCCGGCAGCGGCATCGCCGAGCTCGCGGCCAAGGGAATGCTCAAGGCCGACGCCGCGCCACTGGCGGTCCAGACGGTGCTCAATGTCACCCGTCACGATGGCAAACAGGGCAATGTCGACGCCAAGATCCATTTCGCACCCGCCGACAACAAGCTGGACCTCGACCTCAAGGCATCGGAGCCGGCCGGCGGCATCATTGCCAACCTGCTCAAGCTGCCGGATGCGCCACCAGTCGACATCGTGGTTTCGGGCAGTGGGCCGCTTGCCAACTGGAGCGGTGTCGGCACCTTCCTCGTCGACCATCGGATCGTCACCCAGCTCACCGGCCGTCACCAGCTCACCGACAAGGGCAATCATGTCGAGGCAAAGGGCGACGGCGATTTTGCCCGCTTCCTGCCGGAAAACCTGAAGCCGTTGTTTGCCGGCAAGACCAACTTCGATGTCGCGGGCACCGCCACGTCGGTGGGCGGCATCAGCATCGACCGGGCCAGCATCGAGAGCGATGCTGTGCACGGCACCGCGTCCGGCATTGCCGATCCTGCCGGCGCCAGCGACCTGTCGGTCGAACTCGCCGCCAAGGGCCCGCCCGTGGTGATCAGCGTCGGCAGCAAGGCGCAGCCGATCACGCTCGCGATCAAGAACGCCACCGCGCGCGCCTTCGGCGACGGCAAGGCGCCGATCGTCGACATCGGCGCCTCCTTCGTTTCGATCGTCGCCGGCGGCACGCGGCTGGACGATCTGGCGGCGCAAATCCATTCCGATGGTTTCGATATCCAGAACCGCGCCGGCCCGGTTGCCGTCAAGCTGGAAGCGGGCGGCCTGAACACCGACGTCGCGACGTTGGCGCCGCTGATCACCGGCAAGGTCAATGTCGATCTGGCCGGTTCGATCAGCAAGGACGCCATTGCCATCGATCAGGGTACGCTGCGCTCCGATGCGGTCAATGCCTCGCTGACGGCGACGGTGGCGCTCGCCGACATGTCGATGCAGCTCAAAATGAATGCCGATGCCGTGGCGACCGCGTTTCCCCAGCAGATCGCCTCGGTACTCGGCGGGCGGGTGAAGTTCTCGGCCACGGCATCGCGCGATCCGCAGGGATCTTTCGCCGCGAACTCCATCGAACTCACTTCGGGATCGCTCAGCGCCAGCGGTACGGCCAGCATGCAAGGCACGGACATCCAGGCCGACATCAAGGGCAAATTGGGCGACGTCTCGGTGTTGTCGCCGACGGTCGGCGTGCCAGTTGCCGGCGGGGTCGATTTCGCGCTGTCGGCAAGCGGCGCGATGACCGCGCCGGATTTCACCGTTAGCGCCAACAGCGACAGCCTGACCGCTTCGGGCCGCACGGTGAAGGCCATCAAGCTGAGCGCGAGCGGCAAGGCCGACATAACGAGCCCTTCCGCAAACGTCTCGCTGACCGGCGCCGTCAACGACCAGCCGCTCGACATCAAGGCGGCCCTGGTGACCAGCGAGGGCAAGCGTTCGATCAATGGCTTCCTGGTGTCGCTGGGCGACAACAAGGTCTCAGGCGACCTGGCGCTCGACGACAAGTTCATGCCCCTGGGCACGCTGACGCTCGCCGCACCTGCCATCGACCAGTTGGCCGCGCTCGCCGGCCAGGCGGTGACCGGCGACATCAACGGCACCATCCTGTTCGCCAAGGACGGCGATGCACCGTCCATTGCCATCGATGCCAAAAGCACGTCGGTCGCGCGTGGCGAGGTGACGGCCAAAGCGATCGCCATCAATGCGCTGGTCGCCAATTATCTCAAGGCGCCGGCGATCTCGGGCACCATCAAGGCCGATGCGGTCACTTCGGGAAGCACGGAAATCAGCGGCATCGGCGTCGACCTCAAGCGCGACGGCGACTGGACCGATTTCACTGGTGGCGCGACCATAGCGGGCATTCCTGCAACCGCTGCCGGCCGGGTGAAGATCGCCGAGGGCACGACCAGCGTCGAGATCGCCTCGGGCAAGGCCACCGTTCGCGGCATCAAGGCGGCGGTCGCCGAACCTTCGGCTCTGACCATCGCCGACGGTGCGGCCAAGATCGAGAAGCTGGCGCTCGATATTGGCGGCGGCAAGGTGGCGCTGTCGGGCAGCGCCGGCGAGACGCTCGATCTGGCGGCGCAGGTCTCCGCCTTGCCCGCCGCCCTTGCCAATGCGTTTTCGCCTGGCCTGGATGCCACGGGAATGCTTGACGGTATCGCTGAAGTGAGCGGAGCGCCGGCAACTCCCGATATCCGGTTCAACGCGAAACTGGCCGGTGCCGAGACCAGCCAGACCCGCCAGGCAGGGCTCGGACCGCTCGCCGTCGATGCGGCCGGCAGCTACACGATCGCCGGCGGCGTCGCCCTCGACCATGCAACCCTGTCCGGCGACAAGGTCTCCGGGCAGGCGACAGGCACCATCAATCCGAACGGGGCGAGCGATTTTGCCATCGATCTGACCTCGTCGGGCCCCAGCCTGCCGCTGACGGTCGGCAGCGCCGAGAGCCCCGTCAAGATCGAGGTCCGATCAGTATCGGCTAAAATCGCGGGCGAAAGCACGCATGCCCGACTGGACCTTTCCGTGATCCTGCCCTCGGTCGTCACCAGCCCGGCGAGGGTGGACGGACTGACCCTCGCACTGCACTCGGACGCATTCGATCTCCGGAATCGCGCCGGGCCGGTTTCCGGAACGGTATCGGTGGACAAGGTTGGGCTCGACAATCCAACGATCGCGCCGCTTATCGCCGGCAAGGTCACGGCCGCGCTCAGCGCCCGGCTGAGCGCCGACACTGTGGCTATCGACAGCGGCTCGCTGAAAAGCGATGCGCTGAGCAGCCAGGTGGCCGGTCAGGTATCGCTGCGTGACGGTGCCATCGATCTCAACCTGAAGGCGGATGCGCCATCGTCGGCCTTGCCGGCGGCGGCGCGCGGCATGCTTGGCGACCGCGCCCAGATAAGCGCCATGCTGAAGCGCGAACCCAACGGCAATCTCCACATCGGTGGATTGAAGCTGACTTCCGGCGCGCTGAGCGCCGACGGACAGGCAAGCCTTGCCGACAACAAAGTGACCGCCGACATCAGGGGGGCGCTGAGCGACATCTCGCCATTGTCGAAGGATGCCACGGGCGCCATCGCCTTCGCGCTGAGCGCGCAAGGGCCGGCCATGGCGCCCGACCTGTCGCTTACCGTCAACAGCGACAGACTGTCGGTGGCATCGCGCGAGATCACCGGATTGAAGCTCACGGCTACCGGCAAGGCCGATGCCGCCAATCCGGCGGCCAATGTCCAACTCACCGGCAATGTCGCCGGGCAGGCGCTGCAGGGGAGTGCCGTGCTGGCAACGGCGAACGGCAAGAGCGCCGTCAACGGCCTGCTGCTGTCGCTGGGCAAGAACCGGATCTCGGGCGATCTGGCGCTGGACGACAAGTTCGTGCCTGAAGGCATCATTTCGCTCGACCTCCCCGACATCGGGCCGCTTGCCGCACTGGCACTGGAAAAGGCCGAAGGCGACGTTCGCGGCACGATCGCCTTCTCCAGGAATGGCGCGGCGCCGCAGGTCGCCATCAAGGCGACGACCGGCTCGATCATACGCGGCGACCTGCAGGCGAAGGCCGTCTCGGTCGATGCGCTGATCGCCAATTATCTCGCCGCTCCCGTGATTTCAGGCAAGATCCGCGCCGACACCGTCACCTCGGGCGGTACGGTGATCAGCGGCATCAATGTCGATTTGAAGCGCGATGGCGACTGGACCGGCTTTTCCGGTGGAGCGACGGTCAAGGGCATTCCGGCGCAGGCGGCAGGCCGGGTGAAGGTAGCCAACGGGACGACCACCATCGAGCTTGCTTCAGGCCAGGCGACCGTCCAGGGCATCAAGGCGGCCATCGCCCAGGCCTCGACCGTCAGCATCGCCAATGGCACGACGACGTTGGACAGGCTGGTGCTCAACCTTGGCGGCGGCACCGCGACGGTCACCGGCAAGGTCGGACAGGCGCTCGACATCAATGCGGTGCTGGCGCGCGTGCCGATGTCGCTCGCCAACAGTTTTTCGCCCGGGCTCGATGCCGCGGGTTCCATTTCCGGCACGGTGAAGGTGACGGGCGCACCGGCGAGCCCCGCAGTTGCCTTCAACATAGACGCGGCCGGCGTGCAGACATCGCAGACCCGTGGCGCGGGCGTCGGCGCGGTGAGCGTTTCTTCGTCCGGCACCTTTGCCGGCAACAAGCTGGCCTTCAACGCCAATATCAGCGACGGGGCCGGCCTTGGGCTCAAGGGCGGCGGCACGGTGACGACGGTGGGCACTCCGGCGCTGGCGCTCGACTTCAACGGTGCGGTGCCATTCGGCCTTCTCAGCGAGAAACTTGCCGCGCAGGGCTTGTCGCTGACCGGCAACGCCAACGTCAATGTCCAGGTGCGCGGTCCGGCGACATCTCCGGTGATCGGCGGCAGCGTCAAAACCTCCGGCGCGCGGCTGGTCGATGCACGCTCGGGCCTTGCCATCAACGATATCGCGGCCGATGTCTCGATCGGCAATGGCGTTGCCAGGGTCAATCGGTTGACCGGAACCCTGTCGACGCGCGGCAGCCTGTCGGCCAGTGGCACGGTCGGCATCAATCCGGCGCAAGGATTCCCGGCCGACCTGTCGATCAAGCTCACGGACGGTCGTTATACGGACGGTCGCGTGGTGACCGCCAACCTTGGCGGCGACCTGACGATCAAGGGGCCGCTGACTTCGGCACCGGCGATTGCCGGCACCGTCAACCTGGCCAAGACCGTCATCACGGTCCCGGACAAATTGCCGGGCTCGCTCTCGGCGCTCGACGTCAAGCACAAGAATGCGCCGGGTCCGGTCAGGGCGCAGGACAAGGCGCTGCGCCCGGCGACGACCAGCGGCAAGAGCGGTGGCAGCGGCCTTGCACTCGACGTCACGGTCAACGCGCCGAACCAGATCTTCATCCAGGGCAGGGGTGTCGACGCCGAATTCGGTGGCTCGCTCAAGCTAACCGGCCCGGCCTCGTCGCCGCAAGCCGTCGGCACCTTCACCTTGCAGCGCGGCCGGCTGTCGATCCTTGGCAAGCGGCTGACCTTCACCGAAGGCACGGTCGGGTTCTCGGGTTCGCTGGTGCCTTACCTCAATCTGACGGCGACGACGACCACGACCGGCGCGACCGTCACCATCGTGGTGTCGGGCGAGGCGACCAATCCCAAATTCACCTTCAGTTCGGTGCCTGCGCTGCCGGAGGACGAGGTGCTGGCGCAGTTGATCTTCGGGCGGTCGATGTCGAACCTGTCGCCGCTGCAGATCGCGCAGCTGGCCGAGGCCGCCGGACAATTGGCCGGCGTCGGCGGTTCGACGTCGCTTCTGGAAAACCTGCGCAGCGCCATCGGCGTCGACGACCTCGACGTGACCACCGATGATAAGGGCGGCACGGCGGTCTCGGCCGGCAAGTACCTGAACGACCGCACCTATGTGACCATCCAGAAGGGCGACAAGCCGGGTTCCGGCAAGGCGACCATCGATCTCAATGTCGGGCGCGGCGTCAAATTGCGCGGCGAGGCGACGGACGCCGGCGAAGCCAAGGGCGGCATCTTCTACGAGAAGGAATATTGAGGGCCTGGCCTTCATCCTGGCCGCAACTGGCGCTGTCGTAACCAGTGCGAATGTCTCAATTTAATTGCCCGAAGAGATTTTGGCGAAATCTGGGCGCACTAGCAATTTTGCGCCAAGACTGTCGCTATCACGCGAACTGCCCCCCTTCCAAAGTTGCACATTCGCTAACATGTTCCCAATCCATGCCGTCTTTGACATCATGGCCCGGATGCGGAATGTTAATCGGCGGAAAGCCAACAATGGGAGTTAGTCATGACAATCTATAAGAGCAACGGCGACAGCGTTCCGGATCACATCCTGGCGATGGCCGAAGAAGCCAAGTCGGGCAAAGTCGATCGCCGCGAATTCCTCGCGCTCGCCAGCGTCTTCGGTGCCTCGACCGCCATGGCCTACGGCCTGCTCGGCCTTGCCGCTCCGACCCCGGCCAAGGCCGAGGACGTCCAGGGCAAGAAGGGCGGCGTGCTGAAAGTGGCGATGTCGGTCAAGGATCCCAAGGATCCGCGTACCGCCGACTGGTCCGAGATTTCCAACGCCGAGCGCCAGGCGCTCGAGCCGCTGGTGAAATACACCAAGGAGTACACATTCGCTCCATATCTGCTGGCAAGCTGGGACATCAACGACGACGCCACCGAGTACACGCTGCATGTGCGGCCTGGCGTCGAATGGAACAATGGCGACAAGTTCACCGCCGATGACGTGATCTACAATTTCACCCGCTGGGCCGACAAGAACGCGGAAGGCAATTCCATGCCCGGCCGCCTTGGTAGCCTCGTTGATGAAAAGACCAAGAAGTTGAGCGAAGGATCGATCGTCAAGGTCGACGACATGACGATCAAACTGAAGCTCACCAAGCCCGACATCGCGCTCATTGCCAACCTGACCGATTACCCGGCGCTGGTCGTGCACAAGACATTCGACGAGAAGGGCGCCAACTTCAAGAACTGCCCGATCGGCACTGGTCCGTTCGAGCTCGTCTCCTATGATGTCGGCCAGAAGGTGGTCTACAAGCGCCGCACGACCGGCAAGTGGTGGCAGGGCGAAGCCTTCCTCGACGGCGTCGAGTTCATCGACTACGGCACCGATCCGGCCGCGACCGTTTCGGCCTTCGAATCGGGCGAAGTGCAGACCAACCACGAAACGACCGCCGACTACGTCAAGATCATCGCGGACGTCGGCGCGCCGCCTTCGGAAGTGGTGACCGCGGCTACCGTGGTGTCGCGCTTCAACGTCAACGCCAAGCCCTATGGCGACCAGAAGGTGCGCCAGGCGATGTGTCTGGCCGTCGACAATTCGGTGGTCCTGCAGCTCGGCTACGGCAATGCCGGCACGCCGGCCGAAAACCACCATGTCGCGCCGATCCATCCGGAATATGTCGAACTGCCGAAGATCAAGCGCGACGTCGCCAAGGCCAAGCAGATGCTGACGGAAGCCGGCGTGATCGATTTCGAACACGAGCTGATCAGCAACGACGAGGACTACCACAAGAACACCACGGACGCGATCGCGGCCCAGCTGCGCGAGGCTGGCATCAAGGTGAAGCGCACTGTGCTGCCGAGCTCGACCTTCTGGAACGACTGGACGAAGTATCCATTCTCGGAGACCAACTGGAACATGCGTCCGCTTGGCATCCAGGTCATCGCCATCGCCTACCGCTCGGGCGAAGCCTGGAACGAGACGGCCTATGCCAATCCGGACTTCGACAAGAAGGTCAACGAGGCGCTCGGCATCGCCGATGCCGAGAAGCGCAAGGTGGTGATGAAGGACATCGAGCAGATGCTGCAGGATTCCGGCATCATCATCCAGCCTTACTGGCGCAAGCTCTACATCAACATCAAGCCCGAGGTGAAGAACCACTCGATGCACCCCACCTACGAGCACGATTTCGGCAAGGTCTGGCTCGATCAGGCGTGACCGCTGCTTGATGGATATGAGGGGCGCCTGCCCCTCATATTCGCAGGATCGTCGCCGTTGCATTGGATGCAGCGGCGGCGGGACGCTACAGGGTTTTCGTCACAGGGTTGACCATATCTGACCCCAACCCGGCCGGCAGGGGGGCACAATGTTCTCATTCATCATCAGACGCATCGGCACGATACTGCTCACGATGCTGTGCCTGACGCTGGTCGTCTTCTTCCTCGTCAATCTCGAACCCAATCTAAAAAAGCTGGCGATCAGCCAGACCGAAATGCACACATCGGCGGAGCAACTCGAAAGCTGGCTGGTCAATCACGGCTATCGCCAGAATTTCTTCGTTCGCTATGGCCAGTGGCTCGGCGTCGTGCCCAAGCAGCCGATCACGGATCCGGCGACCGGAAAGACCACGCAGCGCTTCTCCTTCTGCAATGACCCGGCCGTGCCGACATTCTCCGGCGTGATCGAGGGTGATTTCGGCTGCTCGACCAAGTTCAAGACCACGGTCGCGGCCAAGCTGTTCCCTGCGCTGGGCGCTACCGGCATTCTGATGCTCTGCGTGCTGGGCGTAATGGTGCCGGTGTCGCTGCTGGTTGGCATCCTTGCCGGCATGCGGGAGGGGTCGCGCACCGATCGCGTGCTGTCGATCGCCTCGATCGCCTCGACGGCGACGCCTGAATATGTGTCGGGTGTCATCTTCACCGTCATCTTCGCCTCCTGGCTCGGCTGGCTGAACGGGTCGGCCGCCTCAGCAAGCCAGGGCATCACCTTTTACAATTTCACCCTGCCGGTGATCACGCTGGCGATCTACGGCATCGGCTATATCGCACGCATGACACGCGCCTCGATGGTCGAGGTGATGACGCAGCAATACATCCGCACGGCACGTCTGAAGGGGCTTTCCTTCAAAAGCGTCGTGGTCAAGCACGCGCTGCGCAACGCCTTGATCGCACCGTTCACGGTCATCATGCTGCAGTTCCCCTGGCTGCTCACCGGCGTCGTCATCGTCGAGGTGATGTTCCGCTACCAGGGCTTCGGCTACACGCTGGTCGAGGCCGCCGGCAACAACGACATCGATCTTCTGCTCGGCTGTTCGCTGGTCTCGGTGTTCATCGTGCTGATCACCCAGCTCATTTCCGACGTCGGCTATGCATTCCTCAATCCGCGCATCCGCGTTCAGTAGGGAGAAGGCGCATGCAAGCTCAATATATCGGCGCCTCCACCATCGTCCTCGAAGTGCTCTGGCGCTTCTGGCCGGTCTGGGCCGCGCTCGCCATCGTCATGGGGGCGAGCTTTCTCTACAAGAAGAAGCTGGCGCTCTACGGCCAGTTGTTCGACAGCGGCGTCGGCATAGCGGGCGTGTTCATCTGCCTGTTCTGGCTGTTCACGGCGATTTTCGCCTCGACCATCTCGCCTTTCGATCCGCTCGGCCAGATCCCGATCATGAAGGACACGCTGCCGGGCGCCATCGAACCGCAATCGGGGCTCGTCTACCTCTTCGGCGGCGACAAGCTCGCCCGCGACGTGTTCTCGCGCATGGTCTATGGCAGCCAGATCGTGCTGATCATCGCACCCGCCGCGACCGGTTTCGCGCTCATGGTCGGCATCACGCTTGGCCTGCCGGCCGGCTACTACGGCGGCAAGATCGATTCCATCCTGTCGTTCCTGGCCAACCTCGTGCTGGCCTTCCCGGTGATCCTCTTGTTCTACCTGCTGGTGACGCCGGGCATCATGGACACGCCGATCCCCTATGCGCTGGCCGGCGTCTTCTTCCTGTTTCCGATCATTTTCTTCAGCGTGCTGTTCTGGACGCGCTACAAGAACCGGCCCGACCGGATTTATGTGCTGCTCGGCCTGACACTGATCATAGGCGGCTGGATCTACCTCGGCCTCGTCTTCGACAGGGACCCGCTGCACATCGTCCACATCGATCCCAACCAGCTCAATATCTTCGTCGCGGTGGTGTTCGCCTCCAGCCCTGGCGTGTTCCGCATCGTGCGCGGCCTGGTGATGGACATCAAGACGCGCGACTATGTGGCGGCGGCGCAGACGCGCGGTGAATCGCCTTGGTACATCATGCTGTGGGAGATCCTGCCCAATGCGCGCGGGCCGCTGATTGTCGATGCCTGCCTGCGCATCGGCTACACCACCATACTGCTCGGCACGCTGGGTTACTTCGGCCTGGGCCTTGCGCCCGAGAGCCCGGACTGGGGTACGGCGATCAAGGATGCCAGCCGATTGCTGCGGTCCTTTATTCATCCGGCGCTGCCGCCGACGATCGCGTTGATGTCGTTCGTGCTGGGTCTCAACCTGCTCGCCGACTCACTGCGTGAGCAATCGATGAAGGATTGACGGCGGGGTCTCAGATCCCACTTGGCCAAGAATAAGGATTGGAGCGACCCATGAACGAGGCAGTTCGAAATCCGGCACAGCCGATCATCGAGATCGAGAACCTTTCGATCTCCTTCTTCACCCGCAAGGGCGAGATACCGGCCGTCATGGACTTTTCCTGCACGGTCATGCCGGGCGAGGCGATGGGCATCGTCGGCGAATCCGGTTGCGGCAAGTCGACCGTGTCGCTCGGCATCATGCGCGACCTCTCCAACATCGGAAAGATCGTCGGCGGCAAGATCAAGTTCCAGGGCAAGGACATGGGCGAGCTCTCCGACGAGGAGCTGCGTGCCATCCGCGGCAACAAGATCGCCATGATCTACCAGGAGCCGATGGCCAGCCTCAATCCGGCGATGAAGATCGGCCAGCAGCTGATGGAAGTGCCGTTGATCCACGACAAGGTGTCGACGAAAGAGGCCTACTCCAGGGCGCTCGAAATGGTGCGCTCGGTCAAGCTTCCCGATCCCGAGCGCATGATGCGCTCCTATCCGCACCAGCTTTCCGGCGGCCAGCAGCAGCGCATCGTTATCGCCATGGCGCTGCTGTCGAAGCCGGCGCTGCTTCTGCTCGACGAGCCGACGACGGCGCTCGACGTGACCGTGGAAGCGGGCATTGTCGATCTGGTCAAGGGGTTGGGCGAGAAGTTCGGCACCTCGATGATCTTCGTGTCGCACAATCTCGGCCTCATCCTGGAAACCTGCGACCGCATCACGGTGATGTATTCGGGCGAGGCGGTCGAGACCGGCAAGATCAAGGACGTCTTCGACCGGATGCGCCACCCCTATACGCAGGGGCTGTTCCGTTCGATCCCGCTGCCTGGCGCCGACAAGAACTCGCGGCCGCTGATCTCGATCCCGGGACAATTGCCACTGCCGCACGAACGGCCCAAAGGCTGCAATTTCGGCCCGCGCTGCCACCATTTCGTCGAGGGCGTCTGCAACGCCGCCGAAATCCCGATGATCGAAGTCGCCGGACACGAGGGCCATTTCTCGCGCTGCGTGCGCTTCAACGAGATCGATTGGGAGGCATTGCCGCCCGGCGCCAAGAAGGTGAATGAGCGCGTCGTGCCCGGTGCGCCAGTACTCAAGATCGAGGACCTGCGGAAATACTACAAGGTCGGCGGCAGCGAGGTGTTCGGCTCGAGCGAAGGCCGCGTCGTCAAGGCCAACGAGACGATCTCGTTCATGGCACGCGAATCCGAGACCGTGGCCATCGTCGGCGAATCCGGCTGCGGAAAGTCGACGCTTGCCAAGGTATTGCTCGGGCTGGAAACCGCCAGCTCCGGCAGCGTCACGCTCGGCAACAAGGAAATCCAGTCGACCGGCATCGAGAAGCGCAGCGTCGACACCGTGTCGTCGATCCAGATGGTGTTCCAGAACCCGTTCGACACGCTGAACCCCAGCCATTCGGTGGGGTCGCAGATCATCCGGACGCTGGAAAAATTCAATGTCGGCAAGACCGTCGCCGACCGGCGCAAGCGCATGCTGGAACTGCTCGACCTGGTGAAACTGCCGCGGGCGTTCGAAACCCGCAAGCCGCGCCAGCTTTCCGGCGGCCAGAAGCAGCGTATCGGCGTGGCGCGAGCCTTCGCCGGCGACGCCAAGGTCGTGGTGGCCGACGAGCCGGTTTCGGCGCTCGACGTCTCGGTGCAGGCGGCGGTGACGGAACTGCTGATGGACATCCAGCGCAAGAACAAGACGACGATGCTGTTCATCAGCCACGATCTCTCGGTCGTGCGCTACATCGCCGACCGCGTCGTCGTCATGTATCTCGGCTATATCGTCGAGCAAGGCACGACAGACCAGATCTTCGCGCCGCCCTACCATCCCTATACCGAGGCGCTGCTCTCGGCGATCCCGATTGCCGACACCAGCGTGGTCAAGAAGCACATCGTGCTGGAAGGTGACATCCCCTCGGCGATGAACCCGCCGTCCGGCTGTCCGTTCCAGACACGCTGCGGCTACAAGAAGCTGGTGCCTGACAATCTGTGCGAGACCAAGGTGCCGCCGGTCAAGAACCTCGGCGATGGCCATATGAGCCTGTGCTGGCTCTCCGACGACGTGCTCAAGACCATGGAGCCGGTGATCAAGTTCGACAGGGAACATGCCGCCCATGAAGGCGTGCCTGACGACGCGCCGCATGGCGAAGGTCCGGGCTTTGCCGGCGACCCGCCGAAGCGGCCACATGGCAAGGTAGCGGGTGCTGAGGCCGACGCGATCGGGGAGGCCGCCGAGGAGGCGGACGCCGTTTCGCGGGCCCGTCGCCACGAAGTCCGCGACGAGGTGTCGGAAACCGGTGATTCAAAACCGAAGGACACGACAAAGCCGCACTAGCGCGGACAGGACATCAGCTCCCGCATTGCTGCAGCTGAACAGCATAGTCGCGGGCCATCTTGTCGGTGGCCCGTGCGTAGCCCTGGACGCCGGCATCGCCACGATTGCCGCGGCCATAGGCGGTCCAGCCCAGGTAATAGGCGAGGTAGAGGTTGTAGGTGTCGTTGCGCGCGACGCCATATGTGTCGGCTGTCTTGGAATGATACCAGCCGACGAAGTCGACGGCGTCGGCGAATCTCGTGCGCCGCGCCGCCCAGTTGCCGGTTTCGCGCTGATATTGCGACCAGGTGCCGTCCAGCGCCTGCGAGAAGCCGGTGGCCGAGGAGACATGTTTCCACGGAATGAAGCCGAGCAGTTTGGTGCGCGGCGGCCGGGCGTTGCTCTTGAAGCCGGATTCCTTGCGCACCGTCGCCATCAGCACCGGCACCGGCACGCCATATTTCTGTGAGGCGCGCTCGGCACCCGACTGCCAATTGTCGAACCAGCCATCGTTCTGATCGAAGACGGCGCAGACATTGTTGATGTGACTGGGTGCCGTGGCGCAGGCCGAAAGTGCCAGCAGCACGCCAACCGCTACAATTTTACTAAAACTCGACCAACGCATTGGATGAGCAATAGGCCGAAATCATAAAGGGAATCTTGCTGCCGCTGTTAACGCCTCGTCGGCACGGTCAGGTGAAAATGCCATAGCTGTATTCCGACGCCAATTGTCGCCTTTTATAAAGTCGTGCTGAGCATATGCCGCCTTGGCTAAAATCACGCCCGTAAACGGCGCATTTCTGACAGCTTGCGCGGTTTACCGAAGCTTTGATGCCGGCATGACCGAACCAAGACGCAAGCGCGGCGCCGAGCGTACCAGCAACCGGGGGCCAGCGCCCATCGCACAGCTGCGGCCCAGGCGGGTGATCAATCCCTATCCGCCGATGGCCTTGCTGTCACCAGACCAGATCGAGGCGATCCATCAGGCGTCGATGCACATATTGGAGAATTTCGGCATCGAGGTGATGAGCCCGCGTGCGCTGTCGCTGTTCGAGAAGGCCGGCGCCAAGGTCGATCACGCCTCGGCCAATGTGCGCGTCGATCGCGGCATGATCGACGAGGCGCTGAAGACAACGCGGTCCGGCTATACGCTGACCCCACGCAATCCAGCCAACACAATCCATCTCGGCGGCAACACCATCAATTTCACGCTGGTTGCGGGTCCTCCCAATGTGCATGACATGGAGCGGGGCCGCCGTGCCGGCAATCTGCGCGACTATGCTGATCTGACCAGGCTGGCGCAGCATTTCAACTGCGTCCACATGCTTGGCAACCAGGTCTGCGCCCCCGTCGAACTGCCGGCCAACTCACGCCATCTCGATACGTACTTCACCAATCTGACGCTGACCGACAAGAGTTTTCATGTCTCGGCGATCGGCCGGGGCAGGGCGCTGGACGGCATCGAGATGATGGCGATCGCGCGTGGGATGACGCTGGACCAGATGGCTGATGATCCCGGCATTGCCACCATCATCTCTGTCAACTCGCCGCGTCGCTTCGACGAGATGATGGCCGAGGGGCTGATGACCATGGCCGAGTACGGGCAGTCGGTTGCGGTGACACCGTTCACGTTGATGGGAGCGATGAGCCCGGTGACGCTGGCCGGGGCGCTGGCGCAGCAGAATGCCGAGGCGCTGTTCGGCGTCGTGCTGACGCAGCTGGTGCGGCCAGGCGCGCCCGTGATGTACGGCGCCTTCACCTCCAATGTCGACATGAAGTCGGGCGCGCCGGCCTTCGGCACGCCTGAAAACACCAAGGCCAACATCGCTTCGGGTCAATTGGCGCGCCGCTATGGCCTGCCATACCGGACGACGCCCGGTTCGGCTTCCAACGCCGCCGACGCGCAAGGCGCCTATGAGACGCTGATGGCGTTGTGGGGCGCGGTGCTTGGCCATGGCAATCTCGTCTACCACGCCGCCGGCTGGCAGGAGGGCGGGCTGACGGCTTCGTTCGAGAAATTCATCATCGACGTCGAGATGATCCAGCACATGATGGAGTTTTTGCGCCCGATCGTGGTCGATGAGGCCGAACTTGCCGTCGAGGCGCTGGGCGCGGTGCCGACCGGCGGCCATTTCTTCGGCGAGCCGCACACGCTGGAGCGCTACGCCACCGCCTTCTACCAGCCGATGCTCTCCAACTGGCAGAATTACGAGGCCTGGCAGGAGGCCGGCGGCCTCGACGCGACCGCGCGCGCGACGCGGCTGTGGAAGAAAGCATTGGAGGATTATGTCGAGCCGGTGATGGACATCGCCGTGCGCGAAGCGCTCGAGGCCTATGTGGCCAAGCGCAAGGAAGCGATCGGACAGGGCGAGCCGTGATGCGCCACGAACGTCCCGTTTTGAATCATCCCACCCATCCAACTAACTGATATCAGAGAAGAACCATGAAATCGCATGCAAAGGTCGTGGTCATCGGCGGTGGCGTCGTCGGATGTTCGGTGCTGTTCCATCTCGCCCGTCATGGCTGGACCGACGTCGTGCTGCTGGAGCGCGACGAGCTGACCTCGGGCTCGACCTGGCACGCGGCCGGCGGCATGCACACGATCAATGGCGATCCCAACGTCGCCAAGCTGCAGAAATACACCATCAACCTCTACAAGGAGATCGAGGAGCTGTCGGGCCAGGCAACCGGCGTCCACCTGACCGGCGGCGTGCTTCTGGCGGCCACCGAGGCGCGGCTCGACTGGCTGCGCGGGGTGGTCGCCAAGGGCCGTTATCTCGGCATCGAGCTGGAGGAAATCTCCCCGAAAGAGGCGGCCGAACTGATGCCGCTGCTCGATCCCAAGCAGTTCGTCGGCGCCGTCCGCAACAAGGAGGACGGCCACCTCGATCCCTCCGGTGTCACCCACGCCTATGCCAAGGCGGCACGAAAACTCGGCGCCGAGGTGGAGCGCTTCACCAAGGTCGAGGATATCGTGCGCCGTCCCGACGGGCTGTGGCGCGTCATCACCAACAAGGGCGAGGTGGTGGCCGAGCATGTCGTCAATGCCGGCGGCCTGTGGGCGCGCGAGGTCGGCCGCATGGTTGGGCTCGAACTGCCAGTACTGGCGATGGAGCACATGTACCTGATCACCGAGGACATGCCGGAGGTTGCCGCCTGGAACCAGAAAACCGGCACCGAAATCATCCATGCGGTCGATTTCGACGGCGAACTCTATCTGCGCCAGGAACGCGGCGGCATGCTGATGGGCACCTATGAGAAAGCCAACAGACCATGGTCAGAATACCAGACGCCGTGGAATTTCGGCCATGAATTGCTGGCGCCGGATATCGACCGCATCGCGCCGTCGCTCGAGGTCGGTTTCCGGCATTTCCCGGCTTTCCAGAACACCGGCATCAAGCAGATCATCAATGGGCCCTTCACTTTCGCGCCCGACGGCAACCCGCTGGTCGGGCCGGTGCGCGGCCTGCCGGGCTTCTGGGTCGCCTGCGGCGTCATGGCCGGCTTCAGCCAGGGCGGTGGCGTTGGTCTGGCGCTATCCAACTGGATGATCGAGGGCGATCCCGGCGCCGATATCTGGGCGATGGATGTTGCGCGCTACGGCGACTGGGCGACGATGGCCTACACCAACGCCAAGGTGCGCGAAAACTATTCCCGGCGTTTTTCGATCCGCTTCCCCAACGAGGAACTGCCGGCCGGGCGGCCGCTAAAGACGACGCCCGTCTATGACCTGTTGTCGGCCAAGGGTGCGCAGTGGGGCGTCGCCTACGGGCTGGAAGTGCCGCTCTGGTACGCGCCGGAAGGCGTCAAGGACGAGTTCTCATGGCGGCGCTCGAGCGACTTCAGCCATGTCGCCGCCGAAGTCGCGACGGTTCGCGCAGGCGTCGGCTTGTCGGAGATATCGAGCTTCGCCAAATACAAGGTGACGGGCGAGGGGGCCGCGGCCTGGCTCGACCGGATGCTCGCCTGCAAGCTGCCGAAGCCCGGCCGGATGACGCTCGCCCCGATGCTGAAGGACGACGGCAGGCTGATCGGCGATTTCACGCTGGCCAATCTCAGCCCCCAAGGTCGGGAAGAAGCGGGCTGGTTCCTGGCCGGCTCCGGCATTGCCGAGCAATATCACATGCGCTGGTTCGAGCAGCATCTGCCCGACGATGGCTCGGTCCATATCGAAGCGCTGGGACAAAAGCTTACCGGCCTGTCGATTGCCGGCCCCAAGGCCAGGGACGTGCTGGCGAAAGCCACGCGCTCCGACATCTCGAACGCGGCATTTCCCTTCATGGCCGTCGGCAAGATGGATGTCGGCATGGCGCCGTGCCTGGTCGGCCGCGTCAGCTACACCGGCGATCTCGGCTACGAGATCTGGGTGGCGCCGGAATATCAGCGTGCCGCCTATCAGGCGCTGATGGCGGCGGGGGCGGAATTCGGCATCGGTCTGTTCGGCTCGCGCGCGCTCAACGCGCTGCGGCTGGAGAAGAACTACGGCTCATGGGGGCGCGAATACCGGCCGATCTATGGGCCGCTGGAAGCCGGCATCGATCGTTTCGTCGCCTACGGCAAGGACGCAGATTTCATCGGCAAGGCGGCGGCTCTGGCCGAGCGCAAACAGGGCGGCAAGTTGCGGCTGCGCGCCTTCATCGTCGATGCCGACGATGCCGATGTCATCGGCGACGAACCGATCTGGTTCGGTGGCGCGGTGCGCGGCTGGGTGACGTCGGGCGGCTATGCCCATCATTCGAAGAAGTCGGTCGCTGTCGGCTATGTGCCGAAGGAGATCGCAGAGGAGAGCGACGGCTTCGAAATCGAGTTGCTCGGCAAACGGCATGCGGCGCGAATCCAGGCGGCGCCGCTGTTCGATGCGAATTTCGAACGGATGCGGGGGTGAACCACCCCCGCATGGGGTTCACGCGCTACGGCGGTTGTCCAGCGCGAAGGCGCCGGCGCCGGCAAAGACCAGATAGAGGAAGATGAAGCAGAACGAGATCGCCGAATCGCCGCTGTTGTTGACGGGGAAGAAGTCGCGCGGCATGTGAGCCATGAAATAGGCGATCGCCATTTCGCCGGCCAGAAGGAATGCGACCGGGCGGGTGAAAAGGCCCAGCGCCAGCAGAATGCCACCGACGAATTCGAGGATGCCGGCTGCTAGCGGCAGTCCGCTCAACGCGCTGGCTACGTGGTCGCTGGCGGGGAAATTGAACAGTTTCTGCGTGCCGTGCTCGATGAACTGCAGCGCGGTCATGATGCGCAGAACGCCAAGCGCCTGCGGCTGGTATCTGGCAAGGCCATCGAAAAGCTTCATCCAAAACTCCGTTTGGCTTCTCGGACCGGCCATAGGTTATTGCCCGGCAGTGGACCATTCACATCTCATGGCCAGCCATCAACAATTGGTGATTGGAAATGTTCCCCGCCTTTCATATTGTTCTCGTAAAGGTTGCATTTTTGCCTGTTTGGTTGTATTGGTTGTAGGCGTCGATTTGGATGCTCTTCACATGTGGGTCCCCTTGCCATGAAAAAAGTCGCCATCAGCCTGTTCGCAATCCTTGTGAGTACCAGTTTAGCCATGGCCGAGGACGCCGGCTGCGAGGCCTTCAGATGGCCGGTGACGCGCGAACAGGCGCTGTTTGCAACGGCACCCTCAACGCCGTCCGGAGCGATACTGGCAGTAGGGGCGGCCGCGGATCTGGCGCTGGTGCCGGCCGAGAAGGCCGGCTTTGCGGTGCCGCCCGAACGCGCACCTGCGGAAGGCACATTCGGCGCTGTCGCCAGTGTGGCGGTGCCGCCGGAGGGGACCATCCAGATCAGCCTGTCGGGCGAGGCCTGGGTCGATGTTATCCAGGACGGCAAAGCCGTGAAATCGTCCGGCTATAGCGGCGTCAAGACGTGTCCCGGCATCCGCAAAAGCGTGCGCTTCAAGCTCGCGGCCGGCCAAGCCACCGTCCAGTTCAGCGGTGCCAAGAAAGAGACCCTCAAGGTCGCGGTGCTGGCACCGGAATAAGTCGACGCCAGCAAGCGTGATATCAGCGGTTGACGCGGGCGCTTATCGCACCGGCGCCATCAAAGCGAAGTGCGCGCCTTGCGGATCCTGGCATTGCACGACCCAGCTGCCTCCGGGGACCTCCATCGGTCCCATCAGGATCTTGCCGCCATTGTCGGTGACGCGTTTTGCGGCCGCGTCGATGCCGGTGACGTTAAAATAGAACTGCCAGACCGGCACCGGAATCTGCTCGGGCTTGTTCATGATGCCACCGCCGGATTCGGGGCCGGCGGTAAAGGTCTGGTAAGTGCCCATCGGCCCCATGTCGAATTCGCCGGCATTGGCCCAGCCGAACTGGCTGGAATAGAAGTCAAACGCGGCCTTCCAGTCGCTCGTATAAAGCTCATGCCAGCCGATATGGCCCGGCGTGCTGGCCGGCACGACGGGCTGGTCGGGGCCGTTCGGCTGCAGGAGCATGAAGGTCGCGCCTTGCGGATCGGCCACGACGGCAAAGCGGCCGACGCCTGGAATGTCGTCGGGCTGGCGGTGAACGGCGCCCCCCGCCTTTTCCAGCGACGCTGTTGCCGCGTCGACATCCCTGGCGTGGATGTAGCCCAGCCAGGCGGGCGGCATGCCCATCTTGGCGGCATCCTGAGGCATCGTCATCAGGCCGCCGACGCCACGCTCGCCGGCATTCATGACGACATAGCGCGGCATGCCTGGAGCCTTATCGAAGGGCTCGGCCTTCCAGCCCACCACGGCGGGGTAGAAAGCCTCGGCGGCGTCGAGGTCTGATGTCATCAGTTCGTACCAGAAGAAGGGCATCGGGGATTGTGGCATGGTCGGTCTCCTCACCTTTGTGCGCCGATCGTCGTTCGATCCATCCTAGGACGATCTTGACGACGGAAATCCGACATCTGGGCTGGAAATCGGGAACGGCAAGGCGCACCCTCTTGGCAATCTTGCGTGTCTTGCGATTTTCGCCTTTGCTTGGCCTCGAGGAGGAGGTCGTCGTTCCATGCGGCAGATGTCACTTACAGCCGAGCTTGTCGCACTGTGCCATCGCGACGAGGCCGATCCCGGGCCCAGCGGCGGCTGGACGCAACTGAGCGACGAGGATTTCCGGGTCCTTTCCGCGCG
Source organism: Mesorhizobium sp. CO1-1-7 (assembly GCF_020164885.1). Classification (NCBI taxonomy): domain Bacteria; kingdom Pseudomonadati; phylum Pseudomonadota; class Alphaproteobacteria; order Hyphomicrobiales; family Phyllobacteriaceae; genus Mesorhizobium; species Mesorhizobium sp. CO1-1-7. The sequence continues at coordinate 11,422 of NZ_JAIUHA010000006.1, read as the reverse complement.
GCTCGCCGATGAAGCAGATGCGGGGCCGCTATGGGTGTTCGCCTATGGCTCGCTGATCTGGAAGCCGGCTTTCGAGTCCGTCGAACGCCAGCGTGCCACCGCCCATGGCTGGCACCGCTCGTTCTGCATCGACATGGTTCGCTGGCGCGGCAGCGTCGCGCAGCCTGGGCTGATGATGGCCCTCGAACGCGGCGGGCGGTGCGATGGTGTGATCTACCGTTTGCCGGAAGGGGAGAAGACTGCTCAGATCGAAAGGCTGTTGCGGCGCGAGATCGACGATCATGAGAGCGTCGCTTCGGTCAGGTGGGTCTCGGTGCGTACGGCGCAAGGGCATCTTCGGGCGCTGGGTTTCTGGGTCGGGGTGACGGGCAGGGGCACTTCGCTCGGGCAGCCGCTGGACCGGGTGGCGCGGGTGCTGGCGCGGGCCTGTGGCCATATCGGATCGGGCGCCGAATATCTCTACAACACCGTCAGCCACCTCGAGGAATTCGGCATTCGCGACCGCAATCTGTGGCGCCTGCAGCAATTGGTCGCCGACGAAATCAGGTCTATCCATGGCAATGGCAGGGGTGGCGGCCTTATCCCAGTGTCACCGTCATCATAACATGAATACCACTATCATGTTTTCTTCCAGTCTTTTCAACGGTTTGTGCCAAAAATTGACCAATTGATAAAAAAATAAAACGTGCTAGCCTTCCCCAAAACGAAAACATGGGGAACTGAGAATGCCAGAAGGCCAGTTCAAAGAGGGTATTGTCGGCGGCCGGCTTCTGCCCGACCAATACGCGGATAATTTTTCCGACCTGCATCCCCCGCTCGATCATCACGAGGCGCTGGTCGAATCCGACCGCTGCTATTTCTGCTACGACGCGCCGTGCATGAACGCATGCCCGACCTCGATCGACATTCCGCTGTTCATCCGCCAGATCTCGACCGGTAACCCGATCGGCTCGGCCAAGACCATCTTCGACCAGAACATTTTGGGCGGCATGTGCGCCCGCGTCTGCCCCACCGAGACGCTGTGCGAGGAGGTTTGCGTGCGCGAGGTTGCGGAAGGCAAGCCGGTCCAGATCGGTCGTCTGCAGCGCTACGCCACCGATGTCGCGATGAGCGAGAGCAGGCAATTTTATCCGCGCGCCGAGCCGACAGGAAAAACCGTAGCCGTCGTCGGCGCCGGCCCGGCTGGTCTTGCCGCGGCGCACCGGCTCGCCCGCCATGGCCATGACGTGACCATCCTGGAGGCGCGCCCGAAGGCGGGCGGCCTCAACGAATATGGCATCGCCGCATATAAGAGCGTCGACAACTTTGCCCAGGCCGAGGTCGACTATGTCACCGCGATCGGCGGCATCGACATCCAGAATGGCAAGGCGCTCGGCCGCGATTACCAGCTCTCCGACCTGATCCGCAATTACGACGCCGTTTTCCTTGGCATGGGGCTTGGCGGTGTCAACGCGCTGCGCGCCGATGGCGAGGATGCCGCCGGCGTCACCAACGCGGTCGAATTCATTGCCGAACTGCGCCAGGCCAGCGACCTCTCCGGATTGCCGGTCGGCCGCCGCGTTGTCGTCATCGGCGGCGGCATGACGGCGATCGACGCCGCCGTGCAGTCGAAGCTGCTTGGCGCCGAGGAGGTGACGATCTGCTACCGGCGCGGCCAGGAGCATATGAACGCCTCCGAATTCGAACAGGACCTGGCCGCCGCCAATGGCGTCACCATCCGTCACTGGCTGCAGCCGAAGCGGGTGATTGCCGAAGGCGGCAAGGTCAGTGCCATCGAACTCGAATACACGGCACTCGACGGCGACCGGCTTGCCGGCACCGGCGAGACGCTGACGCTGGTTGCCGACCAGGTGTTCAAGGCCATCGGCCAGAGTTTCGTGCCGGCTGCACTCAACGGCAGCGGGGCGTCGATCGATCTCGAAGCCGGCCGTATCAAGGTCGACGCGGAAGGGCGCACATCGCTGGCCAAGGTCTGGGCCGGCGGCGACTGCATTTTTGGTGGCGACGACCTGACCGTTTCGGCTGTGGCGCAAGGCCGCGACGCGGCGGAAAGCATCCACAGGAGCCTGACCCAGGGATAAGGACCATGGCCACGGTGGAACCGGGCATTGCCCGTCACTACGAGATTTCAGGCCTGGAGGAGCGGATTCTTGCCGCGCTTGCCGACACCGGCGTGGAAATTGACCATCTGAGCGCTGACGATCTCGCAGCGGTCGACGAATTCCACATTGGCGGCGTGGCCGCCACCAGGGAACTCATCGACCAGATGGGGCTGAAGCCTGGAGCCCGGCTTCTCGACATCGGTTCAGGCATCGGCGGCCCGGCCCGTTTTGCCGCGAACAATGCCGGCGCCGATGTCACCGGCATCGACCTGACCCAAAGCTATGTCGATATCGCGACCAGCCTGTCGAAACGGGTGGGAATGGCCGGCAAGACGCGCTTCGTGCAAGGCAGCGCGCTGGACATGCCGTTCGCCAAGGCCAGCTTCGATGCGGCAATGATCCTGCATGTCGGCATGAACCTTCCCGACAAGGCCAAGCTGATGAGCGAGGCCGCCCGCGTGCTGAAGCCCGGCGGTGTCTTTGCCGTCTATGACGTGATGCGGCTCAAGGATGGAGCACTGACCTATCCGCTGCCATGGGCCTCCGACGCGACCATGTCGTTCGTCGCCACGCCTGCTGATTATCGAGCCGCCGCCACCGTCTGCGGCTTTTCAGTAATCGCCGAGCGCCCGCGCGGCGCTTTCGCCATCGAATTCTTCGCCACCATGCGTGCCCGCATGGCCGCCGCGCAGGCCGAGGGCAAAAAGCCGCCGCCCGGCGTCGGCCTGATCATGGGCGAGGATGCCCGCACCAAGATCGCCAATCTCACCGCCGCGCTTGAAGGCGGCAGTCTTGCACCCGTGGAAATGCTCCTTCGTCTCCGTTGAAAGGGACCTGTCATGGCTGACATCAGAAACAATTTCGTCGGCATCAAATCGCCCAATCCGTTCTGGCTGGCCTCGGCACCGCCGACCGACAAGGCCTACAACGTCATCCGCGCTTTCAAGGCAGGTTGGGGCGGTGTGGTCTGGAAGACATTGGGCGAAGAGGGGCCGCCGGTGGTCAACGTCAACGGCCCGCGCTATGGTGCGATCTGGGGTGCCGACCGGCGCCTGCTCGGCCTCAACAACATCGAACTGATCACCGACCGCGATTTGCAGACCAATCTGCGCGAGATGAAGCAGGTCAAGATGGATTGGCCCGACCGTGCGCTGATCGCCTCGATCATGGTGCCCTGCGTCGAGGAGAGCTGGAAATCGATCCTGCCGCTGGTCGAGGAGACCGGCGCCGACGGCATCGAGCTCAATTTCGGTTGTCCGCACGGCATGTCGGAACGCGGCATGGGCGCGGCCGTCGGCCAGGTGCCGGAATATATCGAAATGGTGGTGCGCTGGTGCAAGCAATATACGCGCATGCCCGTCATCACCAAGCTGACGCCCAACATCGCCGATATCCGCAAGCCGGCGCGGGCAGCGCATGCCGGCGGCACCGACGCGGTGTCGCTGATCAACACCATCAATTCGATCACCGGCGTCGACCTCGACAGTTTCGCGCCGATGCCGACCATCGATGGCAAGGGTTCGCATGGCGGCTATTGCGGCCCGGCGGTGAAGCCGATCGCCATGAACATGGTGGCCGAGATCGCCCGCGATCCCGAAACCCGCGGCCTGCCGATCTCCGGCATTGGCGGCATCACCACGTGGCGGGACGCCGCCGAATTCATGGCGCTAGGCGCCGGCAATGTGCAGGTCTGCACGGCGGCGATGACCTACGGCTTCAAGATCGTGCAGGAGATGATCGCCGGCCTCGAAAACTGGATGGACGAGAAGGGCCACCGCTCGCTCGACGACATCATCGGCCGCGCCACGCCCAACGTCACCGACTGGCAGTATCTCAACCTCAACTATGTCGCCAAGGCGCATATCGACCAGGATGCCTGCATCAAATGCGGCCGCTGCCACATCGCCTGCGAGGACACCTCGCACCAGGCGATCACCAGCATGGTCAACGGCGTCAGGCATTTCGAGGTGATCGAGGCCGAATGCGTCGGCTGCAATCTGTGCGTCAATGTCTGCCCGGTGGACAATTGCATCACCATGGAGCCGCTTGCGGCCGGCGCGTTGGACCAGCGCACCGGCAGACCTGTGTCGCCGGTCTATGCCAACTGGACCACCCACCCGAACAACCCGATGGCCAAGGTGGCGGCGGAGTAGGGGTAACCTTTCAAAAGCGGCTTCTCCGGGCGTCGCCTTTTCATTTTCTTATTGCAGATAAATTTTATCCAGGATATGATGTATCTACGAATTGGAGACTAGCATTATGAAGCTGGGCGAGGGCGTTGAGGCGGCCATCCACTGCGCGGCGACACTGGCGAGCGTCGACGGCAACAGTACCATGCCGGGCGCGGCGCTGGCGGAATCCTTCGGCCTGTCGCCGAGCTATTTGCTGAAGCACCTCAACATGCTGACGGCGTCCGGCATTCTGGAATCGGTGCCGGGTCCCGCCGGCGGCTACCGGCTGGCGCGGGCTGCCGAACGCATCACGCTGCTCGACATCGTGCTGGCCATCGAAGGGCGCGAGCCGGCTTTTCGCTGCGGCGAGATCCGCCGCAACGGTCCGGTCAAGATCGATGCCTCCGCCTATGTGAAACCTTGCGGCATCAATGCCGCGATGCTCAAGGCGGAGCGCGCCTACCGGGCAGCGCTCGCCGAGGTGAAGTTGTCCGACATCGTGGCGGATTACGCTGCGGAAGGCGACCCCAGATCGTTTGCCGCGAGCTGCGCCTTTGTCGAGCGCCATCAACGGCGGCAGAAACCCAGTTCAACCAACCAAGCCTAAATTAACCTCCCCAAGGATGTGAAAGGAAAGACGATGAAACAGAGGCTGCAGTTCTTCGCCAAGGCGCCCGAGATCATGAAGGCTGTGTCGGCACTCAACAAGGCGGTCGACGAATGTGGACTGGAGGTGAGCCTGCTGCACCTGGTCAAGCTCAGGGCCTCGCAGATCAATGGCTGTTCCTTCTGCGTGGAGATGCACAGCCGCGAAGCCAGGCGCGACGGCGAGACCGAGCAGCGGCTCTATCTCGTCGCCGCCTGGAAGGAATCGCCGCTGTTCTCCGAGCGCGAACGCGCCGGACTGGCCTGGACCGAGGCGGTGACGCTGGTCGCCAACAACGGCGTGCCGGACGAACTCTATGCGCGCACGCTGGAGCATTTCTCGGAAGAAGAGTTGGTCAAGCTGTCCGTCGCGGTCGGCATGATCAACACCTGGAACCGGCTCTGTGTCCCGTTCCACGCCATTCATCCGATGCCGGCCGCCAAGGCGGCCTGACAGTCCGGACATCTATTGGGGCGCCGCCGGTGAAAGGCGGCGCCCCTACTGTTCAAAGGGGGAGTTCGATGCCTGTCGATTTGCCTTCGACCTTGCTGTTTCTGAGCCGCCTGCTGCTCGGCGGTGCCTTTGCCTTCGCCGGCCTGCGCAACATCCAGAACGCGGATTTCCTAACCGGGTTGGTGGCCGCGCGTGGCGTGCCCCAGGCCCGGCTGGCATTGTGGGTGGGTATTGTCGCGCAGATCATCGCGGGAGTGCTGGTGATGGTCGGCTTTTGGACGCCGATTGCCTGCGCGGTGCTGGTGCTGTTCCTGACCGTCGTGACGCCGATGTTCCACAATTTCTGGGGTCATCAGGGTCCGGAGCGTGCATCCCGCATCAATGGCTTCGTCGGCAATGTCGCGCTGAGCGGAGGGTTTTTGACGCTGATCGCGCAGTCGCTTTAACTCTCCAACGTTTACGCCGCGAACCGCAGGCCGCCATCGCAGGTCAGCACCTGGCCGGTCATGAAGCTGTTGGAGACGAGGAAGGCTATCGCCGAGGCGACGTCCTCGGCGCGGCCGATGCGGCCGACCGGCGTTTTCCCCGCATAGTCTGCAAAGACCGCCTGCCGCTGCTCTGCGGGCAAAAAGTCCCACCATGGCGTGTCGATGACGCCGGGCGCCACGACGTTGACGCGCAGCGGCTTCAGCTCGACCGCCAGGATCGGCGCCACGGTCAGGAGCATGCCATTGATGGCGCCGATGCCGGCGACGCCCGGCGTGGCGAGCTGGGCCGATACCGCCGAGATGAAGGTGACCGACCCCGATTTGTTCAGCGTCGGCAAGGCGGCCTGCAGGCAGGAGAGTTGAGGCCGCACCTTCTCGTTGACGCCCCCGGCGATATCGGTGAGGTCGAGGGTTTCGAACGGACCGAGGCCCTTGCCGCCGCTCGCCGCCAGAACGAGGTGGTCGAACGGGCCGAGGCGCTCGAAGAATTGGCGGACTTCATCCGGTTTCGAAGCGTCGAAGGCCGCCTTGTCGGCGGCTCCGCCAAGGCTTTTCCAGGCGCTGATGAGCTTGTCCTGGTTGCGCCCGGTGATCGTGACCTTCATGCCGGGACCGAGCAGTTTGCGCGCCGTCGCCAGGCCAATGCCGGATGAGCCGCCGATGATCACCGTGTGTTCGGTTCTGTTGGTCATGAATGCTGTTCCTTCGTTTCAGGGAAAGCCAGCCCGACAAGCTCGAGGCTCAGGCTTCGCAATTGTTGTCTTGCCTTGATGTCATAGGCCTGGGCGTCGGCGCAGGACTCCTGCAGGCCGTCGAAATAGAGGCCGCTGCGCCCTTCCAGCGTGGGCGAGGTGGCGAGATTCAAGATAGCCTCGGCGCCGGTCTCGACCGAACTCCATGGCGTGACGCCCGCCTGGCGGACCATGGTGGTGTTCATGTAACTCGCCGGATGCAGCGCGTTGACGGTGACGCCGCTGCCTTCCAACTGCCCGGCCAGATCGACGGTGAACAGGATCTGCGCCAGCTTGCTCTGGCAATAGGCGCGCACGCCGCTGTAGCCGCGGGTCAGCATGACGTCGTCGAAATCGATCGCCTGCTGGCCGGCGGACGCGACATTGACGATGCGTGCCGGGGCGCTCGCCTTCAGCAGCGGCAGAAGCTCCGAGGTCAGCAGGAAGCCGGCGAGATAATTGACGGCAAAGCGCAACTCGTAGCCATCGGCGCTTGTCTGTCGTTTGTCGCCAGCGGTGCCGACGCCGGCATTGTTGATGAGGATGTCGAGGCGGCTCGTGCTGGCGCGCACGGCTTCGGCGAGGCGTCGTACCTGCGCCAGCGAAGCGAGATCGGCCGCGAAAAACTCGGCCTTGCCGCCGGCGGCTTCGATGGCGGCGATAGTGGCGTCGCCGCGTGTGGCATCGCGGCCATGCACCAGCACCCGTGCGCCGGCGGCACCCAGCCTTTGCGCCACCACGCGGCCGACGCCGTCGGTCGAGCCGGTGATGAGAATGGTCTTGTCTTTCAATTCCATGTTCAGAGCCTCCTGTTGTTGCCCTGAACGCAAGATGGAGCGCTTCGCCCATGTCAAACAGTTCAAACTTTATCCTGGTATCAATACTGCTATAATGGCCGGTATGAACGCTCCCTCTGCCTCCATCCGATCAGCCGACGAGAGCCGCCGGCGCGAACTCGGCGCCTTCCTGCGGTCGCGCCGGGAAAGGCTGGCGCCATCGGCCACCGGCATCGCGACAGGTCCGCGACGGCGCACGCCGGGTCTGCGGCGGGAGGAAGTGGCGATGATCGCCGGTGTCGGCACCACCTGGTACACCTGGCTCGAGCAGGGCAGGGATGTGCGGCCCTCGGTGGAAGTGCTGGCGGCGCTCTGCGAGGCGCTGCGCCTGGACGCCGCGGAGAAGCGGCATCTGTTCATCCTGGCCGGCCGCCAGCAGCCGGAGCGTCGTGTGGCGGCACCTGAAAAGGTCGACGCTACGCTGTTGCACATGCTGCAAAGCCTGGTGCTGCAGCCCGCCTATGTCGTCGGCCGTCGTTGGGACGTTCTTGCCTGGAACGAAGCGGCCGTGGCGGTGTTCGGCGACTACGGCCTCCTTGAGGGTGATAGCAGAAACATCGTCCACATGGTGTTCACCAACCCGCAGCATCGCCGCCTGCTGGTCGACTGGGAAGAACTTGCCCGCGTGGTGCTTGCTTCGTTTCGTGCCGAAAGCGCCAAATATGTCGGCGATCCGGATTTCGAACGGCTGATCGCGCTGATGATGAGTTCAAGTCCCGAGTTCCGTGACTGGTGGCCCCGGCGCGACGTGGCGCGCAGGCTGACTGGCGTGAAGCATGTCCGGCATCCCACAGTGGGCCTGATGGCCTTCGAGCATATGAGCCTGTCGATCGACGACGGCTCGGACATGCGGCTGATCGTCTACACGCCGCTTGCCGAGCAGAACTCGATCTCCAAACTTCAACAACTGCTGGAGGCGATGCCGGCCGAACGGCGCAGCGCGTGAAGTTATCTGCCGGCGCGCTCTCAACTTCGTCATCCACGGGCGGAGCGGAAGCGAAGCGGACGCGCAGACCCGAGGATCCATGCCGTTACCTTGACAGTATAGTGCAGCGGAGCAGAATTCTGACCGTAGCGGCGCTCATGTGTCGCGGCATGGATTCTAGGGTCTGCGCCGCGTCGCTTCGCTCCTTGCTTCGCCCTAGAATGACGAAGCCAATGTGCGCTTCGGCCAATCTAGACATGATTTCGCCTGTTACCCTTTCGGCCTCAGCCCATCGAGGAACAATTGCTCGAGGAAGCGGGCAGCGTCCTCGAAGCGGCCGTCGCCGCCACGGTTCGGCCCCAGCACGGCGCGGACCTGGACATCGAAATCGGCGTAATGCTGCGTCGTCGCCCAGATCGAGAAGATCAGGTGCCAGGGATCGGTCCGGGCGATCTTGCCGGCGCGCATCCAGCCCTTGATGACGGCGGCTTTCTCGTCGACCAGCGTCTTCAACTCGCCCGCCAGCAGCGGCATGATGCGCGGCGCGCCTTGCAGGATCTCGTTGGCGAACAGGCGGCTCTCGCGCGGAAAGTCGCGCGCCATTTCCAGCTTGCGCCTGATGTAACTCCTGAGTTCAGTCATCGGATCGCCGATGTCGTCGAGTTCCCGCAGCGGCGCCAGCCAGGTTTCGAGCAGCCGTTCCATCAATGTCTCGTGAATGTCTTCCTTGCGGCGGAAATAGTAGAGCAGGTTCGGCTTCGACATGCCGGCGGCTTCGGCGATCTGGTCGATGGTCGAACCGCGGAAGCCGTTGGTGGAAAACACTTCGAGCGCGGCCTCCAGGATCAGTTCGCGCTTTTCCTGCTGGATGCGGGTGCGGCGAGGGGCTTGCGTGCTCGCGGTCACCGTTGCGGACCCTCGTATTGCCAAATCTCGCATTCAAGGACATCTGGACCAATTCTCTGGACCAGTTTTTCCCTAAGCTGTGGAACGCACTTCAGGAGCCGCATTTCCGCTAGTAATCCATTGACCGCCGACATGGCGGTGCTAACGTTTGTCCAATCGGTCAAAATTTGCGTAGCATGAAAGCGCGGCAAAGACCAAGCGTTGGACGCAGCGAAACAGGTTACAAGGGGAAGTCTTGGTCATGTCCAACCGGCTGAAAGTCACGCCGAACGATCTCAGCGCATTCTGGATGCCGTTCACGGCAAACCGGCAGTTCAAGCAGGCGCCGCGCATGTTCGTGTCCGCCAAGGACATGCATTACACGACCAGCGATGGCCGCAAGGTATTGGACGGCACCGCCGGCCTGTGGTGCGTCAACGCCGGCCATTGCCGTCCCAAGATCACCGAGGCGATCCAGCACCAGGCCGCCGAGCTGGATTATGCACCCGCCTTCCAGATGGGCCATCCGATCGTGTTCGAGCTCGCGAACCGCCTGGTCGACCTCGCGCCCAAGGGCATGGACCATGTGTTCTTCACCAATTCCGGTTCGGAATCGGTGGAAACGGCGCTGAAGATGGCGATCGCCTATCATCGCGTGAAGGGCGAGGGGTCGCGCACCCGCCTTATCGGCCGCGAGCGCGGTTATCACGGCGTCAATTTCGGCGGCATCTCGGTCGGCGGCATCGTCACCAACCGCAAGATGTTCGGCACGTTGCTGGGCGGCGTCGACCACATGCCGCACACGCATCTGCCGGAGAAGAACGCCTTCTCCAAAGGCGTGCCGGAGTATGGCGCGGAGCTCGCCAACGAGCTTGAGCGTATCGTCGCCCTGCATGACGCCTCGACCATCGCCGCCGTCATCGTCGAGCCGGTCGCGGGTTCCACGGGCGTCATTCTGCCGCCGAAGGGCTATCTCGAGAAGCTGCGCGAAATCTGCACCAAGCACGGCATCCTGTTGATCTTCGACGAGGTCATCACCGGTTTCGGCCGTCTCGGCGCGCCGTTCGCGGCCGACTATTTCGGCGTCACGCCCGACATCATGACCACCGCGAAGGGCGTCTCCAACGGCGTCATCCCGATGGGCGCGGTGTTCGTGAAGAAGGAAATCCACGACGCCTTCATGACCGGCCCCGAGCACATGATCGAGTTCTTCCACGGCTACACCTATTCGGGCAACCCGATCGCCTGTGCGGCCGCACTCGGCACGCTCGACACCTACAAGGAAGAGGGCCTGCTGACGCGCGGCGACGAACTGGCGCCTTACTGGGAAGATGCACTGCATTCGCTGAAGGGCGAACCGCATGTCATCGACATCAGGAACATCGGCCTGATCGGCGCGATCGAACTGGCGCCGATCGCGGGCAGTCCGACAAAGCGGGCCTTCTCGGCCTTCGTCAAGGCGTTCGAGCGCGGCGCGCTGATCCGCACCACCGGCGACATCATCGCACTGTCGCCGCCGCTGATCATCACCAAGGGCCAGATCAACGAACTGATCGACCATGTGCGTGAAGTGCTTAGGATGATCGATTGAAGAACTGGGCGCCGATATCCCTCCCCCTCGAGGGGAGGGTGGCCGCGAAGCGGTCGGGTGGGGTCGGTTCGACCGGGTGCCGACGTGATCTTTTGCCGCGAGGTCGCTTCTGATGCCCCGTACCCGCGTGAGCTTCGAAATGCGCCAAAAGGCGCGCGCGCTTCGAGTTCACGCGACCAAAGGCGAATCCCTTCTTTGGTATGAATTGCGTGAGTTGAAACCAAACGGAATCAAGTTTCGCCGACAATGTCCGATTGGGCCCTATATCGTTGACTTTGCCTGCTTTTCTACAAAGCTGATTGTTGAAGTCGACGGCGATTTGCATGAGCACGAAAAGGGCAAGCAGCACGACGCCGTTCGTGACGCGTATCTACGATCGCTTGGGTTCGAGGTCTTCCGTGTCGACGAACCCGATGTCATAAACAGCGCTTGGCATGTCGCGCAGGTGGTCAAGGAAAAAGTCGAGCGTATGTCAGCCGACCCCACCCGACCGCTTCGCGGCCACCCTCCCCTCGAGGGGGAGGGGGACGCCCCGCAATTGATGAGGTTTTGAATGGCCGCACCCGGCGAGAATCTGCGAATCAATTCAGACCG